>NZ_BAAASL010000016.1:0-162534 GCF_039532865.1 Streptomyces luteosporeus
GTGCGCCTTCCTTACGGAAGGACTTTTAAAGGAACCTCATCCACCGTGATGATGGACGGGGTGTCAACATATCTGGCGTTGACTTTTGGCACGCTGTTGAGTTCTCAAGGAACGGACGCTTCCTTCGGTCCCGTTTCACCGGGCCCTCCGGGCGCTTCCCTTCGGTATTTCGTGTTCCGACTCTATCAGATCGCTTTCCGTTCCGTTTCCGGCTCGAAAACCTTTTCCGATTCCCCTGTCGGCGGGGTGTCCACTACTTTAGCGGCTTTCTCCGGCGGCTCCTAATCGGAGTCGAGCGGCACGCATTTCGATGCGGCTTTCGACGCAGCGAAACACATCCCGGTCCGGGATAGTCCTCGTGGAGTAGTGGTTGTGCCGTCCAACGGTCCGCACCCACGGCGCGGCTCCGTCTCAAGCGGCTTGCCTACGTTAGGTCTTCGCCGCCGCAGAGTCAAGCTCCGGCTTTGCCGCGTGTCCGGGACCGGTCGCGGGGTACGTGTGGGCGGTACTGGCTGACCGTGGGGTCGCCGTCCGTCCAGAAGCGCCAGGGGTGGTGGGCGCCGTCGCCGCCGACTCCCACCCGGGGGCCGCTGCGTACCTGGTCGGGGGTGACGGGGGTGCCGGCGAGGACGGACAGGGGGGCGCCGTCGCCGGCGCACAGGTCGGTGCCGTTGAGCGCTCGGTCGACGTCGAGGGCCGTGGCCAGGCGGGCGGGGCCGCGGGCGAGGTCGCGGTCCTGGCGGGCCTTGGGGCGGCGGGCGCGGGCGAGGTCGACGCCCTCGATCACTTCGCCGCCGCGCAGCAGGACACCGCTGGCGTGGCCCTCGGGGCCGCAGACGAGGTTCAGGCTGAACCACATCCCGTAGATGAAGTAGACGTAGGCGTGGCCGGGCGGGCCGAACATCGAGGCGTTGCGTTCCGTGCGGCCCCGGAAGGCGTGCGAGCCGGGGTCGGCCTCGCCGGCGTAGGCCTCGACCTCGGTGATGCGCAGTTCGATGCGGCCTTCGGGCAGGGTGCGGACGAGGGTGCGGCCGAGCAGCTCGGGGGCGACTTCCAGGACGGGACGGTCGAAGAAGTCCCGGGGCAGTGGCATACGGTCAGGCGCGCAGATCATGCCGGTCGAGCGTAGTGGAAGGGACCGGGAAACGGTTCCGGGAGGGATGACGATGGTGTTCAAGAAGCTGCTGGCGAGCCTGGGGGCCGGCGGCGCGTCCGTCGAGACGGTGCTGTTCGAGGAGAACGTGGTGCCCGGCGGCGTGGTCCAGGGCGAGGTGCGCATCCAGGGCGGGACGGTCGCGCAGCAGATCGAGGGCCTGTCGGTCGGTCTGCAGGCCCGGGTCGAGGTCGAGGGCGACGACGGGGAGTACAAGCAGGACGTCGAGTTCACCCGGGTGCGTCTGGGCGGGGCGTTCGAGGTGCAGCCGGGTGCGGTGCACACGGTACCGTTCGCGCTGGAGGTGCCGTGGGAGACGCCGGTGACGGTGTTCCTGGGGCGGCACCTGACCGGGATGGCGGTGGGGGTGACCACGCACCTGGCCATCGCCCGGGCGGTGGATTCCAGTGATCTCGATCCGGTGAACGTGCACCCCCTGCCGGCCCAGCAGGCGATCCTGGACGCCTTCGGGCAGCTGGGCTTCGCGTTCAAGGCGGCGGACCTGGAGCGGGGGCACATCAGTGGGACGCGGCAGCGGCTGCCGTTCTACCAGGAGATCGAGTTCCACGCGCCGGCGCAGTACCGGGGGCTGAACGAGGTGGAGCTGTCGTTCGTGGCCGACGACCGGCAGATGGACGTGGTGCTGGAGATGGACAAGAAGCCGGGGCTGTTCGGCTCGGGCAGCGACACGTACCGCTCGTTCACGGTGGACCTGCAGACGTACGGGCAGACGGACTGGGCGGCCTATCTGCACCAGTGGCTGGCCGAGGTGGGCGGCAAGCGCAACTGGCTGTGATCGACTGCTTGTGACCGACTGCCTGTGATCGCGGGGCCGGGGCGGGTCCACCGCCCCGGCCGGCTGCCGGCTCGCGACGGCGTACGGCTCGGGCCTTCGGCTCAGGCGAGGATCACGGCCAGCGGGGAGTCGCTCTCGGCCCAGTAGTCGACGGCGTCGGTGAGGATCGCCTCCGCGGTGCGGGCGTCGGCGGGGGCGGACTTGTGGAAGGTGCCCCAGTCCTCCGCCAGCAGCAGGTAGCCGTGCGGTTTTCCGGTCTCGCGCCACCAGGAGAGGTCGGTGAGGCAGTCGGCCAGGGCGTCCCAGTTGCGGCCGAACCAGTCGGGCAGGTCGAGGTCGCGGGCGCAGGCGTCGAGGAAGGCGGCCTTGTCGTGGACGCCGTCCAGGCGCAGGTGGGCGCCGCGCCAGTCGGCCTCGGTGGCCAGGGCGAGGGCGTCGGCGGGGGCCTCGGTGGGGGGCAGGCGGTAGACGCCGGGGGGCGTGGTGCCGGCGAGGAGTGCGGGGAGGCCGGGGGCGGGCAGTGTGCCGGTCATGGTTGCACCACCGCTTCGAAGGTCTGGTAGTGGTCGCTGGTGTAGTAGCGCTCGGTGTGCTCCCCGGTGATGATGCGGCGGGCGCCGCGGGTGCGTGAGCCGGGGGTGGGCACGGTGTACTCGTGGTAGTAGCCGCGGGCCTGTTTGGGGAGCCGGTTCTCGTGGTTGCCGAAGACCGTGCCGTCCTTGTCGTACGGGAAGGGGCCGCCCTTCTCGATGAGTTCGAGGGTACGGCGTGCCTCGGGGGGCAGCTCGGACCGGGAGACGGTCTTCATGCCCTTGGCCCAGGAGGGCGTGCCGGCCGGGGCCGGTGCGCCGGCGGCGGGGGTTCTGGGGCGCTCCGCCTTGTGGTGACCGCCCGTCGAACAGGCGGGCAGGAGCAGCAGGGGCAGCGCGGTCAGCAGGACGGTCAGCGGGCGCATGACGCGTCGTCCGAATTGTCGAAGTACATGAAGCACGCTCCATATGGTCGCAGTGCGGGCGGCCCGGCCCTCGTTAGGCTGGCGCCTTCAGTCCGTGCGTGTATTGGAGGTCTTCTGGTGTCCGAGCAGAAGCGACGGCCGCTCCCCCACGATTTTCATCCGCCGGTGCCCTCGTTCCAGGTGGCGAGCGACGACGTGGCTCCCGGGGCGCGACTGAAGGAGGATCAGGTGCTCGCGGCCGGCAACGTCTCGCCGCACCTGCGCTGGGAGGGCTTCCCGGAGGGGACGAAGAGCTTCGCCGTCACGTGCTTCGACCCGGACGCGCCGACGGGCAGCGGTTTCTGGCACTGGGTGCTGTTCGACATCCCGGCGGACGTGACGGAGCTTCCGGCGGGGGCGGGCAGCGGTGACATGAAGGGACTGCCGGCGGGCGCGGTGCACGCGCGCAACGACTACGGGACGCGTGACTTCGGCGGGGCCGCGCCGCCGCCGGGGGACGGGCCGCACCGGTACGTGTTCACGGTGTACGCGGTGGACCAGGAGAAGCTGGGGCCGGACGAGGCCGCCTCGCCGGCCGTGGTGGGCTTCCACCTGCGCTTCCACGCGCTGGGGCGGGCGCAGTTGGTCGGCGAGTACGAGAACCCGGCCCGGGGCTGAGCCACGGCGCCCCGTAAGGGGCGCGGGGAACTGCGCGATCGGCCACCGACGGCCCGCAGCCGAAGCGCTACCCCGGGGCCCGGGCGCAGCACGGCACTTCGCCTGCGGGCGCGTCGTGGCTTGTCGCGCCCGCGCGGCGGAGCCGCAGATCGACAGGGCCCCGCGCCCCTACGGGGCGCTGCCTCCGCCGGGCCGGAAAATCCGTTGCGCCGCACCGCGCCGGGATCGCACAGTGTTCCTGCTGGACTGACGGCTGCTCACGTCGCCGTCGGGCAGTGGGTACCGCAGTGGCGGGGGCGGTTCGGCGCGCAGGTGTGTGTGGCGCCGGCCGTCT
Source organism: Streptomyces luteosporeus (assembly GCF_039532865.1). NCBI lineage: Bacteria > Bacillati > Actinomycetota > Actinomycetes > Kitasatosporales > Streptomycetaceae > Streptomyces > Streptomyces luteosporeus. The sequence goes on from NZ_BAAASL010000016.1 coordinate 3,896, forward strand.
GCCGGAGTCCGGCTTCGACGCCGGGCGGCCGCGCTCACTGCCGTAACGCTCCGGGCCCTGTTCGACACGGGGGAAGGGCCCGGAGCGTTCTCCTCTTACCTCAGCAGCATCTGGACGATCGCGACGATGCCGACGACCACGATGACCGCGCGCAGCGCGGTGGGCGGCAGGCGGCGGCCGAGCCGGGCGCCGAGCTGTCCGCCGAGGGTGGAGCCGACGGCGATGAGCAGGACGGCCGTCCAGTCGACGGGGGCGACGAAGACGAAGAACAGGGCGGCGACGCCGTTGACGACGACGGCGAGGATGTTCTTGAGGCCGTTGATGCGCTGCAGGTCGTCGTGGAGCAGGACGCCCATGAGGGACAGGTAGAGCACGCCCTGTGCGGCGCCGAAGTAGCCGCCGTAGGCGCTGGCGAGCAGCAGGCCGGCGAGGAGGGCGGGGCCGCCGTCGGTGGGAGCCGCGGTGCCGTTGCGTTCCCGGCGCCGGGCGAGCGCTCGGGCGAGGCGGGGCTGGAGGACGACAAGCACCAGGGCGAGGCCGATGAGCGCGGGGACGATCGCGTCGAAGGCCGAGGAGGGCAGCGCGAGCAGCAGGGCGGCGCCGGTGAGGCCGCCGGCGAGGGCGGTGGTGCCGAAGAGGGCGATGCGGCGGCCCTGGCCGCGCAGTTCGCGGCGGTAGCCGACGGCGCCGCTGATGTTCCCGGTGACCAGGCCGAGGGTGTTGGAGACGTTCGCGGTGATGGGCGGCAGGCCGGTGGCGAGGAGCACCGGGAAGGTCAGCAGGGTGCCCGAGCCGACGATGGTGTTGATGGTGCCGGCGCCGATGCCGGCGGTGAAGACCGCGAGGGCTTCCCAGATGGACAAGGCCATCTCCTTTGATCAGTGTGTCGCCTCCCCGCCGTCGACCGGTCGGGGGGCCGCACTGATCTTGCCGCAGGGCGGGGCCTCAGTCGATGGGCGGCTGCTCGCGGCGCGGGCTCTCCTTGGCGGGCCGGGGGTTCTCCCCGCCGCCGCCGGGGCGGGAGCCGAAGCTGCCGACGGCGCCGCTGAGGCCCTTGAGGGCGTCGCCGATCTCGCTGGGGACGATCCAGAGCTTGTTGGCGTCGCCCTCGGCGATCTTCGGGAGCATCTGGAGGTACTGGTAGGACAGCAGCTTCTCGTCGGGGTCGCCGGCGTGGATGGACTCGAAGACCGTGCGGATGGCCTGGGCCTCGCCCTCGGCGCGCAGGGCGGCGGCGCGGGCCTCGCCCTCGGCGCGCAGGATGGCCGACTGCTTCTCGCCCTCGGCGGTGAGGATCTGCGACTGGCGGATGCCCTCGGCGGTGAGGATGGCGGCGCGCTTGTCCCGGTCGGCGCGCATCTGCTTCTCCATCGAGTCCTGGATGGAGGTGGGCGGCTCGATGGCCTTGAGCTCGACGCGGTTGACGCGGATGCCCCACTTGCCGGTGGCCTCGTCGAGGACGCCGCGCAGGGCGGCGTTGATCTCCTCGCGGGAGGTGAGGGTGCGCTCCAGGTCCATGCCGCCGATGATGTTGCGCAGGGTGGTGACGGTGAGCTGCTCGATGGCCTGGATGAAGCTGGAGACCTCGTAGGTCGCGGCGCGGGCGTCGGTCACCTGGTAGTAGATGACGGTGTCGATGTTGACGACGAGGTTGTCCTGCGTGATGACCGGCTGGGGCGGGAACGGCACGACCTGTTCGCGCAGGTCGATGCGGTTGCGGATGGTGTCGATGAAGGGGACGACGATGTTCAGGCCCGCGTTGAGGGTGCGGGTGTAGCGGCCGAAGCGCTCCACGATGGCGGCGCTGGCCTGTGGGATGACCTGCACCGTCTTCATGAGGGCGATGAAGACGAGCACCACCAGGATGATCAGGACGATGATGATCGGTTCCATCGTGGCTCCAGCTCCCCGTGCCTGTGTCGTCGGTTGTCGTGCGTGGTCTTGATCAGTCTTTCAGAACACGGTGCCGTCGTGCAGGCGTTGGGCGCGTCCGGTCGGCATGCCGTCGGCCCCGGGCGGTGTCACAGGACGACGGCGGTGGCGCCGTCGATCTCGACGACGTCGACGTGCTGGCCCACCTCGTAGGTGCGCTCGGCGTCCAGGGAGCGGGCGGACCAGATCTCGCCGGCGAGTTTGATGCGGCCGCCGTTGCCGTCGACCCGTTCCAGGACGACGGCCTGCCGGCCCCGCAGCGCGTCGATGCCCATCGCCGGTCCGGAGCGCTGGGTGCGCTGCCGGTTGGCGATGGGGCGTACGACGGCGATGAGGGCGACGGAGACGACGGCGAAGACCACGAACTGGGCCACGGCGCCGCCGTGGAGGGCCGCGGTGACCGCGGCCGCGACGGCGCCGACCGCGAGCATGCCGAATTCCGGCATGGCGGTGACCACCAGGGGAATGCCGAGCCCTACGGCGGCGACGAGCCACCACACCCACGTGTCCACGTGGTCATGGTAGGGGCGTGCGCGGCTCGGCGGACAGGGCGCGAGGGCCGCGCCGGGCTCCGTCCGCCGGCCCGGATCGCCCGGGCCGGCGGGACGTGCGGGGGGTCAGGACAGGGGCAGGCCCTGGGCGGTCCAGCGGTCGCCGCGCTGCTCGACGACCAGCGGCAGGCCGAAGCAGTGCGAGAGGTTGCGGGAGGTGAGCTCGAGCTCGATGGGGCCGGCGGTGAGCACCTTGCCCTGGCGGATCATCAGGACGTGGGTGAAGCCGGGGGCGATCTCCTCGACGTGGTGGGTGACCATGACCATCGAGGGGGCGAGCGGGTCACGGGCGAGCCGGCCGAGGCGGCGCACCAGGTCCTCGCGGCCGCCGAGGTCGAGGCCGGCGGCGGGCTCGTCGAGCATCAGCAGCTCGGGGTCGGTCATCATCGCGCGGGCGATGAGGGTGCGCTTGCGCTCGCCCTCGGAGAGGGTGCCGAACTTGCGGTCGAGGAAGTCGGTCATGCCCAGGACGTCGAGGAAGGCGCGGGCGCGCTGCTCGTCGACCTCCTCGTAGTCCTCCTGCCAGGTGGCGGTCATGCCGTAGGCGGCGGTGAGGACGGTCTGCAGCACGGTCTGGCTGCGCGGCAGCTTGTCGGCCAGGGCGATGCCGGCCATGCCGATGCGCGGGCGCAGCTCGAAGACGTCGACGGAGCCGAGCTTCTCGCCGAGGATGGTGGCGGTGCCCTTGGTCGGGAAGAGGTAGCTGGAGGCGACGTTGAGCAGGGTGGTCTTGCCGGCGCCGTTCGGGCCGAGGATCACCCAGCGCTCGCCCTCCTTGACCGACCAGGAGACCTGGTCCACCAGAGCCCGGCCCTCGCGGACCACGGATACGTCCACCAGTTCCAGCACATCGCTCATGAGCGCCTTGTCTCCCATTGCAGTCGCGTCGTCGCTTGCGCCTGTCGGCGCAGTCCCCTGGGGTGACCCCCAGAGAAAACCTACGCCACTGGTCGCGGATGGCAGTCCTTAGGCTGGTGGCCATGCTCGACGAACACCGCTCAGGACGCCTCACCGCGTGGGGAAATGCCCTGCTTGCCGGATTTGCCGCCCCGGACGACGCCGCCCACCGCATCACCGGACGTGACGCGGTCCACCGCGTGACCGGCCTGCCGGGCGAGGCGGGCCCGGTCGGCCTGACCCTGGCGCTGGGCCGGCTGCGCGCCCTGGGGGCGACGGGGCTGCGCCTGGCGCTGCCGGTGCCCGGACACCCCCTGGGCCTGAGCGGGCCGCCGGAGTTCAACGCCCGGGCGATGGAGGCCGAGGAGGCGGTGATCGCCGTCGGCGCCGGGCTGGGCCTGGTGCCGGAGGTGCGCGAGGCCGGGCCCGAGGGCGATGTGCACACCGAGGTGGAGTGGCACTGCCTGCCCGTGCGGGACACCCCGCCGGCGGACACGCCGACGCTCTCGGAGGCGGAGCGGGAGCTGGCCGAGGCCCTGCGGGAGGCGACGGAGGTGCTCACCCGGCTGGACGTGGCCGGTTCGGGCCCGGTGGCCCAGGCAGCTCTGGAGGCGTACCGGGCGCGGGCGGAGCGCGGCCGCGAGGTGCTGGCGCCGGGCTACCCGCCGCGGGCGGCACGGGTGCTGGAGCTGGCCCAGCGGGTGGGGGCGCTGATCGCCATCGCGTACGAGCCCGGCGACCGCGAGGGCCGCGAGCACGGTGCGGCGGTGAGCGCCTCGCAGATCGCGGCGCGGGCCGCGGCGCTGCGGCCGGTGGAGCGCACGGCGCGGCGGGCCCGGGTGGCGGCGTACAACGCGATCGTGGAGGAGCGGGAGCGGCGCCGGGACTGACACCGGGCGCGGGAAGGCCCCGCGGACTGCTGTCCGCGGGGCCTCGCCGTTGCGTACGCGCCTCGTCGTCAGTGACGGTCGCGGTCGTGGTGACGGCCCTCGTCGTGGTGGCCGCCGTGGTGCTCGTGCTCGGTGATGCGGACGTGCTCGCGCGGGGGGTTGGTGATGCAGGTGTTGCCGAACGTCGGGTTGAGCAGCCCGATGATGTCGATGGTGTTGCCGCAGAGGTTGATGGGGATGTCGATCGGGATCTGGATGACGTTGCCCGAGACGACACCCGGCGAGCCGGTGGCGACGCCCGAGGCCCCCGCCCCGCTGAAGTCGTCGTCGGTGGCGGCGGCGGGTACGACGGTGGCACCGAGGGCAACGCCGGCCGCGGCGAGAGCGAGGGCGGCCTTCTTGGCACTGTTCATGTGGTGGTCTTCCTTCTGATGACTGACCTTGTCGACCCCTGCCACGGGGCCCTGTACCGATGAACGCCAATGAACCGCCGACGGCACGGCCATCGACGGTGTTTGCCCTCTTTTGGACGATTGACCACCACCCGGATGTCGGCTCCGCCGGGTGCGGAGCCGACGCCCGGGGGCGGGAGCAGCTGATTACTCGTTGACGCAGAGGTTGCCGTGCGTGCCGTTGAGCAGGCCCACCACGCTGACGGTGTTGCCGCACGCGTTCGTCGCGACCTTCACCGGCACCTGCACGACGTTGCCCGAGGCCACGCCCGGGTTGCCCTTCGACTCGGCCTGGGCCTGCCCGTGGGCGGAGGCCGCACCCGCACCGGCGAGGGCGAGACCGCCGACGGCGAGCGTGACAGCAGCGGCCTTCTTGATGTTGTTCACTCTTCCTATGACCTTCCTGGTGTATTGCCAGAGTGTCGCCACGGCCAGCCGCCGCGGTTACGCCATGGAGAACGGGCCTGGGCCATTCGGGTTGCGCCACCGGGCCGGTTATCACACGACCGCATGAATCTCCGGTCGGCGCGCTGATCGCGGCGCCACGGCGTCCTTCAGGCCCCCATCCCGTGCCGCACGGCCCACAGGGCCGCCTGCGTACGGTCGGCGAGGTCGAGCTTCATCAGGATGTTGGAGACGTGGGTCTTGACCGTCTTCTCCGACAGCACCAGGGCCCGGGCGATCTCCCGGTTCGAGCGCCCGTCGGCGATCAGCGTCAGCACCTCGCGCTCCCGCTCGGTCAGCCCGTTGCTCCGGCCCTGGCCGCCGCCGGTCTCCTCCTGCGCCAGCAGGACGTCGGCGACCTCCGGCTGCAGCAGCACGTGCCCGGCGTGCACCGACCGGATGGCCCCGGCCAGGGCGTCGGGGTCGACGTCCTTGTAGACGTAGCCGGCCGCGCCGGCGCGCAGCGCGGGGATCACGGTGCGCTGTTCGGTGAAGCTGGTCACGACGAGCACCCGGGCGGCGTTGCCGAGCTCGCGCAGCCGGCGCAGGGCCTCGATGCCGTCCATGCCGGGCATCTTCACGTCCATCAGGACGACGTCGGGGCGCAGCTGCTCGGCCTGCTCGACGCCCTCGGCGCCGTCGGCGGCCTCGCCGACGACCTCGATGTCGTCCTGCACCTCCAGAAAGGTGCGCAGGCCGCGGCGGACCACCTGGTGGTCGTCCACCAGCAGAACCTTGATGCCGTGCTTTCCCGGGGGACGCCCCCCGGGCTCCCGGCCGGACGTGTCAGCCACCGGGCACCTCCATTTCGATCGTGGTCCCCTTGCCGGGCTCGGAGTCGACGGTCAGCCGGCCGCCCACCCCGTGGGCCCGGTCGCGCATGGAGACCAGACCCAGGTGACGGCCGGCCCTGCGGACGGCGGAGGGGTCGAAGCCGCGTCCGTCGTCGCTGACGCGCAGGGCGGCGCCGGGGCCGAGCCGGGTGAGGGCGACCTCCACGCGGCCGGCTCCCGAATGCCGCAGGGCATTGTGCAGCGCCTCCTGGGCCACGCGCAGCAGGGCCTCCTCCTGGGCGGCCGGCAGGGCGCGTACGCCGTGCGTGACGAAGGTGACGCGCGCGGCGTGGGCCCGGTCGAGGACCTTGACCTGGGCGCGCAGGGTGGCGGCGAGCCCGTCCTCGTCCAGCCCGGCCGGGCGCAGCTCGACGACGGCGGCGCGCAGCTCGTCGGCGGCCTCGGCGGCGAGCCGGGCCACCTCGCCCAGGGCGTCCTTGGCGCGGGCCGGGTCGCGGTCGACGAGGGCGGTGGCGGCCTGGGCGGTCAGGCGCAGCGAGAACAGCTTCTGTGAGACGGCGTCGTGCAGCTCGTGGGCGAGGCGGGTGCGCTCCTCGGCGATGGTCAGTTCGCGGCTGCGCTCGTAGAGGCGGGCGTTGGTGAGGGCTATGGCGGCGTGCTGGGCCAGGACGCCCAGCAGCTCCTCGTCCTCGGCGGTGAAGGCGCAGCCGCCGGCGGGGTCGGGGCAGTTCTTGTTGGCCAGGAAGAGGGCGCCGAGGATCTCCTCGCCGTCGGCGACGGGCATGCCGAGGAAGTCGCGCATGTCGGGGTGGGCGTCCGGCCAGCCGCCGAAGCGGGGGTCCTTGCGGACGTCGTCCAGGCGCTGGGGGGTGGCGTCCTGGAGCATGGAGGCGAGGATGCCGTGCTGGCGGGGCAGCGGGCCGATGGCCTTCCATTCCTCGTCGGTGACGCCGTCGACGACGAACTGGGCGAAGCCGCCGTGGTCGTCGGGGACGCCGAGGGCGGCATAGCGGGCGTCGAGGAGCTCGCGGGCGGAGGCGACGATGGTCTGCAGGACCTCGCGCACCTCCAGGTGTCTGCTCATGGCGAGGAGTGCGGTGCTCACGGCCGTGAGGCCGGAGCGGGGGCCGTTGGTCATGTGCGCACCGTACCGAGCCGCCGCGGGGCGCGGATCGGGCCTGCGGGGGGCCGGTCCTGGTCCTGCGGGCCTAGGCCGTGTCCGGCGGATCCTCGTCACGCGCCACCACGGCGCCCCGTAAGGGGCGCGGGGAACTGCGCGACAAGCCACCGCGCACCCGCAGATGGCCCGGACCCCGGGGTGGCGTGTCAGCTGCAGGCCGTCGCCGGCTGATCGCGCAGTTCCCCGCGCCCCTTACGGGGCACTGCATGATCCGCCGGACAGGCCCTAGGCCGGCCGGGTCGGACTGGCCGGGAGGCGTCCCGGGCAGACTCCGGTCATGTCTATACCAACGCAGTGGACGCCCACGCACGGCGCTCCTTACCGGCCCGTGCCCTACCGCCCCGAGCGGATGCCCGTCGAGGAGTCGCTGGCCCGCGCGGCCGAGCTGAGGCAGCGGATGGGGCGTCGCCGGACCGTGCGGCAGTTCTCCTCCGATCCGGTGCCCGAGCAGGTGGTCCGGGACGCGATCGCGTGCGCGGCGACGGCGCCGTCCGGGGCGCACCAGCAGCCGTGGACGTTCGTGCTGGTCAAGGACGCCGAGGTGCGGCGGCGGATCCGGGAGGCGGCCGAGGAGGAGGAGCAGCGCTCGTACGCGGGGCGGCTGGGCGAGGAGTGGCTGGCGGCGCTGCGGCCGCTGGGCACGGACGAGGTCAAGCCGCACCTGACGGACGCGCCCGCCCTGATCGTGGTCTTCCAGCAGCGGTACTGGCTGGGCGAGGACGGGGAGCGGCGCAAGCACTACTACGTGGACGAGTCCGTGGGCATCGCCGTCGGCATGCTGCTGACCGCGCTGCACCTGGCGGGGCTGGCGGCCCTGGTGCACACGCCCAGCCCGATGCGCTTCCTGGGGGAGGTGCTGGGCCGGCCGGTGAACGAGAAGGCGTTCGCGGTGGTGCCGGTGGGCTATCCGGCGCCGGACTGCACGGTCCCGGACCTGGTGCGCAAGAGCCTCGACCAAGTACTGGTGGAATTTTGATCAAGCGTTCCTGATCTAGCGTTTCTGATCGCAAACACATCGTACGGAGGCGGGCACACCGGGTGACCCGGGAGCGCTCCCGGTGTGAGCCCGCTCATGGGACGCACATCACGTACGAAGCGGCATAGTGGACGCGTAAACAGCGCTTAAGAAGCGCTGCCAACTGCTGGGGCGCCCCTCCGGGGGCGCCTCTGGCGTGCGCACCGCAACGAAGCCGGATAGTACGAAGGACCTTTGCCAGCCGTATTTACGGCCGCTAAGAATTGCCGCGTCGCATGGCGCCGCCAACCGAGGGACGGCGCTTCTTTCGCGCCACATCCGTGCCAGGACGGGCCTGCGACTCACGCGATTGGAAGAGGTTCAGCTCAGCATGCGCTCCCCCATCTCCGGCTATACCCGTCTGACCAAGGTCCACAAGCTCTCCGCCGCGGGCGTCGCCGCCGCCGGCATCGCCGCCCTGGCGTACGCCGTCGTCCCGGCCGCCGCCGAGGGCGACCAGGCCGCCGCCGTCAAGCCCGTCGCGTGGAACGCCGCCGCGTTCGGCGAGACGCAGCAGCAGGAGCTGAGCAAGCAGACCGACGCCGCCGCCCAGAAGGCGAAGGCGCAGGCCGAGGCCAAGAAGAAGGCGGACGCCGAGGCGGCCGCCAAGGCCAAGGCCGACAAGGAGCGCGCCGAGAAGGAGGCCGCGAGCCGCTCGGCCGAGCGCAAGCCGGTCGAGGCCGCCCAGGCCGCCCCCGCCGCCCCGGCGCCCAAGACCTACGCCAACAACCTCGACGGCTGGATCCGCGAGTCCCTGGACATCATGAAGGCCAAGGGCATCCCGGGCAGCTACAACGGCATCTACCGCAACATCATGCGGGAGTCGACCGGCAACCCGAAGGCCATCAACCTCTGGGACTCCAACGCCGCCAAGGGCATCCCCTCCAAGGGCCTGCTCCAGGTGATCGACCCGACCTTCAAGGCGTACCACGTCGAGGGCACCTCCTGGGACATCTACGACCCGGTCGCCAACATCACCGCCGCCTGCAACTACGCGGCGAAGGTCTACGGCTCCATGGACAACGTCAACTCCGCGTACTGACGTCTTCCGCACGCTTGCAGCACGCCGAAGGGCGGCACCCGCATCACGGGTGCCGCCCTTCGGCGTGTCCGGCAGGGCCTCCCGGGCCCTACTTGCGCATGACCTCCGGCTCGTGGCGGCGCAGCAGGCGGACGACGGCGAAGCCGCAGACGACGCCGATGGCCACGAGCGCGGTGATGTCGATGCCCCACTGGGAGACCGAGTGCGCCCACAGCGGGTCGAGGTTGGTGGGGTCGCCCTTGTCGAAGGGGGCCATGACGTGCGAGAGGTCCAGCGTGGTGCCGGCGCCGGCGATGGCCCAGCGGGCCGGCATCAGCCAGGCGACCTGCTCGATGCCCGGCGAGTTGTAGATCTTGAACAGGATGCCGGTGAAGACGACCTGGACGATGGCGAACATGACCAGCAGCGGCATGGTCTTCTCGGTGGTCTTCACCAGCGAGGAGATCACGAGGCCGATCATCATGCAGGTGAAGCCGAGGGCGATGATCACCAGGCACAGCTCGACGGCGGGCAGGTTCTTCAGCACCAGGCCGTGCTCGGGCAGCTTGCGGGCCGAGAAGCCGATGGCGCAGATCATGGCGCCCTGCACCGCGGTGATCAGTCCCAGGACGATCACCTTGGACATCAGGTAGGCGGTCCGGGACAGGCCGACGGCGCGTTCCCGTTCGTAGATGACCCGTTCCTTGATCAACTCACGGACGGAGTTGGCCGCGCCGGAGAAGCACATGCCGACCGCGAGGATCAGCATGATCGTGCCGGCGTCCTGGTTGAAGTGGCCCTTGGTGGGCGCACCGAGACCGAAGTCGGAGGGGATCAGCGTGCTGACGCCGCCGAGCACCGCGGGCAGGGCGAGCATCAGGCCCAGGAAGCCGCGGTCGGAGGCGATGACCGACACGTAGCGGCGCATCAGCGTCCACAGCTGCGACATCCAGCTCTGCGGCACCGGCGGGCGCACCATCTGCGGCTGGACGTGCACCGACTGCGGGGCGACGGCGTCGATGTCGGCCGCGTACATCTGGTAGTGCTGCGAGCCCTTCCAGCGGCCCGACCAGTCGTAGTCGCGGTAGTTCTCGAAGGCGGAGAAGACGTCGGCCCAGGTCTCGTAGCCGAAGAAGTTCAGCGCCTCCTCGGGCGGGCCGAAGTAGGCCACCGCGCCGCCGGGCGCCATCACCAGCAGCTTGTCGCACAGTGCGAGCTCGGCCACGGAGTGGGTGACCACCAGGACCGTACGGCCGTCGTCGGCCAGGCCGCGCAGCAGCTGCATCACGTCGCGGTCCATGCCCGGGTCGAGGCCGGAGGTGGGCTCGTCCAGGAAGATCAGCGACGGCTTGGTCAGCAGCTCCAGGGCCACCGAGACACGCTTGCGCTGGCCGCCGGACAGGGCGGTGATCTTCTTGTCCTTGTGGATGTCGAGCTTGAGCTCGCGCAGCACCTCGTCGATGCGCGCCTCGCGCTCGGAGGTCGCGGTGTCGCCGGGGAAGCGGAGCTTGGCCGCGTAGCGCAGCGCCTTACGGATGGTGAGGTCCTTGTGCAGGATGTCGTCCTGCGGGACCAGACCGATGCGCTGGCGCAGCTCGGCGAACTGCTTGTACAGGTTGCGGTTGTCGTAGAGGACGTCGCCCTGGTTGGCCGGGCGGTAGCCGGTGAGCGCCTTGAGCAGGGTCGACTTGCCCGAGCCGGAGGGGCCGATGACGGCGATCAGCGACTTCTCCGGGACGCCGAAGGAGACGTCCTTGAGGATCTGCTTGCCGCCGTCGACCGTGACCGTCAGGTGGCGGGCGGAGAAGGAGACGTCACCGGTGTCGACGAACTCCTCGAGGCGGTCACCCACCAGACGGAAGGTGGAGTGACCGACACCGACGGTGTCCTGGGGGCCGATGATCTGCCGGCTGACCGGCTGACCGTTGACATAGGTGCCGTTGTGGCTGCCGAGGTCGACGATCTCGAAGCGGCCGTCGCTGGTGGCCCGGAACTCCGCGTGGTGGCGGGAGACCTGCAGGTCGGAGACGACCAGCTCGTTGTCCAGGGCACGACCGATGCGCATGACCCGGCCGACCGCCATCTGGTGGAAGCTCGTCGGGCTGCGGTCGCCGTAGACCGGCGGTGCCCCGGCGGAACCCTGCTCGGGCTGCGCCTGCTGCGGCACGTACGGCTGGTGCGGCTGGTGCGGCTGCTGCCAGCCGCCCTGCGCCTGCGCGGGCTGCTGGTACTGCTGGCCCGGCCAGCCCTGGCCGGCGCCGCCGTGCTGGGGCTGCTGGTACTGCTGCGGCGGCGGGCCCTGCTGGTGCAGCGGAGGAGCGATCGCCGTCTGGGCGCTGTAGATGTCCGCTGCCGGAGCGGCCGGGGCCGCCGCGGCCGAGAGGCTCATCCGCGGGCCGTCGGTGGCGTTGCCCAGGTGCACGGCCGCGCCCGGGCCGAGCTCCAGCTGGTGGATCCGCTGCCCCTGCACGTAGGTGCCGTTGGTGCTGCCGTGGTCCTCCAGGACCCAGCTGCGCCCGTTCCAGCGGATGGTGGCGTGCCGCCAGGAGACTCGGGCGTCCTCCAGCACCATGTCACCCTGCGGGTCACGACCCAGGGTGTACGACCTGGACGGATCCAGCGCCCAGGTCTGTCCATTCAATTCCAGTACGAGTTCCGGCACTCCACGCCCCACTACTTGTCCCCCGATGAGCCCCCTGCACGGGGAGTCTAGGGATGGCGAACATCGGGAGGAACTATTTCAGGCGCAGTCCCCCAACCAAAAGTCGGGAGCGCCCCTGAGGTGTACCGGCCCTGTAACAGGCCCCGTTGACCGGCGCCGAACCCGCCCCGACAGTAGGAATCGCCCACGGATGCGGTGGATGCGCACGGACCACGACCATCCCGGGCAACCGGTGCGTGGAGGCGGGGGGCCGTGATGACCATGACCAGCGGCGGCCGTGCGGGGCGCGGCGCCGATCTCGTACTGACCGCGGTGGCCGGGGTCAGCTGGGCCTTCCTCGCGATGGCCGGCGTCGCGGCGGCCGGGCTGCACCTGCTGGGCGCGGACGCGGCCGGCTCGCTCGGCCCGATGACCGCGGCCGTGGTGGTGCTGGCGGTCGGCGGCTCCGTCACCCCCTCCGGCTCGGTCGAAGCATTCGGGCTGACGGGCGCGGGGGCGCACACCACCATCGACATCGCCCCGTTGGGCGTCGGGCTGGTGGGGGCGCTGCTGCTGGGCTGGGTCACGGCCCGCTCGCTGCGCGCCGCGGGCCCCGTCGTGCCCGGCCTCGAACTCGCCGCCCGCGCGGGGGCGGTCGTCGTCCTCTTCCTGCTCGTCCTGGGGCTGCTCGCCTGGGCCGGCTCCTCCACCGTCACCTTCGACGGCGCCGCGCTCGGCCTCGGCGGCGGACCGGGCGGCACCGGGCTGGACATTCCCGGCCTCGGGGACATCGGGAACATCGGCGGCGGCCTGCCGGACCGGCTCGCCGGGCTCGCCGACGCCAAGGCGTCCGTCGGCTTCTCCGTCCGCACCGGCCCCTCCCTCCTCGGCGGGCTGGCCTGGGTGACCGGCGTCCTGCTCGTCACCCTCGCCGGCGCCCGCCGGGCCCCCCTGCCGCCCGCCCTGCGGGCCGCCCACCGCACGGTGCGCCCGGCCGTCTCGGCCCTGCGGACGGTGCTGCTCCTGGCCGTCGCCGCCGGCCTCGCGGCCGCCGTGGTCGCGGCGGCCGGCGACGACCATCCGCGGCGGGTGCTCGGCGCCGCCCTGCTGGGCGCCCCCAACGGGGTGTGGCTGGGCGTCCCCCTCGGGCTCTTCGTGCCCTTCCACGGCGCGGCCACCGGTTCCCTGCTGCAGATGCTGCCGCACCCCCTGGACGACCTGCTGCGCGCCGGGACGGACCTGCCGGTGACCGTGGGCCGCCTCGCCGACCTCGAGTCGGCGGTGTGGCTGCTGCCGGCCGGCTGCGTGCTGCTGATGCTCACCGCGGGCGTGCTCACCGCGGTGCGCACGCCGCGCGAGGACGCACGGGCGGGGGCGTACGCGGTGCGCTGCGGGCTGTGGCTGGGCGCCGCCACGGCGGTGGCGCTGGTGCTGCTGGTGGCCGCCGTACGGCTGCGGGCGGACGCGGGCCTGTCCGTCCTCGGCATCGACGCGGCCGGGGCAGGGCTGCAGCTGACCGGCGACCTGCCGGCGGCCGCCGGCCTGGGCGCCGCGTGGGGGCTGGGCGCCGGCACGGCCGGGGCGCTGCTGGCGTGCGCGGCGGGGGCGGCGGGCCGGCGGGCGGTACGGCACGCGGCGCGGGCGTACCCGGACGCGGCGTACGCCCCCGGGCCGTACAACCCGTCGCCGGGGTACCGGCCGGCCCGCGAGGAGACCAACCCCTACCTGCAGGGGGGCGCCTTCGGGGCCCCGACGCAGACGGCGAAGGCGCCCCCGCCGCCGCGGCCGCGGCGCGAGCCGCAGCGGTACGGCTGGCAGGCGCCCCCGCCCCCGCCGGAAGGGCCCCCGCCCCCGCCGCGAAGCGGCCGCTAGGGCCTGCCCGGCGGATCATGCGGTGCCCCGTAGGGGCGCGGGGTAGCACGTCGGCTGCGGGCCATCGGTGGCCGATCGCGCCCACGCGGCGGCAGCCGCAGATCGACACCGCCCCGCGCCCCTACGGCGCACCCCGTGCCGCCCCGGTCAGGGGGGCCGCAACCCGGGGCGGCTACCGTAGAAGCACCATGAGCGCCGCATCGCAGACCCCGCCTGTCGCCGCCGGCGACGACGCCCCCACCCTCCTCGTCAAGATCTTCGGCAAGGACCGCCCCGGCATCACCGCCGGCCTCTTCGACACGCTTGCCGCCTTCGCAGTGGACGTCATAGACATCGAGCAGATCGTCACCCGGGGCCGCATCACGCTGTGCGCCCTGGTCACCGCCCCCGCGGGCGGCGCGCCCGCCGAGGGGAACCTGCGGGCGACGGTGCACAGCTGGGCCGAGTCGATGCGACTGCAGACCGAGATCATCTCGGGCCGCGGCGACAACAGGCCGCGCGGAACCGGCCGTTCCCACGTCACCGTGCTCGGTCACCCGCTGACCGCCGGGTCGACGGCCGCCATCGCGGCCTGCATCACCGACACCGGCGGCAACATCGACCGCATCTTCCGCCTCGCGAAGTACCCGGTGACGGCCGTGGAGTTCGCGGTCTCCGGCACCGAGACGGAGAAGCTGCGCACGGCGCTGGCCACCGAGTCCGCCGCACTTGGCGTGGACGTGGCGGTCGTGGCCGCCGGCCTGCAGCGGCGGGCGCAGCGGCTGGTGGTGATGGACGTGGACTCCACCCTCATCCAGGACGAGGTCATCGAGCTGTTCGCGGCGCACGCCGGCTGCGAGGCCGAGGTGGCCGAGGTGACCGCCCGGGCCATGCGCGGCGAGCTGGACTTCGAGGAGTCGCTGCACGAGCGCGTGGCCCTGCTGGCGGGGCTGGACGAGTCGGTGGTGGACAAGGTCCGCGCCGAGGTGCGCCTGACCCCCGGCGCCCGCACCCTGATCAAGACGCTCAAGCAGCTCGGTTTCCAGGTGGGCGTCGTCTCCGGCGGCTTCACGCAGGTCACGGACGACCTGCGGGAGCGCCTCGGCCTGGACTTCGCCTCCGCCAACACCCTGGAGATCGTGGACGGCAGGCTCACCGGCCGGGTGACCGGCGAGATCGTGGACCGCGCGGGCAAGGCGCGGCTGCTGCGCCGGTTCGCGGCCGAGGCGGGCGTGCCGCTGGCGCAGACGGTGGCCGTCGGTGACGGCGCCAACGACCTCGACATGCTCAACGCGGCCGGCCTGGGCGTGGCCTTCAACGCCAAGCCCGTCGTGCGCGAGGCGGCGCACACCGCCGTGAACGTGCCCTTCCTGGACACCGTGCTGTACCTGCTGGGGGTCACCCGCGAAGAGGTCGAGGCGGCCAACACCCACGAGTGACCCCTGCAGGGCCCGGCCGGGCCCTGCTCAGGCGTGCGGCGCCCAGAAGGCGAGGAGCCTGCCGACGCCGTGCTCGACGGACTTCCAGGAGCCGGTGAAGCCGAGCACCGCGATCGCGGCCGTGGGGAAGCCGGAACGGTTCATCCGGGCCAGCAGGTCGCCCTCGGCCTCTCCCGCGAGGGCGTCGGCGAGGGCGTGCATGCCCGGGTTGTGACCGACGAGCACGACGTCCTGCACGTCCTCGGGGACCTCGTTGAGCAGGGCGATCAGCTCGCCGAGCGAGGCCTCGTACATCCGGTCCTCGTAGACGGTGCGCGGGCGCTCGGGCAGCTCCCCCACGGCGAGCTTCCAGGTCTCGCGCGTACGGACCGAAGTGGAGCACAGGGCCAGGTCGGGTGTGATGCCGGAACCGGCGAGCCAGCGGCCGGCGACGGGGGCGTCCTTGCGGCCGCGCTCGGCGAGAGGGCGTTCGTGGTCGTTGGCGTCGGACCATTCTGCCTTGGCGTGCCGGAGGATGACGATCCTGCGGGTCGGTTCGGAGCTCATGCCGTCCAGCTTCGCACGAAACCCGTGGCGGGGCGCGGGGTGTTGACGGCCTCGTCCCCCGCCGGACGGCGGGCCGACCGGGTGCTCACGGCACCGGGTGCCCGGTGACCTGCCGGGCCAGGCGCAGGACCTGTACGACGACGGTACCGGCGCCGCCGGCCGGGCGCTCGCCGTCCGCGGGGGCGGCGGAGGCCGGCGGGCGCAGCGCGGGCAGGCAGAAGAGCGCCACGAACACCACGACGGGCAGCGCCACGGCCCACCAGGGCAGCCGGTTGGGGGACACGCGTATCGCCTCCGGACGTCGGACGCACCGCGGGGCCGCGGTGCACCTTCGACGCTACGGAGCCGGGCGGGCGGCTCCCATCCGGTGAGCCACCCAGACGACCCTGGCGTCATCCCCTAGGGGACGGTGGGGACAACCCCACCCCCGGGCGGGGGTCGCGCCGCTGCGCGCCGCGCCTCAGCCGGCGGCGAAGGTGGCGATCACGGCGATGACGACGGTGATGCCGAGCATCGCGCCGAGGATGGTCAGCAGGGCCTTCTGGCCCTTCTTGGGGTCCGGGTGCGGTTCGAGGACGGGCATGGCACCCAGTGTCCCATCCCGGCCGGGGCCCGCCTCACCCGGGCGTGTGGGTGACCCACGCCCTGCGCACCTGCAGCCAGCAGCGCTGGGCGAGGACGACGCGGGCCGCGGGCCCGACGGCGACCGCGGCGGTGTCCATGGCCGGATCCCACCAGTGGGTGCACTGCACGTGCAGCTGGACGCGGTCGGTGGTGGCGTTGCCGTTGTAGCAGCGGGCGGTGACGTGGGAGCCGCGCACGCGGGTGTGGCACTCCGCCTCGCGCGCCGGCTCGGGCGAGGGTGCCGCGGCCGTGACGGCCGTCAGGGCGACGGCGCCCAGCGCCACCGTGAGCGCCGCCCGGCGGAACGGGAAGCGCATGACCGTCCACCTCCTAGGACCTGTCCGGCGGATCATGCAGTGCCCCGTAGGGGCGCGGGGAACTGCGCGATCGGCCACCGGCGGCCTGCAGCCGACATCTGCGGGCACGTCGTGGCTTGTCGCGCCCACGCGGCGGAGCCGCAGATCGACAGGGCCCCGCGCCCCTACGGGGCGCCGTGGTGGCGCGTGACGAGACCCGCCGGACACGGCCTAGCTCCCGCCACCAGTGTGCGGGCGCGACGCCGTCCGCACGACCCGGGAACGCGCGCTGCCCGCGCCGGCGGCCCGCCGGCGCGGGCAGCGCGGGGGTGTACGGGGCGTACCCGGGGGTCCGGAAGGGTCAGGCACCCATCATGTGCACGCCACCGACGCCTTCCGCGTGCCGCCCTCGCACTGCTCGGCCCCGGAGGGCCTCACAGGCTTCGGACGGCTGCGCCGGACTCCGTCCGGCGAAGTGGGTGGCTAGGCGCCCATCATGTGCACGCCGCCGTCGACGTGGACGATCTCGCCCGTCGTGCGGGGGAAGAAGTCCGACAGCATGCCGACGACGCCGCGGCCGGCCGGCTCCGGGTCGGTGAGGTCCCAGCCGATGGGGGCGCGGTGGTTCCACACGTCCGCCAGCTCCTCGAAGCCGGGGATGGACTTGGCGGCCATCGACTTCAGCGGGCCCGCCGAGACCAGGTTGCAGCGGATGCCCTTGGGGCCGAGGTCGCGGGCCAGGTAGCGGTTGGTGGACTCCAGGGCGGCCTTGGCCACGCCCATCCAGTCGTACTTCGGCCAGGCGATCTGCGCGTCGAAGGTCAGGCCCACGATCGAGGAGCCGGCCGGCATCAGCGGCAGCAGGGCCATGGCCAGCGACTTGTAGGAGTACGCCGAGACCTGGACGGCGGTGGAGACGTCCTCCCAGGTGCCCTCCAGGAAGTTGAAGGCGCCCTGCGGGCCGAAGGCGATGGAGTGCACGATGCCGTCCAGCGGGACGCCGTCGCCCAGGTGCTCGCGCACCTTGTCGGCGAGGCCGTCGAGGTGCTCCTGGTTGGTCACGTCCAGCTCGATGACCGGCGCCGGCTTCGGCAGGCGCTTGGCGATGCGCTCGACGAGCGAGAGGCGGCCGAAGCCGGTGAGGATGACCTCGGCGCCCTCGTTCTGGGCGACCTTGGCGGCCTGGAAGGCGATCGAGGCCTCGGTGAGGACTCCGGTGACCAGGATGCGCTTGCCTGCAAGGATTCCACTCATGGCGATCAGTGACCCATGCCCAATCCGCCGTCGACGGGAATGACGGCTCCGGTGATGTATGCGGCGTCGTCGGAGGCGAGGAAGCGGACCGAGGCCGCGATCTCCTCGGGCTGCGCATAGCGGCCCAGCGGGACGCCGGCGACGATGCCCTTGCGCTGCTCGTCGGAGAGCACACGGGTCATGTCGGTGTCCACGAAGCCGGGCGCGACGACATTGATGGTGATGTTGCGGGAGCCCAGCTCGCGGGCGAGCGAGCGGGCGAAGCCGACCAGGCCGGCCTTGGAGGCGGCGTAGTTCGCCTGACCGGCGGACCCCAGGAGGCCCACGACGGAGGAGATCAGGACGACGCGGCCCTTGCGGGCGCGGAGCATGCCCTTGGAGGCGCGCTTGACGACGCGGAAGGTGCCGGTGAGGTTGGTGTCGATGACGGAGGTGAAGTCCTCCTCCGACATGCGCAGCAGCAGCTGGTCGCGGGTGACGCCGGCGTTGGCGATCAGCACCTCGACGGCGCCCTGCTTCTCCTCGATCTCCTTGTAGGCCTGCTCGACCTGCTCCGGATCGGTGATGTCGCACTTCACGGGCAGGCAGCCGAGGTCCACGAGCTCGGCCGGCGGCTCCCCGGAGCGGTAGGTGAAGGCGACCTTGTCGCCGGCGTCGGCGAAGGCTCGCGCGATGGCGAGGCCGATGCCCCGGTTACCTCCGGTGACGAGAACCGAGCGGCTCAAAGGATCACCCTTCCGTTGTCGTATCCCTGGATCCTGGCGGACTACACCGAACGTATCGGTAGAGGTCGCCGAAGCGAGAAGCGACCTGCGACAGGGGGAACCGGCGGTCGCTGTTGGATCTCTACAGAAAATCTCTGCGGGAAGCAGCCCGAGGTCAGCGACCCGCGGACGTCCAGTGGGCGGGCCTGGTCAGGCCCGCGGGCAGCTTGGTGGCCGCGTCGCCACGGGCGGCGTGGAGCTGCGGCTGGGTCAGGAAGAGGCTGCCGGTCAGGTCGGCGCCGGCGAGGTTCGCATCCCGCAGGTCCGCGCCGATGAGGTCGGCGCCGCGCAGGTCGGCACCGCCGAGGTCGGCGGCGATGAGGTAGGCGCCGCGCAAGTTGGCCCCGCGCAGGTCGGCCCCCCGCAGCCGGGCGCCCATGAGGTCGGCGCCCCGGTGGTTGCGGGTCTTGCGGCCGGCCGCGGAGCGTACGAGCTCACTGGTGCGCAGCAGCAGGGCGCTGACGCCCTCGCGGTGGGCCGCCAGGTCGAGGGCGGCGAGCTCCTCGGGGGTGCCCAGTGTCAGGCGCTCGGTCTCCTCCAGCGCGGTGCGCAGCTCGGCGTGCAGGGGCCGGGCCTGCGGCAGGGCCAGCGCCTCGGTGAGGTACGACAGCAGCTCGTGGAGGTGGCGCACCACGGGGAACGCCTCGAACATCGGCTGGCGCAGCGCGGGCTCGCTGCGCCAGTCGCGGCCGCCGAAGGTGACCTGCGAGACCTTCTGCCCGGCGCCGAAGCAGTCGTAGACGGTGCAGCCGGTGAAGCCCTTCTCGCGCAGCCGCGCGTGGATGCCGCAGCCGAAGTCCTGCTGCAGGTTCGTGCAGGGCTTGCCGGCGGGCTTGTCCACGGCGAAGTCCGCGGAGGCGGCGAAGGGCAGGGCCACGCAGCACAGCCCGAAGCAGCTGGCGCAGTCGCCCCGCAGGGCCGTCCGGTCGGGTGTCGTCGCGGGCACGGTGGGCTTCCTTCCGGGGGCCGCGCGGGTGGACGGCCGGGTGGGTGACGTTGCAGGCCACGACACCTTAACGGCATCGTTCACTGCAATCACACCGATAAGGAGCGTGGACCGTGCCGCATGAGATCGATCCGTCCTTCCTCGCGCTGCCGCTGCGCCCCCTGGCCGACGCGGCGCTCGCGCGGGCGCGGGCGCTGGGCGCCCAGCACGCGGACTTCCGTCTCGAGCGGGTGCGCAGCGCCTCGTGGCGGCTGCGGGACGCCCGGCCGGCGGGCTCCTCGGACGCCACGGACCTGGGCTACGCGGTGCGGGTGGTCCACAACGGGACCTGGGGGTTCGCCTCCGGCGTGGAGCTGACGATGGACGCGGCCGCGCGCGTGGCGTCGCAGGCGGTGGCCATGGCGAAGCTGTCGGCGAAGGTCATCGCGGCCGCCGGGTCCGACGAGAGGGTGGAGCTGGCCGAGGAGCCGGTGCACTCCGAGCGCACCTGGGTCTCCTCCTACGAGATCGATCCCTTCGAGGTGCCGGACGGCGAGAAGAGTGGCCTGCTGGCCGACTGGAGCGAGCGGCTGCTGGGCGCGGAGGGCGTCGCGCACGTGGACGCGTCGCTGCTGACGGTCCACGAGAACAAGTTCTACGCGGATTCGGCGGGCACGGTCACCACGCAGCAGCGGGTGCGCCTGCACCCCCAGGTGACGGCCGTGGCCGTCGACGAGGACGGCGGCGGCTTCGACTCCCTGCGCACCCTGGCCCCGCCCGCCGGGCGCGGCTGGGAGTACCTGACCGGCGCCGGCGGCTGGGACTGGGACGCGGAGCTCGCGCAGATGCCCTCGCTGCTGGCGGAGAAGATGCGCGCGCCGAGCGTGGAGCCGGGCGCGTACGACCTCGTCATCGATCCGTCCAACCTGTGGCTGACGATCCACGAGTCCATCGGCCACGCCACCGAGCTCGACCGGGCCCTGGGCTACGAGGCCGCCTACGCGGGCACGTCGTTCGCGACGCCGGACCTGCTGGGCACGCTGAAGTACGGCTCGCAGATCATGAACGTGACCGGCGACCGCACGGCCGAGCACGGCCTGGCCACGATCGGCTACGACGACGAGGGCGTGGCCGCCCAGTCCTGGGACCTCGTGCGCGACGGCGTCCTGGTGGGCTACCAGACCGACCGCCGCATCGCCCGCCTCATGAACCTCGGCCGCTCCAACGGCTGCGCCTACGCCGACTCCCCCGCCCACGTCCCCGTCCAGCGCATGGCCAACGTCTCCCTCCAGCCGGCCCCCGCCGGGCCGTCGACGCAGGAGCTGATCGCGGGCGTGGAACGGGGCATCTACGTGGTCGGCGACCGCTCGTGGAGCATTGACATGCAGAGGTACAACTTCCAGTTCACGGGTCAGAGGTTCTTCAGGATCGAGAACGGCCGGCTGGCCGGACAGCTGAGGGACGTCGCCTACCAGGCGACCACGACGGACTTCTGGGGCTCCATGGCGGCGGTCGGCGGCCCGCAGACGTACGTCCTGGGGGGCGCCTTCAACTGCGGCAAGGCCCAGCCGGGCCAGGTCGCCGCCGTCTCGCACGGCTGCCCGTCCGCCCTGTTCCAGGGCGTGAACGTACTGAACACCACTCAGGAGGCCGGTCAATGAGCGGCACGCACGCCCCTGCCGGGGGTCCGGGGGTCGTCCCCCGGGTAAACACAGCGAACACGACGCAGGAGGCCGGTCAGTGAGCCCTCGCCAGCACAAGCCCCACGAGATCGTCGAGCGCGCGCTGGAGCTGTCGCGCGCCGACGGGTGCGTCGTCATCGCCGAGGAGCGGTCGACCGCCAATCTGCGGTGGGCCGGCAACGCCCTGACGACCAACGGTGTTACCCGGGGGCGGAGCGTGACGGTCGTGGCGACCGTCGACGGTGCCGAGGGCACGGCCTCGGGGGTCGTGTCGCGGTCGGCGGTCACCGTGGACGAGCTGGAGCCGCTGGTGCGGGCGGCGGAGGCCGCGGCGCGGGAGGCCGGGCCGGCGGAGGACGCGCAGCCGCTGGTGACGGGGGTGCCGCAGGACGCGGCGTTCACGGAGCCGCCCGCCGAGACCTCCTCGGCCGTCTTCGACGCCTTCGCACCGGCGCTGGGCGAGTCCTTCGCCCGGGCGCGGGCGGCGCAGCGGGAGCTGTACGGCTTCGCCCATCACGAGGTGGTCTCCAGTTACCTGGGCACCTCCGCGGGGCTGCGGCTGCGCCACGACCAGCCGACGGGCACGCTGGAGCTCAACGCCAAGAGCCCGGACCGTACGCGCAGCGCGTGGGCGGGGCGGGCCATGCGGGACTTCGCCGACGTCGACCCGCTGGCGCTGGACGCCGAGCTGGCGGAGCGGCTGGGGTGGGCGCGGCGGCGCACCGAGCTGCCGGCGGGGCGGTACGAGACGCTGCTGCCGCCGACGGCGGTGGCCGATCTGCTGGTGTACCAGCAGTGGTCCGCCTCGGCGCGGGACGCGGCCGAGGGCCGTACGGTCTTCTCGCGGCCGGGTGGTGGCACCCGGGTCGGGGAGCGGCTCTCGGAGTTGCCGATGACGTTGCGCAGCGATCCGCAGGCACCGGGCCTGCAGTGCGCGCCGTTCGTGCTGACGGGGGCTTCGGGGGACGACGCGTCGGTGTTCGACAACGGTCTGCCGATCGCCGCCACGGACTGGATCCGCGACGGTGTGCTCACCCATCTGCTCACCACGCGGCACAGTGCCGGGCTGACGGGCCTGCCGGTCCGGCCGTACACGGACAACCTGGTGCTGGACGCGGGGGGTACCCGGTCGCTGCAGGAGATGGTGGCGGCCAGTGGCCATGACGGGCCGGTGCTGCTGCTGACGTGCCTGTGGTACATCCGCGAGGTGGATCCGGCGTCGCTGCTGCTGACGGGGCTCACCCGGGACGGGGTGTACCTGGTGGAGAAGGGGGAGGTCGTGGCGGAGGTCAACAACTTCCGTTTCAACGAGTCCCCGGTCTCGCTGCTCTCGCGGGCGACGGAGGCGGGCCGTACGGAGCGGACGCTGCCGCGCGAGTGGGGGGACTACTTCACCCGGGCGGCGATGCCCGCGCTGCGCGTTCCCGACTTCAACATGAGCTCGGTGAGCCGGGGCGTGTAGCGGCCGGGAACGAACTGCCGGGCGGCCGGGCCGCCCGGCAAATTAGACTCGGCCCTGTCCTTTGTCCGACAACCCTCTACAGGAACGCCACGATGACACGCCTCGGCGACTCCGTCGCACGCGTCAGCGCCCTGCTGGCGCAGGACCTCTCCACCGATTCGGCCGTGGAGCAGCTGCTCACGGAGACGAAGGCGAGGCGCTATCTGGACCTGTCCGACCTGTCGCCGAAGGACCAGGCCGCGCTGATCGCCGGTCGTGCGGTCGAGGTGCTGCCCGGTGTGAGCAAGCTGGCCGACCGCATCGAGGCGCGCCGTGCCGAGGGCAAGGGCCTGCGGATCAAGCTGGGCATCGACCCGACGGGCACGGACGTGCACCTGGGGCACGCCGTACCGATGATCATCCTCAGCCGGTTCCAGCGGATGGGCCACGACGTCACCCTGCTGATCGGTGACTTCACCGCGAAGATCGGTGACCCGACGGGCCGTACGGCGGAGCGTCCGCCGCTGACGGACGACGACATCGCGCGGAACCTGGCCTCCTACCGGGACCAGGTCCGGCCGTTCTTCGACTTCGAGAAGGTCAGCTTCCGGCAGAACAGCGAGTGGCTGGCGCCGTACACCTTCCCGGAGCTGCTGGGCGTCCTGGCGCAGGTGCCGGTCTCGCAGCTGCTGCAGCGCGAGGACTTCCGCAACCGGCTGGCGGCCGGCTCGGGCCTGACGATGACGGAGATGCTCTACCCGATCGCGCAGGCGCTGGACTCGGTGGCGCTGGAGTGCGACGTGGAGCTCGGCGGTGCCGACCAGCTGCTGAACCTGCAGATGGGCCGCAAGCTCATGGAGGTGCACCGGCAGACGCCGCAGCTGGTGGTCACGATGCCGCTGATCGAGGGCACGGACGGCACCGGCGCGAAGATGTCGAAGTCCAAGGGCAACTACGTGGGCCTGTCGGCGCCGGCCGACGACGTCTTCGGCAAGATCATGTCGGTGCCGGACCGGCTGATGGAGCCCTACCTCAAGGCGTGGACGGAGTGGACGGACGAGGAGATCGCGCTCGTGCTCTCCCGTCTGGAGGACAAGGCGCTGCACCCGATGGACCTGAAGAAGGTCCTGGCGGGCGAGGTCGTGGCCGCGCTGTACGGCGTGGAGGCGGCGATGGCGGCGCGGGCGGGGTTCGTGGCCCAGTTCTCCAAGAAGAGCTTCGGTGACGTCGAGACGCCGGTGGTCGACCTCGCCGAGCACGGCGCGGAGCCGGCGACGGCGGTGCTGAGCAAGGTGCTGGGCTTCCAGCCGAGCGCCTCGGCCGCGCGCCGGGTGGCCAAGCAGAACGGTCTGCGGCTGGTCCTCCAGACGGCCGACGGCCAGGAGGCCGTGGTGCTCGCCGAGGCGGAGGCGCTGCGGCCGCTGGGCGAGGTGGCCCGGGAGCTGCTGGGCGGGCGCACGGTGGACGGGGTCTACCTCAAGGCCGGCCGCAGGATCGCGGAGCTGCGCGGGCTCTAGCCGCGGTCTGCCAGGACGGCACGACGAGCATGACGCCATGACGAGGCGGGCGGTGCGCGATGCGCGCACCGGCCGCCTCGTGCGTCACGCCCGTTGACGGTTTCCGCGGAGGCCGACCCACAGGCGGTCGCCGATGCCGACGATGATCACCGCGCCGATGAGCTGCAGGGCGTGCCTGATCCAGTCGATGCCCTTGGTCTCCCCCACGCCCAGTGCGGCAGCGGCCCAGTTGCCGAGCAGGCCGCCGATCAGACCGCAGATGATCGTCAACCAGATGGGGATGTGCTGTTTGCCCGGCAGGATCGCCTTGGCGATCAGGCCCAGGACCAGTCCCACGATGATCGCCCACAACCAGCTCATTTCGCCTCCTCGTACGGAGCGACGTGCCGTGCTCCGCCATTGTGGGGCGCTGCCCCCTACGGCGCACGTCGGAGCCATCCGTACGCCGTATGTGCACGTCGAGCGCCCGTGCGCGAGCCTGCGGCGGGCGACCCGGTCTCGTACCCGGCACATGCGCGGCGTAACGTGGATCCCGTAACGGCCCGAGGGGCGTCGCACGGCAATCGGGTGGTGGAACGTGATGCGGAAGCACGGTGGAGACGAAGTCTTCCGGATCACCGGAGCCCGGCAGGGCCTGGCGGAGGACGTGCGCGGCCGCCAGCGCCGGTACGTCATTTCGATGGGCGTTCGCACGATCTCCGTGATCCTCACGGTAGTGCTGTGGAACGTGGAGCGCCATGTGGCGATCGGGACGCTGGTCCTCGGTGCGCTGCTGCCCTACGTGGCCGTCGTCATCGCCAACGCGGGCCGGGAGAGGGCCCCTTCGCTGCCGACCGCGTTCGTCGGCGGGCCGAGCCGGCCGGTGCTCACGACGGGGCCGGCGACGCCTGCGGGGGCTCCTGCGGAACCGGTCGCGGAAGCCGGTGAGGCGCCCGGCCGCGATCAAGGCCGCGACCAGGGCTGACCGTCGGCAGCCGGCGGGAGGCGCCGGGAGCGGTGTGACAAGCTCAAGAAAACCTCAGATCAATCATGTGGATCGGTGCCCCGTTCCGGGCCCCCCGTGACATACTTCGTAGGCGCTCCGCATCCCCCGTCGGAGCGACAGACCGACGCCGGGCGGCTCCCCCCGTGGCTGCCCGGCGTCGCCGTGTCCACGCACTCCCGCGTAAGGTCGGGGCGTGAACTCCCCGAATCCTGCTCCGAGTCCCGCTCCGAACCCCGCCGTGATCTGTTCCGCGAAGGGCTGCCGCGAGGCGGCGGTGTGGGTGCTGGCGTGGAACAACCCCAAGCTGCACACGCCGGAGCGGCGCAAGACGTGGCTGGCGTGCGAGGAGCATCGCGAACACCTGTCGCAGTTCCTGGCGGTGCGGGGGTTCTTGAAGGACGTCGTGACGCTGGAGGAGTGGGAGCGGCAGGGCCCCACCGCGGGCGCGTAGGGCCTGGCGCGCGGGCTCAGCCGCCGATCGCCGACATGGGGCGGGCCGGCTGGAGGAAGGACGGGGCGTCCAGGCCCGAGCCCGCCTTCTTGCCCCGCATCGCCGTACGCCACAGCCCGGCCAGCTCTTCGTCCGTCGCCCCCGCCCGCAGCGCTCCGCGCAGGTCGGACTCCTCGCGCGCGAACAGGCAGGTGCGTATCTGCCCGTCCGCGGTCAGCCGGGTGCGGTCGCAGGCGGAGCAGAAGGGGCGGGTGACCGAGGCGATGACGCCCACGCGGGCCGGGCCGCCGTCCACGAGCCAGCGTTCGGCGGGGGCGGAGCCGCGTGCGTCGTCCGGCTCGGGGGTGAGCGCGAAGCGGGTGCTCAAGCCGGCGAGGATCTCCTCGGCGGTGATCATGCCGTCCCGCTGCCAGCCGTGCTGGGCGTCCAGCGGCATCTGCTCGATGAAGCGCAGCTCGTAGCCGTGCTCCAGGGCCCAGGCCAGCAGCTCGGGTGCCTCGTCGTCGTTGTGCCCGCGCATCAGGACGGCGTTGACCTTGACCGGGGTCAGTCCGGCGGCGTGGGCGGCGGCGAGGCCGTCGAGGACGTCCTGGTGGCGCTTGCGCCGGGTGAGGGTGGCGAAGACGTCCGGGCGCAGGGTGTCGAGGGAGACGTTGACCCGGTCCAGGCCGGCGGCGCGCAGGGCGGCCGCGGTGCGGGCGAGGCCGATGCCGTTGGTGGTCAGCGACAGCCGGGGCCGGGGGGCGAGGGCGGCGCAGCGGGCGACGATGCCGGCGAGCCCGGGCCGCAGCAGGGGTTCCCCGCCGGTGAAGCGGACGTCGCGTACGCCGAGGTGGGCGACGGCGACGTGGACGAGGCGGACGATCTCGTCGTCGGTGAGGAGCTCGGGCTTGGGCAGCCAGGCGAGGCCCTCGGCGGGCATGCAGTACGTGCAGCGCAGGTTGCAGCGGTCGGTCAGGGAGACGCGCAGGTCCGTCGCGACGCGGCCGTAGGTGTCGGTGAGCACGGCGAACGCCCCCTCCCGCGGACTGGACAGTGGAACCGCCGGATCGCAGCGTACGCGATCGGCCGCGGGAGAGGGCGCCGGGAGGGGGCTCAGTGGGCTCCGTAGCCCGTCAGGGAGCGCACCTCCAGCTCCGCGTACCGCTTGTCCTGGTCCGGTGCCGGCTTCGAGGCCAGGGAGCCGGCCCAGCCGAGGAGGAAACCGAGCGGGATGGAGACCAGGCCGGGGTTGCCGAGCGGGAAGTAGTCGAAGCTCAGGCCGGGGAAGAGCGCCTTGGGGTTGCCGGAGACGACCGGGGAGAGGATCACCAGGGTGACGGAGGAGATCAGTCCGCCGTAGATCGACCACAGCGCGCCGCGGGTGGTGAAGCGCTTCCAGAACAGGCTGTAGAGGATCGTCGGCAGGTTGGCCGAGGCGGCGACGGCGAAGGCGAGGGCCACCAGGGCGGCGGCGTTGAGGCGGTGGGCGAAGATGCCGAGGGCGATGGAGATCGCGCCGATGACGACCGCGGCGAGCTTGGCGGTGAGGATCTCCTCCTTCTCGCCGGTGCGCCCCTTGCGGATGACGTTGGCCCACAGGTCGTGGGCGAAGGACGCGGAGGAGGCCAGGGTCAGGCCGGCGACCACGGCGAGGATGGTGGCGAAGGCGACCGCCGAGATCACGGCGAGCAGGACGGCCCCGCCGGTGGAGCCCGCTCCCCCGCCGATCTCCTGGGCGAGCAGCGGGGCGGCGGTGTTGCCGGACTCGTTGGAGGCGGTGATGGCCTTGGGCCCGACGAGGGCGGCGGCGCCGAAGCCGAGGGCGATGGTCATCAGGTAGAAGGCGCCGATGATGCCGATGGCCCAGTTCACGGACGTCCGGGCGGCCCGGGCGGTGGGCACGGTGTAGAAGCGGATGAGGATGTGCGGCAGTCCGGCGGTGCCCAGGACCAGGGCCAGGCCGAGCGAGATGAAGTTGAGCTTGGACGTGCCGTCCTTGCCGTACTGCAGGCCCGGTTCCAGGAAGGCCCTGCCCTTGCCGCTGGCCTCGGCGGCGCGGCCGAGCAGGGTGGAGAGGTTCCAGTGGAACTTGGTCAGGACGAGCACGGTGATCAGCACGGTGCCCGCGATGAGCAGGACGGCCTTGACGATCTGCACCCAGGTGGTGCCCTTCATGCCGCCGATGGTCACGTACAGCACCATCACCAGGCCGACCAGGACGATGATCCAGCGCCGGGAGCTCTCGCCGGTGGCGCCGAGCAGCAGGGCCACCAGGGCGCCTGCGCCGACCATCTGGGCGAGCAGGTAGAAGATCGACACGACGATGGTGGAGGTGCCGGCCGCGGTGCGCACCGGCCGCTGTTCGAGCCGGTGGGCGAGGACGTCGGCCATGGTGAAGCGGCCGGAGTTGCGCAGCGGTTCGGCGACGAGCAGCAGGGCGACCAGCCAGGCGACGAGGAAGCCGATGGAGTACAGGAAGCCGTCGTAGCCGTAGAGGGAGATGGCGCCGGCGATGCCCAGGAAGGACGCGGCGGACATGTAGTCGCCGGAGATCGCCAGCCCGTTCTGGAAGCCGGTGAAGGAGCGGCCGCCGGCGTAGAAGTCGGTGGCGTCCTTGGTCTGCCGGCCGGCCCAGACGGTGATGCCGAGGGTCACGGCAACGAAGACGGAGAAGAGGGTGATGATCAGGGTGCGGTGTTCGCCCGCGCCGCCGGCGGCGAGCAGTTCGGTGGTTCCGGTGCTCATTCCCCCGCCTCCAGCCGGGCCTTGAGGGCCTCTGCCTTGGGATCGATGCGTGCCGCGGCGTGCCGGGCGTACCACCAGGCGATCAGGAAGGTGGTCAGGAACTGGGCCAGGCCGAGGACGAAGGCGACGTTGATGTTGCCCAGCACGACGGTGTCCATGAAGCCGCCCGCGTAGTTGGACAGCAGGACGTACAGCAGGTACCAGCTGACGAAGGCGATGGTCAGCGGGAAGGCGAAGGAGCGGTGCGCCCGGCGCAGTTCGCCGAATTCGGCGCTGCGCTGCAGGTCGGTGAAGGTGTCGGGCTGGGCGGGGATGGCGGGGCGGGGCGGCTCGTCCGGCCCCTGGGGTGCGCTGGGTGGGGCACCCACGGCCTCTTCTGGGTCCACGGCCTCTCCTGACGAGGTGGATGGGGGCGCGAGCCGGGATCTTGTGACCCGGATCACGCATCGTAGGGTGACACCGCAGTATGCGACAGGGGGCGGCGTCCTGCCGTCCCCCTGCGGACGGCCGTGTGAAAACGCCGGGTTGACGGCCGGGGCAGTCGGAGGGGCGCCGGAGGGGCGACCTCCAGTCTCGGTGAATTCATTGCCCGCCGCCGCTGATCGGCGCTAGCTTCACTCGTCATGCGCGACCGCCCCCGCACGTCTGTGCGGTGGGCGGATTCCCGGATGATGTGGAGACCTTCATGGCCATGGCCCATCTGCGTCTCAGACGGCGGCAGGCGCTCCTCGCCGCCCCGCTCGGACTGGCGCTCACCGCCTCCCTCGGCTTCCTGCCCGGCGCGGCCAGCGCCGCCCCGCAGGCCCCCGCCTCCCCTTCCGCCGCCGCGACCGCGACGGGCCCGCTGCTGTCGTACGTGGTGAACACGGCCACGGACCGGGGCACGCTGGCGCGGGTGAAGAAGGCCGTCGCGAAGGCGGGCGGCAGCATCGTGGTGTCCTACGACCGCATCGGCGTCATCGTCGTGCACTCCCGCGACGCCGGTTTCGCCAAGACCATGCGGTCGGTGTCCGGGGTGTCCTCGGCGGGCGCCACGCGCACCGCGCCCATCACCTCGGCGGCCACCACCGACTACGGCAAGCCCGAGCGGCTGAAGCTGTCGAAGGAGGAGAAGGGGGCCGCCGCCCGGTCGCTGGCGGCCGGCAAGGAGCCGCTGGAGGGCCTGCAGTGGGACCTGGGCGCGATAGGCGCCGACAAGGCCGCGAAGGTGAACGCGGGCAGCAGGAAGGTCACCGTCGCCGTCATCGACACCGGCGTGGACGACACCCACCCCGACCTGGCGCCGAACTTCTCCGCCGGGCAGTCCGCGAGCTGCGTGTCCGGCAAGGCCGACACGAGCCCGGGCGCCTGGCGTCCGCACAACCCGGCCGACGACTACCACGGCACGCACGTCGCCGGGACGATAGCCGCGGCCCGCAACGGTCTGGGCGTCTCCGGTGTTGCTCCTGGTGTGAAGGTCTCAGGCATCAAGGTGAGCACGCCCGACAAGAACGCCTTCTTCTACGCGGAGAGCGTGGTGTGCGCGTTCGTCTTCGCCGCCGACCACGGCGTGTCGGTGACGAACAACAGCTACTACGTCGACCCGTGGCTGTTCAACTGCCCCGACGACGGCGACCAGAAGGCGATAGCCGAGGCGGTCGGCCGGGCCGCCAAGTACGCCCAGGACAAGGGCGTGGTCAACGTCGCCGCCGCCGGCAACTCCAACCTGGACCTCGCGGCGCCGCAGCTGGACGACGCCTCCAGCCCCAACGACTCCAAGCCGGTGCCGCGCAAGGTGGACCCGCGGCAGTGCCTGGACGTCCCCGCCTCCCTGCCCGGCGTGGTCACCGTCGCCGCGACCGGTGTGAAGTCCGGGAAGTCCTTCTACTCCAACTACGGTCTGAACGCGATAGACGTCGCCGCCCCCGGCGGCGACTCCCTGCAGATACCCGAGCTGCCCGCCAAGGACGGCCGGATCCTGTCCACCCTGCCCGGCGGCGACTGGGGCTTCCTGCAGGGCACCTCGATGGCCAGCCCGCACGTGGCGGGCGTGGCGGCGCTGCTCAAGAGCGCCCACCCGGGCTCCAGTCCGCAGGAGATCCAGTGGCTCCTGAAGGCCCAGGCGAAGAACCCGGGCTGCCCCGCCGCCGGCTACGACCCGGACGGCACGGGCAAGTGGAAGGCCGCGTGCACCGGCACCAAGCACGTCAACAGCTTCTACGGCTACGGCATCGTCGACGCCCTGGCGGCCGTCACGGACTGACCGCCGCCCGCGCGGGGGCCGGCCGGCCGCTGCCGGCTCCCGCCGCCGCGACGCACCGGTGCACGCCGTACGCGAGCAGGGCCTGGGCGGCGGCGTAGGTGAGCATCACCCAGAACTGGGCGGCGGGCGCCTGCGGCCAGCCGGCGAGCCCGCCGGCCAGCAGCGAGTCGGAGACGAGGAACAGCAGCCCGCCGGCCGCGGCCCACGCCCCGGCCCGGGTCGCGGCCAGGGCCATGGCGGTCAGCAGCAGGCTGTACAGGACGACGGGCAGCCGCATACCGGCCTCCAGGCCGGGCCACAGCAGGGCCACCGTGGCGAGCCAGGCGGCTGCGTAGGCGGCGGCGAGCCGGTACGTACGGCTGCCGCCCGGCGTGCCGTGCCGGGCGAACAGGGCGAGGTAGCACAGGTGCCCCGCGGCAAAGGCCGCCATGCCCAGCAGGAACGGCGTACGGCCCTCCGCCTGCAGCAGGGCGTCGCCGGCGCAGCCGCACAGCAGGGCCGCGGCGAGCAGGCGGGAGCCGCCGTGCAGCAGCACGGCGGCGGCCAGCAGCGGCATCAGGGCCGGTTTGGTCAGGTGGGCGAGGGTCGTGGCGTGGGCGAGCAGCGCGCCGAGGTGGGCCGCGGCGGCGGCGCCGAAGGCCGCCGGCACCGCCCGGGCGGCCCTCACGCGGCCCGCTCGGGCTGCACGGCCGCCGGGCGCTCGGTGCGTACGGCGCTCTCGGCGGCCGGAGGGAGGGGCTGCCAGCCGGGGCCGCGGAAGAGGCGGCCGGCGCGCTCGCGCCAGCTGCGGGCGGCCCGCACGTCGCGGGCGATCGCGGCGTACTCGTGCGTGGCCACGCGCAGCGGGTTGTAGGTGGCGATGTTCTTCGTCAGCCCGTAGACGGGGCGTTCGCCCTCCGGCACGAAGGAGCCGAACATCCGGTCCCAGACGATGAGGATGCCGCCGAAGTTGCGGTCGAGGTAGCCGCCCTGCGACGCGTGGTGGACGCGGTGGTGCGAGGGCGTGTTGAGGACGAACTCCAGCGGCCGGGGCAGCTTGCCGACGCGCTCGGTGTGCACCCAGAACTGGTAGACGAGGTTGGCGGACGAGCAGAACGCCAATGCCGCCGGGTGCACGCCGGCCAGCACCATGGGCACGTAGAACGGCCACACGGTCAGCGACGTCCATGGCTGGCGCAGGGCGGTGGTGAAGTTGAACTTCCTGCTGGAGTGGTGCACCACGTGGCAGGCCCACAGGATGCGCACCACGTGGTGGCCGCGGTGCGACCAGTAGTAGAAGAAGTCCTGCGCGAGCAGCATCAGCGGGAGCGTCCACCACAGGACGGGCACGCGCAGCGGGGTCAGTTCGTACAGGGCCGTGTAGAGCGCGACGATCGGGATCTTCCACAGGGCGTCGAAGACGAGGCTGCCGAGCCCCATGCCGATGCTGGTCGCCGCGTCCTTGGCCGCGTATCCCTCCAGGCGGTCGTCGGGATGGATCCGGTAGCTCACCGCTTCCAGCGCGGTGAGCACGACGAAGGCGGGTATGGACCACAGGACCACGTCGGGTAGGTGCGGCATGGGCGCACCATAAACACGCCGACGGCCTTGCCGCTAGGGGTTGTTACCCTCGGGTACCGAATCTTTGTTACCGGCGGTCGCCGGGCGCCGGAAAACCGTTCGCGGCCGTGATCGGCGGGCTCCTAGAATCGTGGCGCGGGGGCGGCTCCGCGGTGTGCTTCCTTCTCCTTTTCCTCCAAAGAAACGAGCGCGCCCACTTCCCGCCCCCGCTTCGTTTTCTCCGGGGGGTTCTTCGTGTCCACGCTCCAGGCCGTTCTGCTGCGCCGCGCCCAGATCGTCCACATCGACCACGAGCCGGCGACGGGCCCGGCCGCCGGCGACGCGCGCACCGCCGCGGGGCTGACGGCCCTGGAGGCCGAGCTGCTCGCGCGCGGGCACGCGCTGACCGAGCCGCTGCGCTCGGTGCTGGCCGGCGCCGGGGCCGAGGCCCTCGCCGACACCGGGCGCGGCCTGCTGCGGGCGCTCGACGCGCAGCTGGGGGCGGACCGTACGCACATGCCGCTGTTCCGCGACTTCCCCGCCTCGGTGCCGCACGACACGCTCGCGCTGTACGTCGACCGGGTCTTCGCCCTGCTGCTGCAGCGGCCGGAGCAGCCGTGCGTGCTGTGCGGGACGGTCGGGCAGGTGCACCCGGTCGCACCGTGCGCGCACCTGGTGTGCCGTTCCTGCTGGGACGGCGCGGACTACGCCGGGTGCCCGCTGTGCCACCGGCGCATCGACCGCGACGACCCGTTCCTTCGGCCGTCGCGCAGTGTTGCGGACCAGGGCGTGCCGTCCGCGGGCCCGCTGAAGCTGCTGGTGCTGGGGACGTCGCGCACCGCGGACGCCGCACGGGAGCTGACCGCGCTGCTCGCCCGCGCCACGCCGCTGTCGCCGCAGGACCGGGACGACCTCAAGGTGCTGCTGGCGCACGCCGAGCCGGGGGGCCTCGCGTGGCTGCCCGAGGACGTCCCGGTGCGCGAGACCAAGGCGCTGGTGCTGGGCACGCTGCTGCGCGACGGCGGCCCGGCGACCGTGGCGGCGGTGCGCGAGCTGCTGCCGCTGCGGCTGACGACCGCGACGGACGTCCTGCGGCTGCTGTGCGTGTGGTCCGGCGGCGAGGCGGACCTGCTGCGGCCACCGCGCCAGCGCGGCCTGCCGCGGCCGCTGCGGCGC
The DNA here is from genome assembly GCF_039532865.1 of Streptomyces luteosporeus. Taxonomy (NCBI): domain Bacteria; kingdom Bacillati; phylum Actinomycetota; class Actinomycetes; order Kitasatosporales; family Streptomycetaceae; genus Streptomyces; species Streptomyces luteosporeus. The sequence goes on from NZ_BAAASL010000016.1 coordinate 37,172, forward strand.
GAACTGCTGGGCGTGCTGGACGCGTTGCACACCGCCTCCCTCGTCGAGGACCTGCTGCGGCACCGGGCCGCGTGGCTGCGCGCCGCCGAGCTGCTGCACCCCTTCGAGCAGCACACGCGCCACCCGCGGGCGGCACTGGCCTTCGCGGCCCTGCGCAGCACGGACGTCTGCGGCACCGGCCCGCTGGCCCGCGCGCTGTCGGCGACGGCGCAGCGGCACCCGGAGGCGGTGGCGCTGCGGGCGGCGGCCGACGGCCGTGCGCGGATCGTGCCGCGCACCTGGGCGGGGCGGGTCGAGGAGGCGCTGCGCGCCGGCGATCCGGCGGCGGCCGTGGCGCTGCTGCGGCAGCGGCCCGGCGAGCTGGTGCGGCGCCTGGACCACGTGCTGCGGCTGTACGGCGGCGGCGAGCTCGCGCCGGATGTGGCCGAGGCGCTGGAGCAGGGGTTGCCCAAGGTGGGCCCGGGGGCGTTGCTGGGGGCGCTGGGCGCCCTGCGGGGGCGGCACCTGCCGTCGGCGCGCCGGGTGTTCTTCCCCCGGGGAGCGGTGACGCGCGTGCACGCGGTGGACGAGGCGCGCCCTGCGCTGGCCGGGCCGGTGGTCGAGCGGGTGTGCGCGCTGCTGGAGGCGGAGGCGCTGCGGCGGCTGTCGGCCGCCCCGCCGTTCGAGGTGGCGCTGCTGGACTCCGCCCTGGCCGCTCTGACGGTGCCCTTCACCGAGCACTCCGCGGCCGCGTCGTTGGTGGCGGTGCCGCGCGGCAGCACCCTGGACCTGCCCGAGGGGGACGTGCTGCGGCTGTTCCTGCACTGGATGGAGCCCGAGGGCGAGCGGGTGGACCTCGACCTGTCGGTGGCCTTCTTCGACGAGGAGTGGAACGGCGTCGGGCTGTGCGACTACACGAAGCTGCGGTTCGGGCACGACGCGGCGGTGCACTCCGGCGACCTCACCTCCGCGCCGGCGCCCGACGGCGCGACCGAGTACGTCGACCTGGACGTGCTCGCCCTGCTGGAGGCGGACGTGCGCTACGCGGTGCCGGTGGTCTTCAGCTACAACAACATCCCCTTCGAGGAGCTGCCGGACGCCTTCGCCGGGTTCATGACGCTGCCGGGCACGGGGGCGCGCGGCGCGTCGTACGACCCGCGCACGGTGCGGCAGCGCTTCGACCTGACCGGGCGGTCGCGGGCGTGCGTGCCGATGGTCGTCGACCTGGCGGAGGGGCGTGCGCTGTGGACCGATGTCCACCTTCCGGGTGGCACGGGCCTGCACACCGTGGGCCGGCACGGCGACGCGATGGGGGCGCTGGGCCGCGAGCTGACCGGCTACTTCTCCTCCGGTGCGCGGGTGAGCCTGTGGGAGCTGTGCTGCTGGCACGCGGCCGCCCGGGCGGGCGAGGTCGCGGTGATCCGGCGCGTGCCGGGCGGGGCCGCCGAGCTGTGGCGGTACGGGCGCCGGGAGGGCGAGGGCACCGGTGCCTTCGCGGCGCGGCTGCGCACGGCGCCGCCCGACTTCTGCGAGCCGGTGGGGGACGCCCACGAGCTGGCCGCGGCGGCGGTCGAGGGCCGGCACGCCTTCGTCGCCCTGCTGGAGGGGGCGGTGGGCGTGCGCAAGGCGACGGGTACGGTCTACCGTCTGCTGCCGGGCGCGGTCGACGGGTGCGAGGGCACGGTGCGGGTGACGGCCGGCGGGCTGCTGTCGGCACTGGCCTGAAGGTGTCGATCGCGACGGCCGGATCCCGCGCTGTCAGTGCGGGCCCTTAAGCTCTTGGACCATGCTCGACGACCGCACCGACACACCCCTGCCCGACCCGTGGCCGGCCGCCTATCCCGAGGGGTACGCGGTCGTCGACGTGGAGACCACCGGGCTCGCCCGGGACGACCGGATAGTGTCGGCGGCGGTCTACCAGCTGGACGCCCGGGGCCGGGTCGAGGACCGGTGGTACACACTGGTCAACCCCGAGCGCGATCCGGGGCCGGTGTGGATCCACGGTCTGACCTCCGAAGTCCTGGGCGGCGCGCCGCTTTTCGCGGAGATCGCCGGCGAGTTCGCGGAGCGGCTCGCGGGCCGGGTGCTGGTGGCGCACAACGCGGCCTTCGACTGGTCGATGATCGCCCGTGAGTACGCCCGGGCGCGCTCGGCCGCGCCGGTGCGCCAACGGCTGTGCACGATCGCGCTGTCGAAGGAGCTCGGGCTGCCGCTGCCCAATCACAAGCTGGAGTCGCTCGCCGCGCACTACGGCGTGGTGCAGCAGCGCGCCCACCACGCGCTGGACGACGCCCGGGTGCTGGCGGAGGCGTTCCGGCCGAGTCTGCACCGGGCGGCCCGGAGCGGGCTGCGGCTGCCGCTGCTGGCCTGCCAGCCGCTGACGGAGTGGTCCGACTCCCCGGCTCCCGTCCCGTCGCCGAGGGCCGGTTATCAGCCGTCGTTCCGCTCGACGTGGCGGGCGAGCCGCAAGCGTCCGGCGTGCCCGTATCCCAACCCCGGGCACTACAAACCGGGCGAACAGCTCATTCAGGGCATGCGGGTGGCGTTCTCCGGCGACACCTCCATCGACCGCGAGCTGCTGGAGGACCGGGCCGTGGAGGCCGGGCTGCACGTGGCCACGAGCATCTCCCGGCTGACCAGCGTGCTGGTCACCAACGACCCCGACTCCCCCACCTCCAAGGTCACCAAGGCCCGCACCTTCGGCACCCCCGTGATCGACGAGGCGGCCTTCGTCCAGCTCCTGTCCCATGTGATCCCGGCCGAGAGCCGGGTCTGACCGGCAAGCGGCACCCACCGGCCGGGGTGCGAATCCCACCAGGTACCGTCAAATGCGTGTACCGCTTCCTGCTGACCCGGCAGTGGGTGATCCTCACCCTCGTGGGGCTCGCCCTGATCCCGGCGATGATCAGACTGGGCTTCTGGCAGCTGCATCGCCACGAGGCCCGGGTGGCGCGCAACGACCACATCGCCCGCAGCCTCACCCGGCCCCCGGTGCCCGTCACCGAGCTGGCCGCCCCGGGGCGCGACGTCCCGCAGGACGCCGTCTGGCGCCGGGTCACCGCGACCGGCACGTACGACGCCAAGGGCGAGGTCGTCGCCCGCTACCGCACGGACGCCTCCGGCAAGTCCGGCTACATGGTCATCACCCCCCTCGTGCTGGCCGACGGCCGCGCGGTGCTGGTCAACCGCGGCTGGATCCCGGCCGACGCGGGTCAGCTGACGTTCCCCGAGGTCCCCGCGCCCCCGGCCGGGACGATCACCGTGACCGGCCGGCTGCGCGCCGACGAGACGGCCAGCAGCGGCATCAAGGACACCAAGGGCCTGCCGCCCCGCATGATCATGCGGATCAACAGCGAGCGCCAGGCCGCCACGCTGCACCGGAGCCTGCTCGGCGGCTACCTGGAGCTGATCTCCCCCACCGCCGCCGGCCAGCCCCAGGTCGTGCCCGACCCGGATCACAGCAGCATCGGCAACCACATGGCGTACGCGATCCAGTGGTGGCTGTTCTCCGCCTTCGTCCCCGTCGGCTGGGTCGTGCTCGTGCGCCGTGAGCGCCGCGACCGGGCCGCGCAGGCCGCACAGCAGGAGACGAGTGCGCCGCCCGGCGCACCCGAACCGGTCGCCCGGACAGCCCCCGGCACGGAGTAACCACCCTCCCAGCTGGGAAGACGCCCCGCGTGGCAGCACTCATCGAGGACTACGCGCTCATCGGCGACCTCCAGACCGCGGCCCTCGTCGGCCGCGACGGCTCGATCGACTGGCTCTGCCTGCCCCGCTTCGACTCCCCCGCCTGCTTCGCCGCCCTCCTCGGCGACGAGGACAACGGCCACTGGCGCCTGGCCCCGGCCGGCGCCGGCGCCTGCACCCGGCGCGCCTACCTGGAGGACTCCCTCGTCCTGGAGTCCGTGTGGGAGACCGCCGGCGGCGCGGTGAAGGTCACCGACTTCATGCCGCAGCGCGACCGTGCCCCCGACCTGGTGCGCATCGTCGAGGGTCTCAGCGGCCGCGTCGAGATGCTCGGCGTGCTGCGGCTGCGCTTCGACTACGGCGCCATCGTGCCCTGGGTGCGCCGCACCGACGGACACCGCGTCGCCGTCGCCGGCCCCGACTCCGCCTGGCTGCGCAGCGAACCGGAGGTGCCCACCCGCGGCGAGGGCCCGAGCACCCGCTCGGAGTTCACGGTCGCCGCCGGGGAGAAGATCGCCTTCGTCCTGACCTGGCACCCCTCCCACGAGCCCCGGCCCGCCCTCATCGACCCCCACGAGGCCCTCGACCACAGCCTCGCCGACTGGCGCGCCTGGGCCGGCCGCTGCCGCTACCGCGGCCCCTACCGCGAGGCCGTCGTCCGCTCGCTGCTCACCCTCAAGGCCCTCACCTACGCCCCCACCGGCGGCATCGTCGCGGCCCCCACCACCTCCCTGCCCGAGGAGATCGGCGGCGTGCGCAACTGGGACTACCGCTACTGCTGGCTGCGCGACTCCACCCTCACCCTGAACTCGCTGCTCGCCCTCGGCTACGAGGACGAGGCCCGCGCCTGGCGCGACTGGCTGGTGCGGGCCGTCGCCGGCGACCCCGCCGACCTGCAGACGATGTACGGGCTGGCGGGCGAGCGCCGGCTGCCGGAGACGGAGCTGCCCTGGCTGGCCGGCTACGAGCGCTCCTACCCCGTACGCACCGGCAACGGCGCCGTCTCCCAGCTGCAGCTCGACGTCTACGGCGAGGTCGTCGACTCCCTGCACGCCGCCCGCGAGGGCGGGCTGCGCGCCAAGCCGCACGCCTGGAACATCCAGCGCTGCTTCCTGGACTTCCTGCGCGAGCACTGGCGCGAACCCGACGCCGGCCTGTGGGAGGTGCGCGGCCCGCGCCGGCACTTCGTGCACTCCAAGGTCATGGCCTGGGTCGCCGCCGACCGCGCGGTGCGCACGCTGGAGGCCGACCCGAGCCTGGACGGCGACCTGGACGGCTGGCGGGCCCTGCGCGAGGAGATCCACCGCGAGGTGTGCGAGAAGGGGTACGACGCCGGGCGCGGCGCCTTCGTCCAGTCCTACGGCTCCACCGAACTGGACGCCGCCACCCTGCTCATCCCCCGCACCGGCTTCCTGCCGCCCGACGACCCGCGCGTCCTGGCCACCGTCGACGCGGTACGGCGGGAGCTCACCGACGACGGCTTCGTGCGCCGCTACGGCGACGGCCTCGCCCACACGGCGGTGGACGGCATCTCCGGCACCGAAGGCACCTTCCTGGCCTGCTCCTTCTGGCTGGCCGACGCGCTGCAGCTGACCGGGCGCCCCAAGGAGGCCCGCGCACTCTTCGAGCGGCTCCTGGCCGTGCGCAACGACGTCGGCCTGCTGGCCGAGGAGTACGCCCCGGCCGCCGGCCGGCAGCTGGGCAACTTCCCGCAGGCGTTCAGCCACATCGGCCTGGTGGGCACCGCCTTGCTGCTCGACGGGGCCGGACCGGCACACTGAGGGCATGGATCTTGGACTGAAGGACCGGGTGTACGTCCTGACCGGAGCCAGCCGCGGCCTCGGCCACGCCACCGCACGCGAACTGACCGCCGACGGCGCCCGCGTGGTGCTCTCCGGCCGCGACGCGGACGCCGCCGCGGCGGCGGCACGGGAGCTCGGCCCCGGCGCGATCGGCCTCGGCGCGGACAACGCCGACCCCACGGCGGCCGAGCGGCTGCTGAGCGCGGCGCGCGAGCACTTCGGACGGCTCGACGGCGTCCTCATCAGCGTCGGCGGCCCGCCGCCGGGCACCGCCCTCGGCAACGACGACGACCAGTGGCGGGCCGCGTTCGACTCCGTCTTCCTCGGCGCGGTACGGCTGGCCCGGGCGGCCGCGGCGCAGCTGGGCGAGGGCGGCGTGATCGGCTTCGTCCTCTCGGGCTCCGTCCACGAACCGATCCCCGGCCTGACCATCTCCAACGGCCTGCGCCCGGGCCTGGCCGGCTTCGCCAAGTCCCTCTCCCGCGAACTGGGCCCCCGCGGCATCCGCGTGATCGGCCTCGCCCCGGGCCGCATCGCGACCGACCGGCTGAAGGAACTGGACGCCCTGTCGGGCGACGCGGAGGCGACGAAGGCACGCCGCGAGGCGGAGATCCCCCTGGGCCGCTACGGCACCCCGCAGGAGTTCGGCCGCACCGCGGCCTTCCTGCTCTCCCCGGCGGCGTCGTACGTGACGGGGGTGGTCGTGTCGGTGGACGGCGGGGCCCGGCACGGTTTCTGAGGGCAGGGGCGGCGGTAGCGCCCCGTAGGGGCGCGGGGCAGTGTCGATCTGCGGCTCCGCCGCGTGGGCGCGACCAGCCGTGCTGCGCCCGGGCCCTGGGCTGGCGTGTCGGCTGCGGGCCGTCGGTGGCCGATCGCGCAGTTCCCCGCGCCCCTTACGGGGCGCCCCGTAAGGGGCGCGGGGAACTGCGCGACAAGCCACGACGCGCCCGCAGACGAAGTGCCGCACACCGGCCGCAGGCCGCCGGTGGCTGGTCGCGCCCACGCGGCGGAGCCGCAGGTCGACACTGCCCCGCGCCCCTTCGGGGCCCTACCCCACCCGCTCCGCGCGGTGGCGCGTCGCGCGCAGGCGGATCTCCGCGGGCAGGCGGCCGAGGCCCGCCGAGGCGCGCGCGTGCCGCAGCACTTCCCCGGTCAGCCGGGCCAGCGCGCCCGCCGGCGCCGCCCGTGCCCCCAGCACCACGGACATCCGCACCCTTGGTGCCGTGCGCCGCCCGGTCAGCAGGACCAGGGCCCGGTCCACGCCGTCGAGCGCCCCGGCCTCCGCCGCCATGGCCTCCTCCAGGGCCCGGCCCCGCACGACGTCGACCTCTCCGCCGCCGCTGACGACGGCCACCTCCCGCAGCCGCCGACGGCGGCCCTGGGCCCAGAGCCACCACAGGGCGAGCAGTACGGTGACGGCCAGGGTGGCCAGGACCGCCGGCCACCACCACGGCCGTCCCCGCCACCGCTGCCTCCGTGCCGGGGTGAGCAGGACGTCGTCGGGCCCATCGAAGGGCCAGGCCGCCGGCAGCCGGACGTCCCAGCGCCGTTGCAGGTCGAGCGCCCCGACGAGGACGGCGGCGCCCAGTGCCACGAGCAGCAGTCCGGCGAGGGCGAGCAGTACCCGGTTGACGGTCCTGAGCACCGTGGGCTCACTCCTTCGGCGGCCGGCGGACGTGCACGGACAGGGAGGGTTCGCGGACCAGGCCCAGGGCGCGGACGCCGTCGGCGAGGGCGGAGCCCACGTCGGTGCGCACCTCGTCCAGGTCACGGAAGTGGGCCTCGGCGCGGGCCCGCACGACCCGGCGCCCGACGTCGACGCGCACCGAGCGCACGCCGGGCACCTCCAGGGCGCGGTCGCGCAGCACCAGGGCCGCGGCGCGGCGTTCGAGCGCGGGGCGTACGTCGGCGTCGTCGTGCCGCATCGGCAGCAGGTGGCGCATGCCGGGGGTCAGGGCGAGCGCGATCAGCCATCCGCCGGCGAGGACGCAGAGCGCGGCGCCGGTGACGATCCAGGGGTTGTGCAGGGGCACGGTGGCCAGGTCGCGGGCGAGGGCGCGGCGCCAGGCCATGGCCCGGTGGCCGGCCCGTACCGCGGCGGTGTCGTAGAACAGCAGGCCGGCGGCGGCGAGGAGCGCGGCGGCGAGCAGGGCCGCGGGCAGGCGGCGGGCGGACCACGGGCGCCGGTCGCCACGGCTCATCGCACCCGCTCCCCGGTCGTGCGCGCGGTGTGGACGGAGTGCAGCCGTTCGACGGTGACCGCCACTTCGGGCACCTCCATGCCGGCCAGGGTGCGGACCCTTTCGACGATGCGTTCGCGGACGTCCCGGCAGCGGGCGGCGATGTCGGCGGGGTAGTCGAGTTCGACGGCGACGCGGACGCGGGCGGTGCCGTCGTGCACGTCGACGGCGGCGTAGGGCGGTTCGTGGTCCTCGGGCAGGGTGCCGGTGAGCGCTTCGCGCGCCGCCTGACCTGCGATCTTGGCGACGACGCGGTCGGCGATCCGGGTGGCCCCGCGGTCGGCGGGCTCCACCGGGTGCGGTGGTGCGGCCACCGGCTACCTCCCGCGTCCGTCGCGGTCGCGGGGGCGCAGCAGGCGCGCGAACTCCCCCGGTTCGAGGTCGCCGTCGAAGTAGCGGCCGGCGACGAAACCGATGGCGCCCAGCGAGCCGACCAGCAGGAAGGCGCCGAACCCGCCGAAGTATCCGGCGAAGCCGAGTGCCATGCCGGCGGCGAGGCCGGCCACGGCCATGCTCATCACGCGCTCCTCACTGGATCCGCGGCTCGGGCTCTTCCTCTTCCTCGTCGGGCAGCTTGACGTCGGTGACGGCGATGTTGACCTCGACGACCTCGAGCCCGGTCATGCGCTCCACGGCGGTGACGACGTTCTCCCGTACGGCGCGGGCCACGTCCGCGATGGCGACGCCGTAGTCGACGACGATCTCCAGGTCGAGGGCCGTCTGCACCTCCCCGACCTCGGCCTTCACCCCGCGGGTGACCGACCTGGTGCCGGGGACGCGGTCGCGCACGGCGCCGAAGGAGCGGCTCAGGCCGCTGCCGAGGGCATGGACGCCCAGGACGTCGCGGGCCGCCATACCGGCGATCTTCTCCACGACGCCGTCGGCGATCGTGGTGCGCCCCCGCTCGGCGGGAGCGGGCAGCTCCTTGCCGCCGCGGCCCGTCACGGCGGCGGTCCGGCCCGGGTGGCTCTGGTCGGTGGTGTCGGTCATCTCGATCCTCCTCCAGTCCTTCTGCCACCTTAGGCGGGGTCGCTACACCCCGCCCGGGCGGAAGGGGGCGCTATTCGCCGAGGCCCGCCAGGTCGCGCAGCCGGCGTGCCTGCGCCGCGCGCTCGGCCACGCGCTGCTCGTCGTACGTGCGCTCGAGCGCGCCGCGCAGCAGGGCCTTGGTCTCGACGACGGCGTCGCGCGGGGCCGCGAGCAGGGCGGCGGTGAGGTCGTCGGTGGCGGCGGCGAGCTCGTCGAGCGGGACGACGACGTTGGCCAGGCCGATGCGCTCGGCCTCCGCCGCGTGGACGAAGCGCCCGGTGGCGCAGATCTCCAGGGCGCGGGCGTAGCCGACCAGGCCGACCAGGGGGTGGGTGCCGGTGAGGTCGGGCACCAGGCCCAGGCTGGTCTCGCGCATCGCGAACTGGGCGTCCTCGGCGCACAGGCGCAGGTCGCAGGCGAGGGCGAGCTGGAAGCCGGCGCCGACGGCGTGGCCCTGGACGGCGGCTATGGAGACGATGTCGGGGCGCCGCCACCAGGTGAACGCCTCCTGGTAGCCGGCGATTTCAGCGTCCAGTGCCGCATCGGTGCCGCGCGCGAGGTCCAGGAAGGACGGCTCGCCGTCGAAGCCTTCGGGCGTGAAGGCCTGACGGTCGAGGCCGGCCGAGAAGGACGTGCCCTGCGACCTGAGCACCACGACCCGCACGGTGCCCGGCAGCAGCCGGCCCGCCTCGGTCAGCGCCCGCCACAGCGCGGGCGACTGGACGTTGCGCTTGGCGGGGTTGGTGAGCGTGACGGTGGCAACCGCGTCGTCGACGGTGAGCTGTACGCCGTCCTGGTCGAGCAGGGTGTTGCGGGCAGTCATGGAGGCCTCCGGATGGGCCGCAGTCGCGTAATGGTGACTGCACAGTAACCACCCGGGCGGCCGGTCGGCCGACCGGGTGGGCTGTCCTGACTGCTGTGCTCGCTTGCTGCGGGATGCGCGGCGTCAGACCGAGGCGGCCTTCTTGCCGCGCGTTGCTCCGCCGCGGCCGCGCAGGACCACGCCGGATTCCGTGAGCATCCGGTGGACGAAGCCATAGGAGCGGCCGGTCTCTTCGGCCAGCGCCCTGATGCTCGCACCGGAGTCGTACTTCCTCTTCAGGTCTGCCGCGAGCTTTTCGCGCGCGGCGCCGGTCACCCGGCTGCCCTTCTTCAGAGTCTCGGCCACCCGTGCCTCCTCATGGGAGATGCGCCTCTTGTCTCTCATGATCACCCCTAGGGCGCGTCATGGCCACCCATTCGGCAAGGTCGATCCGAAGTCCGCCGGCGGAAAGCGCCGCGCCATCGGGCCAGGACAACGCCCGGAACAGGGGATTTGATTCGTTTCCGGCTCGTACGGCCGTACGGGTGGTGCGGCGAACGGGCAGGTCAGACGGGCCCCCCGCGCGGCCGGCGCAAACGGCGCCCCGCACCTCGCACAGCGCGCGCGCCGGAGCGTCCGGTGGCGCGGGGGTACCAGCCGCCCTCACTCAGATGATGGATCACGACTCGGCCGAATGATCGGGAGGCGACCGATCAAGACGGTGGCACGGGGTGCCGGGCGGGCCCGGCGGCGCCGGTCAGGCCAGCGCCACCAGGTCGGCGTAGTCCGGACCCCACAGGTCCTCCACGCCGTCGGGCAGCAGGATGATCCGCTCCGGCTCCAGCGCCGCGACGGCGCCCTCGTCGTGCGTGACCAGCACGACCGCGCCCTTGTAGGTGCGCAGGGCGCCGAGGATCTCCTCGCGGCTGGCGGGGTCGAGGTTGTTGGTGGGCTCGTCCAGCAGCAGCACGTTGGCGGACGAGACGACGAGGGTGGCCAGCGCCAGACGGGTCTTCTCGCCGCCGGAGAGCACCCCGGCCGGCTTGTCGACGTCGTCGCCGGAGAAGAGGAACGAGCCCAGCACCTTGCGGACCTCGACCAGGTCCAGGTCGGGCGCCGCGGAGCGCATGTTCTCCAGGACCGTGCGCTCCGGGTCGAGCGTCTCGTGCTCCTGCGCGTAGTAGCCCATCTTCAGCCCGTGACCGGGCGTGACCTGACCGGTGTCCGGCTGCTCGGCCCCGGCCAGCAGGCGCAGCAGGGTGGTCTTGCCGGCGCCGTTGAGGCCGAGGATGACCACGCGGGAGCCCTTGTCGATCGCGAGGTCGACGTCGGTGAAGATCTCCAGGGAGCCGTAGGACTTCGACAGGCCCTCGGCCATCAGCGGCGTCTTCCCGCAGGGCGCGGGCTCGGGGAAGCGCAGCTTGGCGACCTTGTCGGCGGCGCGCTCGGCCTCCAGGCCGGAGAGCAGCTTCTCGGCGCGGCGGGCCATGTTCTGCGCGGCGACGGTCTTGGTGGCCTTGGCGCGCATCTTGTCGGCCTGGGCGTTGAGGGCGGCGGCCTTCTTCTCGGCGTTCTGCCGCTCGCGCCGGCGGCGCTTCTCGTCGGCCTCGCGCTGCTGCTGGTACAGCTTCCAGCCCATGTTGTAGACGTCGATCACCGAGCGGTTGGCGTCGAGGTAGAAGACCTTGTTGACGACCGTCTCGACGAGGTCGACGTCGTGGGAGATGACCACGAAGCCGCCGCGGTAGGTCTTGAGGTAGTCGCGCAGCCAGGCGATCGAGTCGGCGTCGAGGTGGTTGGTCGGCTCGTCCAGCAGCAGGGTGTCGGCGTCGGAGAACAGGATCCGGGCCAGCTCGACGCGGCGGCGCTGACCGCCGGAGAGGGTGTGCAGGGGCTGGCCGAGGACGCGGTCGGGCAGGCCCAGGCTGGCGGCGATGGTGGCGGCCTCGGCCTCGGCGGCGTACCCGCCCTTGGTGAGGAACTCCGTCTCCAGGCGCTCGTACTTCTTCATCGCCTTCTCGCGGGTGGCCCCCTTGCCGTTGGCCATCCGGTCCTCGTTCTCGCGCATCTTGCGCAGCACCGCGTCGAGGCCGCGGGCGGACAGGACGCGGTCGCGGGCGAGGACGTCGAGGTCGCCGGTGCGCGGGTCCTGCGGGAGGTAGCCCACCTCTCCCGAACGGGTGATGGTGCCGGCGGCGGGCTGGCCCTCGCCGGCCAGGCACTTGGTGAGGGTGGTCTTGCCGGCGCCGTTGCGGCCGACGAGGCCGATGCGGTCGCCCTTGGCGATGCGGAAGCTGGCGGACTCGATGAGGACACGTGCGCCGGCGCGCAGCTCGAGGCCGGAAGCGGTGATCACGGGGTGGTACTCCTGAGCAGGATGGACGGCGGAGGGACGGGCTGCAGTCGGTCGACGCCGTCTAATGCACGAGGAGAATGGCCATGGAGCCAGTCTAACGGGGGCGTGCAAGCCGTTTTCCCGGGCGGGGTCCGTGCGCTTCGCCGATACTCGTTCCGGGAGGACGGCGAGCCCGGAGGGCGGTGCGCGCATGCAGTTCGACGACGACGCGGATCTCGACACCTCGCAGGTGCAGGACCGGCGCTCGGGCATCCCCGGTGGCGGGCTGACCGTCGGGGGCGGCATCGTCGGGCTGATCGCCCTGGCGCTCGGGCTGATCTTCGGCGTCGGGCCGCAGGAGCTGGGGCTCGGCGGCGGCGCTCCGGCGCCGCACGCCTCCGCCAGCACGGAGGCCGAGGTCGCCCGCAGCTGCCGTACGGGCAAGGACGCCAACACCCGGCAGGACTGCCGCATCGTCGGGATCGTCAACAGCGCCCAGTCGTTCTGGAGCGGGGAGCTCACGCGCCGCTCGGGCACCTACACGCCGGCCTCGACCGTGCTGTTCACCGGCCGGGTCTCCACCGCGTGCGGCCCCGCGACCTCGGCCGTCGGCCCCTTCTACTGCCCCGGCGACCGCAAGGTCTACCTGGACCTGGGATTCTTCGACGAGCTGCGCACGAAGTTCGGGGCGAGCGGCGGGCCCTTCGCCCAGGCGTACGTGGTGGCCCACGAGTACGGGCACCACGTCCAGAACCTCACCGGCACCCTCTCCCGCGCCCAGGACCGGCTCACCGGCGCCGGCAGCAACTCGGTCAAGGTCGAGCTCCAGGCCGACTGCTACGCCGGCGTCTGGGCGCATCACGCGACGACGACCCCGGAGAAGTCCACCGGCCGGCCGCTGGTCAAGCAGCTGACCAAGGCGGACATCGACGACGGCCTGTCGGCCGCGGCCGCCGTCGGCGACGACCGCATCCAGGAGCGGTTCCAGGGCAAGGTCACGCCCGAGAGCTGGACGCACGGCTCGGCGGCCCAGCGCCGGCAGTGGTTCACCACCGGGTACACGACGGGGGACACGACCCGCTGCGACACCTTCAAGGAGTGACCTCATGACAGGGACGAGCACCGCCGCGCCCACGATCAGCCCGGCACTGCTGTACGACGACGCGAAGGCCGCGATCGACCAGCTCACCGAGGCCTTCGGCTTCACGCGGGCCGCGCTGTACGAGAGCGAGGACGGCACCGTCCTGCACGCCGAGCTCGTCTACGGCAACGGCATCGTCATGGTCGGCTCCAGGGGCCGCGGCGGCGTCTTCGACGACGCGATGGCGGGCGCCGGGCCCGTCGGCGTCTACGTGGTCGTCGAGGACACCGACGCGCACCACAAGCGGGCGGTGGAGCACGGCGTGGAGATCGTGATGCCGCCGACGGACCAGGAGTACGGCTCGCGCGACTACATGGCCCGCGACCTCGGCGGCAACGTCTGGAGCTTCGGCACGTACGCGCCCCAGGGGCCGCAGGTGGCGGGCTGAGGGCGCGCCCGCAGCGGCGCGGGGCCTGCTACGCGCCGCCCCGGTGCACCTGGAACGCCGCCCGGCGCACCGCCTTGGCCAGGGCCGGGTCGGGGTGGGCGGCGGCGAGGGCGACCAGCACCTGGACGGTGCGGGGGTGGCCCACCGCGCGTACCTCCTCCAGCAGCCCCGGCACGGTGCCCTGCACCGCCGACTCCAGGTGGCGCACCAGCAGGCGCCCCTCCCCGTGGTCGGCCACGGCCGCCGCCGTGTCCACCCACAGCCAGGTGGCCTCCTCGCGGGTGAGCACCTCCGCGGCTTCCTCGGGGTCGTGTCCCTCGTGCTCGGCCAGCCACAGCAGCGCGTACGGCCGCAGGACGGGCTCGGCGGCCGCGGCCCGCACGGCGGGCTCGGCGGGCGCACCGACCGCGCGCAGCGCCTCGAAGGCCAGGCCGCGGACCATGGCGTCGTCGCCGCGGGCCGCCTCCAGCAGCTCGGTGACGGCGCTGCGCACGGGCCGGGCCGCCAGCCAGGCGCGGTACTCGGCGCGGGCGGGCCCGGGGGTGAGGTCGGCGCAGCCGAGCAGCATGGCCTGCGCGGACAGCTCGATGTTGCCGGCGGGGCTCTGGGCGGCGACGCAGATCTGCTCCAGCTTGACCCACACCGCCCAGTTGCCGAGCGGGGTCAGCACGGCCTCGGCGGCCGGGCCCGTGCCGCGCACGACCAGGGCGCCGACCGCCTCCAGGGCGGCGAGGGCCCAGTGCAGCAGGCCGGGCAGCGGGTCGCCGGCGGCGGCGCGGGCGGGGGCGGGCGGCGTCGGGCCCCCGTAGGGCACCTCGCACCGCTCGGCGCGGATCTCGGCGACGCGCTGCTGCAGCAGGTCGAGCAGCATCGCCAGCGACACCGGCCCGGCCGACAGGTGCATGACGGACAGCAGCTGCGGGACGGCCTCCACGACCTCGGCGGCGACCGTCGGGTCGGCGTCGGCGGGCTCGGGGTGGGCCAGGGACCAGGCGTCGAAGAGGGCGACCCAGCCGCGCAGCACGGCGCTGTCGTCGCGGTCCCACGCCTGCAGCCGCCAGCCGGGCCGGGCGGTGTCGCCGTGCAGCTCCAGCAGGCCGGCCAGGCGCGCGCGGTCCCAGTGGTGGCGCACCTCGTGCGGCGTCAGCCCCAGTGCTGCAGTGGCGCGTTCGGCCGTGGGGCCGCACAGCCCGCCTTCCGCGCCGGGCCGCAGCACGGCGCCGCGGGCGCACTCCTCGGCCGCCCAACGGGCCAGCCGGACCGCGCCGGTGAGGCCGGCCCGGGCCAGCCGGGCGAGTTCCTGCCGGTCCGGGGTGCCGGCGGGCGGGCGGGGCGCCGGACGGGCGCCGCGGCCCGCCACGGCCCGGCGGGCGGCCGTGATCGGCTGTCGGGGGACCAGTCTGAGCCGGGAGTCGCGCGGAGTACGGGACGTCACAGGAGCAGTCTTGCCGTTCACGCTCCGAAAACCCAATCGGAATCAACTATCCGGCCGCGCGGGGCCCCTGGCGGGGTGCCACGGGGCGCCTCACATGAGGGGGACGAGGAAGCGCCGCAGCGCCTCCTCGTAGCGCTCCGGATCGGTGTTCCAGGCGCCGGCGTGGCCGGCGCCGCGCACGGTCTGCAGGGAGAACAGCGCCGGTTTGCGGGCGACGAGCGCGCGGGAGCGCTCCAGCGGCGCGAGGGTGTCCTCGGTGCCGTGGAGGACGAGGACGGGCACCTGGAGCGGGCCGGGGTCGGCGGCCTCGACGAGTCCGTCGGGGGCGAGACCGAGGCGGCCCTCGGCCGCCCGGACCGCAAGCGGAATCAGCGGCGCCGGGGCGCGGTGGACCGACAGCGCCCCCATCAGGGCGGGCCAGTCGAGCACCGGGGAGTCCAGGACGAGCCCGCTGACGCGCCCCCGTATCTCAGGGCCGGAGCTCCCCTCCGCCTCGCGGACGGCGGCCAGCAGCGCCATCGTCGCCCCGGTCGACCAGCCGTGCAGCACCACGCGGCGGGCACCGCTCGCCACCGCGTACCGGACGGCGGCATCCACATCCCGCCACTCCCGGGCGCCGAAGTGGCTGATTCCGTGCGCCTGGCGCGGGGCCCCGGGATCACCCCGGTAGGTGACGGCGAGCACCGGCAGACGATGCCGGTGCAGGAACGGCATCAGCACCATGGCGTGCTCGCGGCCGGCGAACGGGCCGTGCACGCTGATCACCCACGTGTCGCGGCCGCCCGGCACGAACCAGGCGGGCAGCGGCCCCAGCTCGCCCGGCACCGTCACGTCCTCGTGGTCGATGCCGAGCGCGTCCCGGGGCGTGCCGGTGTGCAGCTGCGGGGTGAGCCGGACCCGGTCGCCGGGCTGCAACGTGCCCGTGACCACCTTCTCCAGGCGCCGCACCACGCAGTCGTGCGGATGCGAGACGTCCGGGACGACCGGCCCGACGACCGCGTGCACCCGGCGGCCGGCCAGGCCGTACGTGCCGGGGCGCAGCGCGGCCGGGGTACGGGTGAGGGTGACGGTGCCGGACGCCACGTCGTGCACGGTGAGCCGGGGCTCACCCGGCAGCGGGTGGCCCGGGGCGGCCTTCAGGGCGGCGTCGCCGGCGTAGCGGCCGACGGCGACGGCGGCTGCGCCGAGGCCGATCAGTGTGGTCGCGGCCCACGCGGCCGCTCGGCGGGCGCTCACGCCTTCCAGTGTGGGCGGCGTCGGCGCCACCGGCCAGTGGGCGGGCGACCTACGGCTTCTGGCCGTAGCCGGAGAGTTTCTCCGCCGCCTGCGCCAGCTGGTCCGGGGAGAGCAGGGCCGGGGTGCCGCCAGGGACGGAGGAGGCCGCGAGCCACAGCCGGCACATCCACTCCAGCTGGGCCGTGCGGTCGTACGCCTGGTCGAGGGTGTCGCCGTGGGTGAGGGTGCCGTGGTTGCGCATCAGGCAGCCGGTGCGGCCGTCGAGGGCGGCCAGCACGTGCCCGGCCAGTTCCTCGGTGCCGTACAGGGCGTACGGGGCCACGCGCACCGGGCCGCCGAGGGCCGCGGTCATGTAGTGGACGGCGGGCAGCTCGCCGACCAGCAGGGAGACGGCCGTGGCGTGCACGGCGTGGGTGTGCACGATCGCGGCGGCACCGGTGGCGCGGTAGACGGCCAGGTGCATGGGCAGTTCGCTGGTGGGGGCCAGGGTGCCGAGCACCTGCCGGCCGTCGAGGTCGACGCCGACGGCGTCGGCGGGGCCCAGCCGGTCGTACGGGACGCCGCTGGGCGTGACGAGCACCACGTCCCCGACCCTCGCGGAGACGTTTCCCGACGTGCCCACCACCAGCTGATCGGCGGTGCTGCGACGGGCCGTGGAGACCACATCCGCCCAGGTACGGGCGATGTCGTCGGGGGCCGGGACCCCTTGCCCGGGGATCCCCGGGGACGGTTCGGACAGCTTCATCGATCTCCACCTCCGGACGCCTTCGCCACTGATCGCGACCCCGTTCACCTTCCGTTCACCCTGAGTCCCTACGGTCGCCGCGTACTGACCATCGAACTGATTGCCTGGGTGAATGGAACACATCACGCTTCTCATCGGGATCGTGATCGTCACGGCCTTGGTGTTCGACTTTACGAACGGCTTCCACGACACGGCCAACGCCATGGCCACCACCATCTCCACCGGAGCGCTCAAGCCCAAGACCGCGGTCGCCATGTCGGCCGTCCTCAATCTCGTCGGTGCGTTCCTGTCCGTCGAGGTCGCCAAGACGATCTCCGGGGGCATCATCGATGAGAGTGCCGGCATCCGGCCCGAAGTGATCTTCGCCGGCCTCGTCGGCGCCATCGTCTGGAACATGCTCACCTGGCTGGCCGGCCTGCCCTCCAGCTCCTCGCACGCCCTCTTCGGCGGCCTGATCGGCGCCACCGTCGCCTCCGTCGGCTTCCACGCGGTCAACGCCGACAAGGTCGTCATGAAGGTCCTCATCCCGGCGGTCGCCGCGCCGATCGTGGCCGGCATCGCCGCCACCGTCGCCACCCGCCTGACCTACCGCCTGGCCAAGGGCCGCGACGAGCGCGACACCGCGAAGGGCTACCGCGCCGGCCAGATCGCCTCGGCCGCCCTGGTCTCCCTCGCCCACGGCACCAACGACGCCCAGAAGACCATGGGCGTCATCACCCTCACCCTGGTCGCCGGCGGCGTCGTCGCCCCGCACTCCGACCCGCCCATGTGGGTCATCGTCTCCGCGGGCCTGGCCATCGCGCTCGGTACGTACCTCGGCGGCTGGCGCATCATCCAGACGCTCGGCAAGGGCCTCACCGACATCAAGCCCGCCCAGGGCTTCGCCGCCCAGACCGGCGCCGCCACGGTGATCCTCGCCTCCTCCCACATCGGCTTCGCCCTCTCCACCACCCAGGTCTGCTCCGGCTCGATCATGGGCGCCGGCCTCGGCCGCAAGGGCGGCGTCGTGCGCTGGTCGACCGCCGGCCGCATGGTCGCCGCCTGGGGTCTGACCCTGCCGGCCGCCGGCCTCGTCGCCGCCGGCGCGGCGCTCCTGGCCGACCAGGGCCAGTGGGGCGTGACCGCCGTCGCCGTCCTCGGCCTCGCCGTGTGCGGCGGCATCTGGGCGGCCTCGCGCCGCAAGCCGGTCACCCACGACAACGTCAACGACCTCAACGAGCCGCAGGGCATCGCCGCCCCCGCCGCCGAGCCCGTCGGCGTGGTCACCGCGGCCCTCCAGGCCGTCGCCCCGCCGCCGGCCGGCCCCGCGGCCGCCCCCGCCCCCGCCCCCGCGACGACCGGCTGAGCGCCGGGCACGGAGGAAGAAACACCATGCACATCGACTGGGCAGCTTTCGCAGAGGTCTTCGGGGTCAGCCTCGTGGTGACCGTCGGGCTCGTGGGCCTGTTCACGCTCGGCATCGTCGGCACGTCCCGCAAGGCGGACGCCGCGGATGCGGCGGGCGGTACGGCGGCCGCGGGCGCGCTGGCGCGCACCGGCGCGTACGCGTGCTTCGCGCTGTGCGCGGCGGCCGTCGGATACGGCATCTCGCTGATCGTGGCCTGAGGCCACGCGCCCGGAGGGGCGGGACGGGGGTTTTCGGCCCCGGTCCCGCCCTTTCGCCGTTTCCCGGGGCTCCGCCCCGGACCCCGGTCCTCAAACGCCGGACGGGCTGATTTCAGCCCGTCCGGCGTTTGAGGACACCGGGCGCAGCCCGGTCCGGGGGTCCGGGGGCTCGCCCCCGGGAAACGGTGAAAGGGCGGGTCAGGGGCTCGGCCGCCCGCAGGGCCCCGCCCCCGGCCGCGAGTTGACGGGCCTTCCAGGCCCATGGTGGACTGCCCGGGCCAAACGGCGACAGCAGAGGAAGCCGGTGCGAATCCGGCGCGGTCCCGCCACTGTCACCGGGGAGTGTCCCCCCACCCGCAGGGCCACGGCGCGAGCCGGAAGGCCGGGGGCGACGCGGATCCGGGAGCCAGGAGACTCTGGTCGCCGGTCACGTCGAGCCAGGGCGAGGACCCTGAGTGAGGACACGCATCGGCCATGCCCTGTCGCGGTTTCGCCTGCGGCGCCGCCCTCGGATTCCTGGGCGACCTGGTTGTCGGTGACCCCCGCAGGGGGCACCCTGTTGCCGCGTTCGGGCGTGCGGCCCACGCCCTGGAGCAGCGCTTGTGGCGCGACGACCGCGGACGCGGTGCGCTGTACGCCGCCGTGTGCACCGGTACCACCGTGGCGGGCGCCGCGCTGCTGGCTCGTGCGGTGCGCGGCCGGCGGGGCGCGGACGTCGCCCTGACGGCGGCCGTCACGTGGGCGGTGATCGGTGGGACGTCGCTGGCCCGGGAGGCCCGGGCGATCGGCGGGGCGCTGGCCGCCGGCGATCTGGAGGTGGCCCGGGAGCGGTTGCCGCATCTGTGCGGCCGTGATCCGTCGTCGCTGGACGCCCAGCAGATCGCCCGTGCCGTGGTGGAGTCGGTGGCCGAGAACACCTCGGACGCCGTCGTCGGCGCCCTGGTGTGGGGCGCGCTCGCGGGCGTACCCGGTCTGCTGGGCTTCCGGGCGGTGAACACGCTGGACGCGATGGTCGGTCACAAGTCGCCGCGGCACCGCCGCTTCGGCTGGGCGTCGGCCCGGCTCGACGACGTCGTCGGCTGGCCGGGGGCGCGGCTGACCGCGGCCCTGGCGGTGCTCGCCGCGCCGGATCCGCGCGGTGCCGCGCGGGTGGCGCGGCGGGACGCGCACCGTCACCCGAGCCCCAACGCCGGCCCGGTCGAGGCGGCGTTCGCGGGGGCGCTGGGGGTGCGTCTGGGCGGGACGCTGGCGTACGGGGGCCGCGTCGAGCACCGGCCCGTCCTGGGCGCGGAGCTGCGCGCCGTGCGCACCGGGGACATCGAGCGCGCGGTGCGCCTTTCGCGCCGGGTGTCGCTGCTGGCGCTGGGCTGTGCGATCGGGGGCCGGGCTGTGGGCAGCCTTCTGAAGGCCGGGACGACGAGGACTGGGAAAGCGAGGAACCGGTGACATCGCAACCGCGGGGCGGGGGCCTGCTGGTGGCCGGGACCACCTCGGACGCGGGCAAGAGCGTGGTGACGGCGGGCATCTGCCGCTGGTTGTCCCGCAAGGGCGTCAAGGTCGCGCCGTTCAAGGCGCAGAACATGTCGCTCAATTCGTTCGTGACGCGCGAGGGCGCGGAGATAGGGCGTGCGCAGGCCATGCAGGCGGCCGCGGCGCGCGTCGAGCCGAGTGCGCTGATGAATCCGGTGCTGCTCAAGCCCGGCAGCGACCGCAGCAGCCAGGTCGTGCTGATGGGCAGAGCAGTGGGCGAGCTGAGCGCCCGCGGTTACCACCAGGGGCGTCAGGAGCAGTTGTTCGCCACGGTCACGGAGTGCCTGGCCGAGCTGCGGCGTACGCACGACGCGGTGATCTGCGAGGGCGCCGGCAGCCCGGCGGAGATCAACCTGCGCCGCTCCGACATCGTCAACATGGGCCTGGCCCAGGCCGCGCGGCTGCCCGTGGTCGTGGTCGGCGACATCGACCGGGGCGGGGTGTTCGCGTCCTTCTTCGGTACGACGGCGCTGCTCTCCCGCGAGGACCAGGAGCTGATAGCGGGGTACGTGGTCAACAAGTTCCGTGGCGACGTGTCGCTGCTGGAGCCGGGGCTGGCGATGCTGCGGGACCTGACGGGCCGGGCGACGTTCGGCGTACTGCCGTTCGCCCACGGCCTGGGCATCGACGAGGAGGACGGCCTGCGGGTGTCGCTGCGCGGCGCCGTCCGCGAGTCGGTGGTCGCCGCCCCGCACGGCGCGGACGTGCTGCGGGTGGCCGTGTGCGCGGTGCCGCTGATGTCGAACTTCACGGACGTGGACGCGCTGGCGGCCGAACCGGGCGTCGTCGTGCGGTTCGTGGACCGCCCCGAGGAGCTCGCCGACGCGGACCTGGTCGTCGTCCCCGGCACGCGCGGCACCGTGCGGGCGCTGGCGTGGCTGCGGACACGCGGGCTCGCCGACGCCCTCGTACGGCGGGCGGCCGAGGGCCGCCCCGTCCTGGGCATCTGCGGCGGCTTCCAGCTGCTGGGCGAGCGCATCGACGACGAGGTCGAGTCGCGGGCGGGCACGGTCGAGGGGCTGGGCCTGCTGCCGGTGCACGTGCGGTTCGCGGCGGAGAAGACCCTGGCCCGGCCCGTCGGCGAGGCCCTGGGCGAGCCCGTGGAGGGGTACGAAATCCACCACGGCGTGGCGGACGTACGCGGCGGGGACGAACCGTTCCTGGACGGCTGCCGGGTGGGCGCCGTGTGGGGCACGCACTGGCACGGCTCGCTGGAGAGCGACGGCTTCCGCCGGGCGTTCCTGCGCGAGGTCGCCCGCGCGGCGGGACGGGCGTTCGTCCCGGCGCCCGGCACGTCCTTCGCCGCGCTGCGGGAGGAACAGCTCGACCGGCTCGGCGATCTGATCGAGGAACACGCGGACACGGACGCGCTGCTGCGCCTCATCGAGGACGGGGTGCCGGCCGGCGCCCCCTTCATCCCGCCGGGGGCGCCGCCACTGACCCGTTCCCTCCAGGGAGGCAACCGCTGATGTCCTCGTCCACCTACCCCTTCACCGCCGTCGTCGGCATGGCCGACATGCGGCTGGGTCTGCTGCTCAACGCGATCTCGCCGTCGATCGGCGGCGTCCTGGTGCGGGGCGAGAAGGGCACCGCGAAGACCACCACCGTCAGGGCGCTCGCCGCGCTGCTGCCCGAGGTGGAGACCGTCGCGGACTGCCGGTTCTCCTGCGACCCGGCGGCACCGGACCCGCACTGCCCGGACGGGCCGCACGCGGGCGCCGACCGTGCCGTGCGCCCCGCGCGGATGGTGGAGTTGCCCGTCGGCGCGTCCGAGGACCGGCTCGTCGGCTCGCTCGACATCGAGCGGGCCCTGGGCGAGGGCGTCAAGGCGTTCGAGCCCGGCCTGCTGGCCGCGGCCCACCGGGGCGTGCTCTACGTCGACGAGGTCAATCTCCTGGGGGATCATCTCGTCGACTCGCTCCTCGACGCGGCGGCCACCGGTGTCTCCTCCGTCGAGCGCGAGGGCGTCTCCGTCCGGCACGCCTCCCGCTTCCTGCTCGTGGGCACCATGAACCCCGAGGAGGGCGAGCTGCGCCCGCAGCTCCTCGACCGCTTCGGGCTGACCGTCGAGGTCGCGGCCTCGCGCGAGACCGAGGAGCGGGTCGAGGTCGTGCGCCGGCGCCTGGCCTTCGACGAGGACCCCGCGGGCTTCGCCGGGCGGTGGGCCGCCGAGGAGGAGGCGCTGCGCGCCCGCCTCGCCGCGGCCCGGGCGCTGCTGCCCGGCGTCCGGCTCGGGGACGGCGCGCTGCGCCGGATCGCGGCGGTGTGCGCCGGCTTCGAGGTGGACGGCATGCGCGCGGACATCGTCACCGCGCGGACGGCCGCGGCCCTGGCCGCGTGGGCGGGGCGCACCCGGGTGCTGACGGAGGACGTGCGGCAGGCGGCCCTGCTCGCGCTCCCCCACCGGCGGCGGCGCGCGCCGTTCGACGCGCCGGGCCTGGACGAGGCCAAACTGGACGAGATCCTCGCGCAGTTCGAGGACGAGGACCCGGAGCCGGAGCCGGAGCCCGATCCGGACCCCGAGCCCGACCCCGGCCCGGAGGGGCCCGAGGGGCCGGACGACGGGCCGAGCGGTGGTCCGGACGACGGCCCCGGTGGCGGTCCCGACGGCGGGAGCGACGGCCCCGTCACCCCGGACGTACCGTCCCAGCGGGAAGAGCGGGAGGAGCGGGAGGAGCGGGCGCCGGACGGCGGCCCGCAGGACGCCCCGGCGGCCGGCGGCGGCGAGGCCGCCGAGGCCCCCGCCGTGGCCGCCGCGGACCCCTTCCGCACCCGCCGGTTCTCGGTGCCCGGCCTCGGCGAGGGCGCCGACGGGCGCCGCTCGCGCGCCCTGACCGCGCACGGGCGTACGACGGGGGCGCGCCGCCCCCGCGGGCGCGTGCTGTCCGCGCTGCACCTGGCCGCCACCGTGCAGGCCGCCGCCCCGCACCAGCGGGCGCGCGGGCGCGCCGGGCGGGGGCTCGTGGTGCGCCGCGACGACCTGCGCGAGGCGGTGCGCGAGGGCCGGGAGGGCAACCTCGTGCTGTTCGTCGTCGACGCCTCCGGCTCCATGGCCGCGCGCAAGCGGATGAGCGCCGTCAAGGGCGCCGTATTGTCGCTGCTCATGGACGCCTACCAGCGCCGCGACAAGGTCGGCATGATCACCTTCCGGGGCGGGGCGGCGGAGCTCGCGCTGCCGCCGACCTCGTCGGTCGAGGCGGGCGCCGCCCGGTTGCAGCAGCTGCCCACCGGCGGCCGCACCCCGCTGGCGGCGGGCCTGCTGCAGGCCCACGAGGTGCTGCGCGTGGAGCGCCTGCGCGACCCCTCGCGCCGCCCCCTGGTCGTCGTGGTCACCGACGGCCGGGCCACCGGCGGCCCCGAGCCCGTGCAGCGCGCCCGGCGCGCGGCCGGCCTGCTCGCCGCCGCGGGCACGGCCTCGGTGGTCGTGGACTGCGAGGCCGGGCCGGTGCGCCTGGGGCTCGCCGGCGACCTCGGCCGGGCCCTCGGCGGCCCGGTCGTCACCCTCGACGACCTGCGCGCGGACACCGTCTCCGCGCTCGTCCGCACCGTCCGCGACACCCACACCAGGAGGGCCGCCTGATGCCCAAGGGACAGCCGACCGTCGTTCCCGACGACGGGCTCACCACCCGCCAGCGCCGCAACCGCCCGCTGCTCCTCGTCCACACCGGCACCGGCAAGGGCAAGTCGACGGCCGCCTTCGGGCTGGCCCTGCGGGCCTGGAACCAGGGCTGGCCGATCGGTGTTTTCCAGTTCGTGAAGTCCGCCAAGTGGAAGGTCGGCGAGGAGAACGCGCTGCGCGTGCTCGGCGCCTCCGGCGAGGGCGGCACGGTCGACTGGCACAAGATGGGCGAGGGCTGGTCCTGGATCCAGCGCGACAGCGAGCTCAGCAACGAGGAGAAGGCCAAGGAGGGCTGGGAGCAGGTCAAGCGCGACCTGGCGGCGGAGAAGTACAAGCTGTACGTGCTGGACGAGTTCGCCTACCCCATCCACTGGGGCTGGGTGGACGTGGCCGAGGTCGTCGAGGTCCTGCGCGACCGGCCCGGCACCCAGCACGTCGTCATCACCGGCCGCAACGCGCCGCAGCAGCTCCTGGACGCCGCCGACCTGGTCACCGACATGACCAAGGTCAAGCACCCCATGGACGCCGGCCAGAAGGGCCAGCGGGGCATCGAGTGGTGAGCGTCCCCCGCCTGGTCGTCGCCGCCCCGGCCTCCGGCAGCGGCAAGACCACCGTGGCCACCGGGCTGATGCGGGCCTTCGCCGACGCGGGCCTGGCCGTCTCCCCCCACAAGGTCGGCCCGGACTACATCGACCCCGGCTACCACGCGCTCGCCACCGGCCGCCCGGGCCGCAACCTCGACGCGTACCTGTGCGGGCCGGAGCGGGTCGCCCCGCTGTTCCTGCACGGAGCCGCGGGCTGCGACATCGCCGTCGTCGAGGGCGTGATGGGCCTGTTCGACGGCGCCGCCGGCCAGGGCGAGATGGCCTCCACCGCCCACGTGGCCAAACTGCTGCGCGCCCCCGTGGTGCTCGTCGTCGACGCGTCCTCGCAGTCGCGGTCGGTGGCGGCCCTGGTGCACGGCTTCGCCTCGTGGGACCCGGAGGTACGGGTCGCGGGCGTCATCCTCAACAAGGTCGCCTCCGACCGCCACGAGGACCTGCTGCGCGAGGCGCTGGGCGGCGCCGGGGTGCCGGTGCTGGGCGCCGTCCGGCGCGCCGGAGCGGTCCACACCCCGTCCCGCCACCTGGGCCTGGTGCCGGTGGCGGAACGGCACGCCGATGCGGTGGACGCGGTGGCGGAATTCGCGGCGAGGGTACGCCAGGGCTGCGACCTGGAGGCCCTCCTGGCCCTGGCGCGCAGCGCCCCGCCGCTCGCGGAGGAGGCGTGGAGCGCCACCGGGCCGCACCCGGGTACGAAGGGGCCGGTCGTCGCCGTCGCCGGCGGTGCCGCGTTCACGTTCTCGTACGCCGAGCACACCGAGCTGCTCACCGCCGCCGGCGCACAGGTCGTCACCTTCGATCCCCTGCGCGACGAGTCGCTCCCCGACGGCACGCGAGCCCTCGTGATCGGCGGCGGCTTCCCCGAGATGTACGCGGCGGAGCTCTCCGCCAACGAGCCCCTGCGCAAGGCCGTGGCGGAGCTGGCCCGCTCGGGCGCGCCGATCGCCGCCGAGTGCGCGGGCCTGCTCTATCTCGCCCGGTCCCTGGACGGCAGGCCCATGTGCGGGGTGCTGCCCGCCGACGCGCGCATGTCCGAGCGGCTGACGCTCGGCTACCGGGAGGCCGTCGCCGTGGCCGACAGTCCGCTCGCCGCCGCCGGTACCCGCGTGCGCGGGCACGAGTTCCACCGCACGGTGATCGAGCCGGCTGCCGGCGCGACTCCGGCGTGGGGGTTCACCCACCCGCGCCGCCAGGTCGAGGGCTTCGTCCACGGCGGCACCGTGCACGCCTCGTACCTGCACGTCCACTGGGCGGGAGCCCCCGGCACGGCGGCCCGCCTCGTCGCAGCCGCCCGTGCCTGACGTGTACGTCGGCGTCGGCGCCCGCCGCGGCGTGAGCGCCGACGAGGTGCTGGCACTGATCGGGCGTGCCCTCCGCGAGGCCGGCGGGGCGACGGCCGTCGTCGCTCTGGCCACCGTCGACGCCAAGGCGGACGAACCCGGCATCGTGGCCGCCGCCCGGCACCTCGGCGTGCCGCTGCTCGCGTACCCGGCGGCCGCGCTGGCCGCCCGCCCCGGCCCGGGCCGGCCGTCGCCGGCGGCACTGGCCGCCGTGGGCGTCCCGGGCGTGGCGGAGGCGGCGGCGCTCGCCGCCGCCGGTCAGGGGGCCGTCCTCCTCGTCGGCAAGCGGACGTCACCGCGTGCGACCTGTGCCGTCGCCCGCCGGTAACGTATCCGCTCGTGCACCCCATATCCCCTGAAACAGCCCCCGACCTCGACCTGCGCCATCACGGGGACGCCGAAGTGCGCGGCCTGGGCGCGCAGTTGACCGACCTGGCGGTCAATGTGCGCGCCGGTACGCCCCCGCAGTGGCTGCGGGAGCGGATCGCCGACTCGCTGGGCACGCTCGCCGCGTACCCGGACGGCCGGGCGGCGCGGCGCGCGGTGGCCGTACGGCACGGGCTGCCGGAGGAGCGGGTGCTGCTGACGGCCGGCGCGGCGGAGGCGTTCGTGCTGCTGGCCCGCGCGCTGCGGGTGCGGCGGGCGGTGGTCGTCCATCCGCAGTTCACGGAGCCGGAGTCGGCGCTGCGGGACGCGGGGCACGCGGTGGAGCGCGTGGTGCTGGACGCCGCGGGCGGCTTCCGTCTCGACCCGCGGGCGGTGCCGGCCGACGCGGACCTGGTGGTCGTCGGCAATCCCACCAACCCCACCTCCGTGCTGCATCCGGCCCGCGACCTGGCCCGGCTGGCCCGGCCGGGCCGGACGCTGGTGGTGGACGAGGCGTTCATGGACGCGGTGCCGGGCGAGCGGGAGTCGCTGGCCTGCCGTACGGACCTGCCGGGGCTCGTCGTCCTGCGCAGCCTCACCAAGACGTGGGGTCTGGCGGGGCTGCGCATCGGGTACGTCCTGGCGGCCCCGGACACGGTGGCCGCCCTCGAACGCGCGCAGCCGCTGTGGCCGGTGTCGACGCCGGCACTGGCCGCCGCCGAGGCGTGCAGCACGGCCCTCGCGGTCGCGGAGGCCGAGCGGGCGGCGCAGGAGACCGCCGCCGACCGGACGCACCTGCTGGCCCGGCTCGCGGAGTTCGCCGAGGTGGCGGCGGTCGGCCCGGCGGCGGCCCCGTTCGTCCTGATACGCCTGCCGAACGCGGCGGCGGTACGGCTGCGCCTGCGCGCCCTGGGCTTCGCGGTGCGCAGGGGCGACACGTTTCCGGGCCTGGGCCCGGAGTACGTGCGTCTGGCGGTCCGCGACCGCGAGACGACGGACCGCTTCATCGAGGCCCTGAAGCAGGCCTTGTCCTAGCCGGGCCCTCGGGGTGGCGCGTCTGCGGGCCGTCGGTGGCCGATCGCGCAGTTCCCCGCGCCCCTTACGGGGCGCCCCAAAGGGGCGCGGGGAACTGCGCGACAAGCCACGACGCGCCCGCAGACTAAGTGCCGCAGGCCCGCGCGGCGGCAGCCGCAGATCGTCACTGCCCCGCGCCCCTTGCGGGGCGCCCCTGACGGGGCGCTAGCCCTTGCGCCGGCGCGCTGCGATGAGCGCCGCGCCGCCCGCCGCGACGAGCAGTCCCGCCCCGCCCAGCAGGTACGGCGTCGTGGAACTGCCCCCGGTCTCCGCGAGGTTCCTGCCCACCGGCGCGGCGGACGCCGCCCGCGTGGCCGCCGTCTGCGGCTTGACGTCCGGGGCCTGCGCCTCCGGCGTGCTGCATGTGGCCCGCGCCAGTGTCACCTTGCCGGTCACCTTGGCCACGCCCAGGGCCAGCGGGTCGACGGCGACGTCCAGGTCGAGTGCCGTGGCCGCGGCGGTGCGCGTCGTCGTGGTGCTCTGCGAGAGCGCCAGCCGCACGTGGCCGACGCCCGGGACGGTGACGTCGGTCGGTCCGTTCGCGGTGAGGGTGACCTTCTTGCCGAGCACCGAGACGCTGCCGGGGACGTGGGCGTTCGCGGCGGGGGTGCGGCCGGTCTCGCACACGGCTTCCGCGGTGATCTGCCGGGCCTGCAGCAGGGGGCGGACCGGCAGGCCGGGCAGGCGGACGACGGCGCCGGCGACTTCGGCGCGGGCCTTGGCCGCCGTGCGGTCGGCGGTGGCGTGGGCGGTGGCGGCGTCGGCGCGCAGGATGCCGACGGGGCGGCCCTCCTCGATGCCGTCGAGGCTGACGGCGAGCGTGGTCCTCGTGGCGTCGCCGGGTGCGCGGACGTCGTTGAGCACGGCGTCGACGGGTACGTGCGCGGTCCGGCCGAGCACGGCGACGTCGAGGCCGGTGCGCAGGACGGTGGCTTCGGCGGTGCCGGCGGCGCCGGTCGTCCCGGTCGCCTGCGCGGGCGCGGGCGCGGCGCCGAGGGTCAGCGCGCCGAGGACGAGCGCGAGGAGGGCCGCCGGGCGGCGTGCGGGCATGCCGAAGGACGGGCTGGTGGTGCTGGACACGTGTGTGGAACCCCCACGGGAGACAAGGAGCCGCCGGCGCGCCAATGGGGGACATCGCGCGCCGACGGCATCGACCTCGCCATGGTGGGTGCCGTGTGGGTGAACCCGCGTCAATCCAGGGCCCGTTCACTCCAAAGGGTGGGTTTCATTTGACGGTCACCCTCTGGAGCGCCTAGGGCACCACAGCGCCCCGTAGGGGCTACTGCACCACGCGCCCCCGCAGCACCACGCGCTGCGGCGCGCCCAGCACCCGTACGTCCGCGCGGGGGTCGGCGTCGTAGAGCACCAGGTCGGCCGGGGCGCCCTCCTCCAGGCCCGGCCGGCCGAGCCACGCGCGCGCTCCCCACGAGGCGGCGGACAGCGCCTCCAGGGGCGGGATGCCGGCCTTGACGAGCTCGCCGACCTCCTGGGCGACCAGGCCGTGCGGCAGCGCGCCGCCCGCGTCGGTGCCGACGTAGACGGGGATGCCGGCGTCGTGGGCGGCGCCGACGGTGTCGTAGCGGCGGGCGTGCAGGCGGCGCATGTGGTCGGCCCAGCGCGGGAACTTCTTCTCGCCGCCGTCCGCGAGCCGCGGGAAGGTGGCGATGTTGACCAGGGTCGGCACGATGGCCACGCCCCGTTCGGCGAAGAGCGGGATGGTCTCCTCGGTCAGTCCGGTGGCGTGCTCGATGCAGTCGATGCCCGCCTCCACCAGCGGGGCGAGGGTCTCCTCGGCGAAGCAGTGCGCGGTGACGCGCGCGCCGAGCCGGTGCGCCTCGGCGATCGCGGCCTCGACGGCGCCGCGGGGCCAGCAGGCGGCCAGGTCGCCGGTCTCGCGGTCGATCCAGTCGCCGACGAGCTTGACCCAGCCGTCGCCCCGGCGGGCCTCGCGCGCCACGTACGCGACGAGGTCCTCGGGCTCGATCTCATGGGCGTAGTTGCGGATGTAGCGCTTGGTGCGGGCGATGTGGCGGCCGGCGCGGATGATGCGCGGCAGGTCCTCGCGGTCGTCGATCCAGCGGGTGTCGGCGGGCGTGCCGGCGTCGCGCAGCAGCAGGGCCCCGGCGTGCCGTTCGGTCAGGGCCTGCTTCTCCGTGGTCGAGTCGTCAACGGCGCCGTGGGCGTCGAGCCCGACGTGGCAGTGGGCGTCGACGAGTCCGGGCAGGGCCCAGCCGTGGAGGGTGGTGACGTCGTGCGCGCCGGCCGGCCGGTCGTAGGTGATCCGTCCGCCGATCACCCACATCTCGTCGCGCACCCCGCTCAGGGGGTCCGGACCGGTCAATATCCGTCCCTTGATGTGCAGCACCGGTGCCGCTGCCGCGCTGTCGTTCATGGAGGCCATGCACGCACTGTACGAGCCGCCCCGCCCCCGGGCGCCACCCCCGGCCGGGCCCGTTCGCCGGGAGGAGGGCAGCTCCGCCGCGCGGCGGAGCGGGTCCGCCGTCGGGGCCGAGGCGCCGGCTGCGGCGCCGCGGAAGTCTGGGTGGCATGACGCACGTCCTCGCTCCGTCCCGGCACAGCGCCCCTGGCACCGCCCGCCGTCTGCTGCGGGCCGTCGCCGTCCTGGCCTGCGCTCCCTATCTGACGCTCAAGGTCGCCTGGTTGTGCGGCAGCCGGGCCGGGATCCCCGACGGCAGTCCGCTGCTGACCGGCGGCGCGATGCTGAACGCGATCAACGCGGCCACCGTCGCGATGGACCTGTGCGTGATCGTGCTCGCCCTGCTGCTGACGCGGCCCTGGGGCACGCGGGTGCCGGCGTGGCTGCTGGTGCTGCCGATGTACGGGGCGGCCGGGCTGCTGACGCCGATCATGGTGGGTTTCCCCGCCCAGCTGCTGCTGCGCGCCGTCGGTGCCGGGCACGGCGCGACGCCGGCGAAGGCGGCCGAACCGTTCCTCGCCGACTGGGTCTTCCGCGTCGTCTACGGCGGCTTCATCGCCCAGGGGCTGTGCCTGGGTGCCCTGTTCGCGCTGTACGCCCGCGACCGCTGGGGGCACCTGTGGCGCGGGCGCGCGGGGGAGGCGGGCCGTCGTGCCCGGGGCCGGGGCGAGCGGCTGCCGGCGCTGGCTGCGGTGGCGCTGGCCCCGCTGCCGCTGGTGGTGCACCTGCTGTGGGCGACCGGATCCACGGTCGGGCTGCCCGCGGACATCGCCGCCGGCCGCCATGCCGAAGCCGCCGTCCTGGACGCCGCCTTCGTGCTCGCCGCCGCGGCCGCCGCGGCCGGGCTGCTGCAGTTCCTGCGGCGCCGCGGCGGCGGCTGGCGGCTGCGGACGGCCCTGTTGTGCACGGCCGTTCCCTCGGCGGCGCTCAGCTGCTGGGGCGGCTGGCTGATCGTCGCCGCGCTCACCGCCACGGACCGGCACGAGCGGGCGGCCACCCCGCTGATGCTCGTCACCTACGCTGTCCAAGTGATCATCGGACTTCTGGTGCTCGCCGCCGGCGCACGGTATTTCACCCGGCGAACGGCAGCGGCCCCGGCCCGTACGCGGTGAGGGCCGCCCTGGCGGGCCTCCTGGGGCGCCGTGCCCGGCTGCGCTGGGTGCACCTGCTGCTGGGCGGCGCCCTGCTCATGCCGTACTACCTGCTGACCAACACCGTGCTGTCGGTGTTCCTGCCGACGACCAACGTGTTCATGAACCCCAGCGTCCGCTGGCAGTTCGGGGCGCTCCTGCTTGCGCTGCCGCCGGCCGCCGTCACCGCCCTTCACCCGCTCGCACGGCCGCTGGAGGGCGGTGCCGCGCGGGCGCTGCTCGTGCTGCCGGCGGACGGGCCGGCCGGGGGCCCGGCCCGCACCTGGGCGGCACGGGGGCGCACGGCACTGTGGTACGCGCTGCACCTACTGGCTGGGGGCCTGGTCAGCGGCATGTCGCTGGCCGCACCGCCGGCCGCCCTGGTGCTGCTCGCACTGCCGGTCCTCGGCCGGCCCTGGCGGACGCACGACGTGGCGTGGCTCCATGTCTTCGACGGGCCGGGCGCGGCGCTGGCGCCCCTGGCCGGGGCCGCGCTGCTGGCGCTGATCGTCGTCACCTCGTGGGCGGTCGGTGCGCTGCTGGCGGCCTGCGCGCCCGTCCTGCTGGGCCCGACCGCCGCCGAACGGCTGGCGGCCAGCGAGCGGCGCGCCCGCGAACTGGCCCTGCGCAACCGGCTGGCGCGGGAACTGCACGACTCGGTCGGGCACGCGCTCAGTGCGGTGACGCTGCAGGCCGGCGCCGCGCGCCGGCTGCTGGAGAGCGACCCCGCCTTCGTCCGCCAGGCGCTGGAGGCGATCGAGGAGACCACCCGCGCGGCCGTCGGCGAACTCGACACCGTCCTCGGCCTGCTGCGCGAGGACGGCACCGCGCAGCACTCCCCCACCCCCTGCCTGACGGACCTCGACGGCCTGCTGGAGCGCACCCGTGCCGCCGGCGGCACGGTGGAGGCGACCGTGCCCGCCGGGCTGGGGAACGTGCCCCCGCACGTCTCCCGCGAGGCGTACCGCATCGTGCAGGAGGGGCTCGCCAACGCCCTGCGGCACGCGGGCCCGGTGCCCGTCCGGCTGCTGATCACCACCGACGACGACCATGTGGAGGTCACCATGGCCAATCCGCTCGGGCCGGGCTCCTCCCGGCGCCGCGGCGGCGGGAGGGGCCTGCCCGGTATCGCCGAGCGCGCCCGGCTGCTGCGCGGCAGCGCCTCGTGGGGCGCGGACGGGGACGGCTGGCGGCTGGCGGTGCGGCTGCCGCTGCGCGGGGACGCCCGGTGAGCGCGGGGCCGGTGCGCGGGGGGCCGGTGCGCGTCCTGCTGGCGGACGACGAGCGCCTGGTCCGTACCGCCCTGCGGGCCGTCCTGGGCGCCGAGCCGGGGCTGGAGGTCGTCGGCGAGGCCACGACGGGCGCCGAGGCGGTCTCGCTCGCCCGCGAGGTGCGCCCCGACGTCGTGCTCATGGACGTACGGATGCCGGAGGTCGACGGCATCCGCGCCACGGAACTGATCCTCTCGGGCATGGAGGCCCCGCCGCGGGTGGTGGTGCTGACGACGTTCGAGAACGACTCCTACGTCTACGACGCGCTGCGCGCCGGCGCCACCGGCTTCCTGCTCAAGCGCGCGGGCGCGGACGAACTCGTGCGCGCCCTGCACCTGGTGGCGCACGGCGACTCGCTGCTGTTCCCCGCCGCCGTACGGGACCTGGCCGCCGCCCACGCCGGGCGCGGCGCCCGGCGGGCGCGCGCGGCCGCCCTGCGGGAGAGGCTCTCGGAGCGGGAGGCGGACGTGCTGCGCCTGATGACGGCCGGCATGACCAACGCCGAGATCGCCGACCGCCTGGGGGTGGGTGCCGCCACGGTCAAGACGCACGTGGCGGCCGTCCTGGCCAAGCTCGGCGTCCGCGACCGCACGCAGGCCGTCATCGCCGCCTACGAAAGCGGCTTCGTCGCCCCGGCCGGCGAGCGGTGACCGGCCGGGGCGAGGGGCGTCAGCGGCGGGTGACGCAGTCGTGCACCGCCTTGATCAGGACGGCGTTCTCGGGCGCCGCACCGCCGGGGAAGGCGCAGCGGCGGCGGTTGTAGGCGTAGGCCAGGCCGGTGGCCGGGTCGGCGAGGGCCTGGGAGCCGGCGGCGCCGCTGTGCCCGAAGGCCCGTGCCCCGAGGAAGGGGTAGGTGTCCACGGACAGGGCGCCGAAGCCCAGGCCGAAGGCGTTGAACATGCCGAGCACCAGGTCATGCCCGACCGAGTGGACCTCCGCGAACCGCGCGGCGGTGTCCGGGGTGAGCAGGGGCGCCTTGCCGTCGATGCCGCTGATGGCCGCCGCGTACATCCGGGCCATGCCGCGGGCGGAGGCGACGCCGCCGAAGGAGGCGGGCCCGGCGGCGCGGAAGGCACGGGAGTTGGGCGCGTCCTGCAGCACGGTGGGGTGCTCGGGGTGGTTGAGGTTGAAGGCGATGCCCTTCAGGCCGAGCGGTCCGGCCCCGCTCGCGGCGAGTGCCCGCTTCTGCTCGGGCGTGGGGTCCATGGGCTGGGTGCTCAGCCAGCGGTGCTCGTGCTCCTCGGGCAGGCCCATGTAGAAGTCGAGGTCGTGCGGGGCACGGATGTGCTCGTCGTAGAACTCCTGCATGCTCGACCCGGTGACCCGGCGCACCACCTCGCCGGTCAGCGCGCCGATGACGAGGGCGTGGTAGCCGAAGGCCGTGCCCGGCCGCCAGTACGGGCGCTGGCGGGCCAGTCGCTCGGCCACGACGCGGTCGTCGAGGTGCTCCTCGGGCGTGAAGCCGCCGTCGGCGCCGACCACGCCGGCGCGGTGGGCGAGCAGGTCCCGCAAGGTGACGTGTTCCTTGCCCGCGGCGGCGAACTCGGGCCAGTAGTGGCGCACTTCCGCGTCCAGGTCGAGGGTCCCGTCCTGCACGAGGAGGGCGACGGCGAGGTGGGCGGCGCCCTTGGTGGAGGAGAAGACGCCGGTGAGCGAGTCCCCCGTGATCTCCGGCCCGCCCCACAGGTCGACGACCTGACGGCCGTCGACGTAGGCGGCGAGCTGGGCGGAGTGGCCCGCGCGCTCCTCGGCGAGCGTGGCCTCGAAGGCCTCGCGCACCGGCTCGAACCCCTCGGCCACGGTGCCGTGGCTGACGATCCCGTCTCCATCGGACATGTTCGTTCCCCCGTTCATCATGATCACAGAACGGTGGATGCAGCAGCGGGCGGCGTTCGGATATTCCTGTGGTGCGCGCATTCCTGTCGGACGGCTCCCCAGGTCATGGAACCGTAAAGGGACCTTGCGCGTTACCCGGGTCATGACCGCTATGACACCCGGCTCGAACCTGCCGCTCTCCGTCGCCCGCGTGACGGTGGACGTCACCGCCCCGGTGCGGCTCGACGTTTCGGGCCTGCTGCTCGCTCCCAACGGCAAGGTGCGCTCCGACGACGACTTCGTCTTCTACAACCAGCCCACCGGCCCGGGCGTGACCCACCGTGCCGCCTCCGGCTCCTCGCCCGACGCGATCACCGTCGACACCACGGCCGTGCCCGCGGAGATCGACAAGATCGTGGTCACGGCCAGCCCGGACGCCCCCGGGGCGACCTTCGCCGGCATCGAGCCCACGGCGACCGTGCGCAACGCCGACGACGGCACCGTGATCGCCACCTTCACACCGCCGCAGCTGGCGACGGAGACGGCTCTGGTGATCGTGGAGGTCTACCGGCGGGGCGGGGCGTGGAAGGTGCGGGCGGTCGGGCAGGGCTACGCCGACGGGCTGGCCGGCATCGCCACGGACTTCGGCGTGAGCGTGGAGGAGCCGGCGGCCCCGGCGGCCGTCGCCCCCACGGCGCCCACGGCGCCCGCGGCCCCTGTCGTCCCCCCGGTCCCCGCGGCGCCCCCGGCGCCGCCCGCCGCACCCGGCAAGGTGAACCTGGACAAGGGCCGGGTCAGCCTCCGCAAGAACGAGACGGTCTCGCTCGTCAAGAACGGTCAGCCGCTGATGCGTTCGGTGCGCATGGGCCTGGGCTGGGAGCCGGCCTGGAACGGCCGGGCCATCGACCTGGACGCCTCGGTCATCGCCTACGGCCCCGACCGCAACATGATCGACGCCTGCTACTTCGGCCGCCTGCAGATCCTGAACGGTGCCGTCCAGCACTCCGGCGACAACCTCACCGGCGAGGGCTCGGGCGACGACGAGTCGATCACCGTGCACCTGGGCGGCCTGCCGCCGGAGGTCACCGGCCTGGTCTTCACCGTCAGCTCCTTCACCGGCCAGAAGTTCACCGAGGTCGCCAAGGCGTACTGCCGGCTGCTCGACGCGCAGACGGGCGAGGAGCTCGTCCGCTTCGACCTCACCGGCTCGGAGCCGACGACGGGCGTGCTGATGTGCAAGTTCATCCGCCAGTTCTCCGGCGAGTGGGAGATGACGGCGATGGGCGAGTTCGTCAAGTCCAAGACGGTACGGGATCTGGTGAAGCCGGCCGCCCAGGCGCTGTGACGCCGCCCGCCGAACCGGCCAGCTGCGCCAGCCTGCCGTACGAGTCCAGCAGCGCGGCCCTGTCGTAGGAACCGGTGGTCACCAGCACCTCGTCCGCCCCGGTGCGCCGCACCAGGTCGGCGAGGGCGGCGGCCACCTCCTCCTGCGTACCGTGCAGGTGACCCGCGAGCGAGGACTCGTACAACTCCCGCTCGCGGTCGGTCATCTCCAGCGCCGCCACCTCCTCGGCCGGCACCAGCGGCGGGAAGACCCCGTGCGTACGGGAGCGGGCCAGCGCCCACGCCTCCGGCATCAGCAGCCGCAGGGCCGCCTCGCGCGTGTCCGCCACGGCGACGTTGCCGGCGACGACCACGTAGGGCTCCTGCCACCACACCGACGGCCGGAAGCCCTCGCGGTAGCGCTCGATCGCGGCGAGCGCCGCACCGTCCCGCTTCAGCCCGCCGATCACCAGCGCGGCACCGGCGCGGGCGGCCACGTCGGCGCCGGCGTCGTTGGCGAGCACGAACACCGGCAGCCGCAGGCCCTCGGCGGGACGGGCGTGCACCCCGGCGTACGGCAGCGGGTCGCCCGTGAACCAGTCGGCCAGCTCGGCGAGCTGCGCGCCGAAGTCCCCCATCGCCTCCTTGCCGGTGCCCAGCGCCCGCCGGATGCCGTCGGTGAAGCCCACGGAACGCCCCAGGCCCATGTCGATGCGCCCGGGGAAGAGCGACTCCAGCACCCCGAACTGCTCGGCGACCACGAGCGTGCGGTGGTTGGGCAGCATCACGCCGCCCGTGCCCACCCGGATCCGCGAGGTCGCGGCGGCGACGGCCGCCGCGAGCACGGTGGGCGCGGACCCGGCGACCCCGGGCACGCTGTGGTGCTCGGCGACCCAGAAGCGGTGGAAGCCCAGCGCCTCGGCCTGCTGCGCGAACCGTACGGTCTCGCGCAGCGCCTCGCCGGGCGGGCGGCCGCGGCGGGTGTGGGAGCGGTCCAGTACCGAGATCCGAAGGCTCACCCCCACGTCAACAGCGGCCACCGCCCAGAATTCCCGGCTGCCCTGGTCGCGCCGGGGGCCGGCGATCGCGAGCGTGATGCCGGGTTCTCCGGCGGGTCTTCGTCACTCGGTACCACGGCGCCCCGTCAGGGGCGCGGGGAACTGCGCGATCCGCCACCGACGGCCCGCAGTCGACGTGCCACTGAAGCACGGCACTTCGTCTGCGGCCACGTCGTGGCTTGTCGCGCAGTTCCCCGCGCCCCTTACGGGGCGCTACGCGCGCGAGCGGGCCTTGAAGGCCGCCTTGCGGGCCTGCTTGGCCGCCGTCTTGTCGGCCAGCAGCCGGCCCATCGCCTCCAGGACGTCGCCGGTCGCCGGGTGGTCCACCTTCCACGCCGCGTCGAAGAAGCCGCCGTGCCGGCTCACCACGCTCTCGGCGAGCTCGCGGAGGTCCTCCTCGTCCTCCTCGGTCGTGGCCGAGTCGAGCTGGGCGGCGATCGTGTCGACGGTCAGCCACAGGACCGTCGCCGCGTCCGGCTCGGGGACGTCGGTGATGCCGCGCTCGGCGAGCCAGACCCGGGCCAGTCCGCCGAGGTGCGGGTCGGTGACGGCCTCGCGCAGGGCGGGTTCGGCCTCGGGGCCGGCGAGTGCGAGCACCTGCTGGCAGGCCAGTCGGCGACCGGGGCTCTCCGGGTCGTCGCCGCGGGCGGCGGCGAGCAGTTCGCGGGCCGCGTCAAGGTCGCCGCGGCGCTCCAGCCACAGGCGGGCCTCGGCGTGTGCGGCGCCCCGGGGGTGGTGCGGAAGGGCGGCGAGCAGTTCGTCGGCGCCGGCCTCGGCGAGGTCGCCGACGGCGGGCGCGTCGATGCCGGCGTCGAGCATGCGCGCGCGCACGGCGAACAGGCCGAGGGGGGTGAGGGCGACCATGCCGTAGCGGCTGACGTCCTCGTCCTCGGGCAGGTCGGAGGGGATGCCGTCGACGGACTCCTTGATGTGGCCCTCGCCGTCGACGACCTCGATGAGGGACTCGTCGACGGGCCGGTAGTGGACGATGCCGGTGGGCTCCAGGATCCGGAACTGGTCGTCCAGGCGCATCATCGCCTCGGAGACCTCCTCCAGGACCTCGTCCGTGGGCTCGTCCATGTCGTCCGGCACGATCATGGACGCGGCGAGCGCGGGCAGCGGCACGGGCCGCTCGGGCGAGCCCTGTTCGAGCGCGGTGAGCAGGTAGAGGTTGCCGAGGACGCCGTCGAGGAAGTCGGCCTCCTCCTCGGGGTTCCAGTCGAGGGCGTCGAGGTCGAGGTCGCCGTCCTCGGCGGAGCCGGTGAGCTGGTCGACGAGGTCGGCCAGGTCGGGGGCGGCGGCGTCGGCCAGG
This sequence comes from Streptomyces luteosporeus, assembly GCF_039532865.1. Lineage (NCBI taxonomy): Bacteria > Bacillati > Actinomycetota > Actinomycetes > Kitasatosporales > Streptomycetaceae > Streptomyces > Streptomyces luteosporeus. The sequence goes on from NZ_BAAASL010000016.1 coordinate 74,473, forward strand.
ACGGTCTCCAGGCCGCCGAGCCACAGCTCCAGCACGTCCTGGGGGCTGCCGGAGGTGAGCGTGGCGAGTTCCTCGCCGGCGGCGGCGGTGCCGGCGGGCTCGTCGCCGGTGGCGTCGGCGGCCTCCAGGGCCTGCTCGGCGTCGGGGTCCTCGGTGAACTCCACCAGGCCGGTGTCCAGGGCCAGCTGCCACGCCTCGGCGGTGTACCCGGTGCCGTTCTCGTCGTCGAGGCCGAGGAGACAGGCGGCGGTGTGCAGTTGGCCGGCGAGGAGTTCGCCGTCGCGGCCGACCGGGGTGCCCTCGCCGGCCCAGCGGGCGAGGCGGGCCGCGCGGGCGAACAGCGGCGCGCTGAGCGCGTCGCGGGCGAGCTCCGCGTCGGAGGGCAGCCGCACCGGCGGCATGGTCGGGCGCTCTGCGGACATCAGGGGGGTCAACTCCTCGTCGGGCGGCCGCACCGGGCCGGGCCGGGTTCACTGTCGTGGGCCGGGATCCGCTGCGTGTTCGGCCCCGGTGCCGTGGCCAAGCCTAGACGGCGCCGGTGTCCCACCTGTCGTTCACCGGGCCGTCACCGGGCCCCGATAGGATCCGGCCGCGTTCCGCCCCGCGCGCCGGGTCGGGCGACCGGCGGCCGGTTGCCGGCGAAACCCTTGACAACTGACCCGTCCGCACCGGAAATTGACGCGCGTAGATTGCGTGTCGACCCCACAACGGCTAGTAATCACCTCGCACTATTTTTGGCCAGACCCGCACCATCCGTGATCAATCGGCGGCAGGGGCCCCGACGCATGCCGTTGTCAGGGCCCTGACCAGCGCCTGATCGCACCCGAGCACGCCCCACCCCTGGCCGACGCATGGCCGGCGCCCGACCAGCGCCGTTCCGACCACTCCCACCCGGAGGACCTCGTGCTGCCCAGCCGCAACCGCCGCACCCTGACCAGACGCACCGCGACCGTCGGCTCCCTCATAGCCGGGGCGCTCGCCGCCGGGCTGCTCTCCCCCGTGAGCGCGAACGCCGCGAGCGCCGACTCCGCCCCCGCCGGCACCCGCATCCACGACATCCAGGGCACCACCCGCATCTCGCCGTTCGCCGGCCGCCAGGTCACCGGCGTCCCCGGCATCGTCACCGCCGTCCGCGCCTTCGGCTCCTCGCGCGGCTTCTGGGTCCAGGACCCGCAGCCCGACCGCGACGAGGCCACCAGCGAGGCCGTGTTCGTCTTCACCGGCTCCACCACCCCGACCGTCGCCGTCGGCGACGCGGTGCTGGTCTCCGGCACCGTCACCGAGTACTACCCCGGCGGCGAGGCCGCGGGCGGCCAGTCGGTGACCCAGATCACCAAGGCCGCCGTCAGTGTCACCTCCTCCGGCAACGTCCTGCCGGCGCCCGTCGTGCTGAGCCCCGCCACCCTCCCGGACCGGTACGCCCCGGACGCCCACGGCGGCTCCATCGAGAACCTCCCGCTGCGCCCGGCCCGCTACGCCCTGGACCGCTACGAGTCCCTGGAGGGCATGCGCGTCGAGGTGCGCGACGCGCTCGTCACCGGCGCCACCAACGACCACCACGAGCTGTGGGTCACCGCCGAGCCCTGCCACAACCGCACGGCCCGCGGCGGCACCCTCTACGGCTCGTACACCGACCCCAACGCCGGCCGCGTCAAGGTCGCCTCGCTCATCCCCTTCGCCCAGCGCCCCTTCCCCGTGGCGAACGTCGGCGACGAGCTGACCGGCACCACCACGGGCCCGCTGGACTACGACAACTTCGGCGGCTACACCCTCCAGGCCACCGCGCTGGGCACCCTCACCGACCGCAAGCTGCAGCGGGAGACCACGCGCAAGCAGAAGGACGGCGAGCTCGCCGTGGCCACGTACAACGTGGAGAACCTCTCCCCGAAGACCCCGCAGGCGAAGTTCGACCGCCTGGCGACGGCCCTGGTGAACAACCTCGCCTCGCCCGACGTCGTGGCGCTGGAGGAGGTCCAGGACAACAGCGGTCCGGCCAACGACCACGTCGTCGACGCCACGCAGACGCTGACCAGGCTCACCGACGCCATCAAGGCGGCGGGCGGCCCGGCCTACCAGTGGCGGCAGATCGACCCGGTCGACGGCCAGGACGGCGGCCAGCCGGGCGGCAACATCCGTACCGCCTTCCTCTTCAACCCCGCCCGCGTCTCCTTCAAGGACATCCCCGGCGGGGACTCCACCACGGCCGTGAAGGTCACCCGCGCCGGCGGCAAGGCCGTCCTGTCCGCCTCCCCCGGCCGCATCGAGCCGGGTGACACCGCATGGACCAACAGCCGCAAGCCGCTGGTGGGCCAGTTCTCCTTCCGCGGCAAGGACGTCTTCGTCGTCGCCAACCACTTCAACTCCAAGGGCGGCGACCAGGGCCTCGACAGCCGCTTCCAGCCCCCGGCCCGCACCTCCGAGGTGCAGCGCACCCGGCAGGCGCGGCTCGTCAACGGCTTCGTCAAGCAGCTGCTCGCTGCCGACCGCAACGCCGAGGTGGTCGTCGCCGGCGACCTCAACGACTACCAGTTCTCCCCGGCCCTGGGCGCCCTGACCGCCGGCGGCGTCCTGACCGACCAGGTCACCCGCCTGCCCCGCAAGGAGCGCTACGGCTACGTCTACCAGGGCAACTCCCAGGTCCTGGACCACATCCTGACCAGCCGCCGCGTGGGCCGCGTCGACTACGACATCGTCCACATCAACGCCGAGTTCGCCGACCAGGCCAGCGACCACGACCCCCAGGTGCTGCGCTTCACGCCGTGACCTGCTGAACAACGAAGCGGCCGTACGGCGGGAGGGCTCCCGCCGTACGGCCGCTTCGTGCTGCCCGTCCGCGTCAGTCGTTGCTGTGCAGCATCTCGTTCAGGCCGCCCCAGCTGCTCTTGTACGGGTGGGCCTCGACGGCGCCCGTGGTGGAGTTGCGGCGGAAGAGGATGTTGCTGGCGCCGGAGAGGGTGAGGGCCTTGACGACCTCGCCGTCGGGCAGGGAGACGCGGGTGCCGGCGGTGACGTACAGGCCGGCCTCGACGACGCAGTCGTCGCCGAGCGCGATGCCGATGCCGGACTCGGCACCCAGCAGGCAGCGCTCGCCGATGGAGATGATCTGCTTGCCGCCGCCGGAGAGGGTGCCCATGGTGGAGGCGCCGCCGCCGATGTCGGAGCCGTCGCCGACGACGACGCCCGCGCTGATGCGGCCCTCGACCATGGAGGTGCCCAGGGTGCCGGCGTTGAAGTTGACGAAGCCCTCGTGCATGACGGTGGTGCCGGCGCCCAGGTGCGCGCCGAGGCGGACGCGGTCGGCGTCGGCGATGCGCACGCCGGAGGGCGTGACGTAGTCGGTCATCCGCGGGAACTTGTCGACGCTGGTGACCTGCAGGTGCAGGCCCTCGGCGCGGGCGTTCAGGCGGGCGCGGTCCACCTGGTCGACCGGGACGGGGCCGAGCGAGGTCCAGGCGACGTTGGCGAGCAGCCCGAAGATGCCGTCCAGGTTCTGGCCGTGCGGCTTGACCAGGCGGTGCGAGAGCAGGTGCAGGCGCAGGTAGACGTCGTGCGTGTCGAGCGGCTTGTCGTCCAGGGAGGCGATGACCGTGCGGACGGCCACCACGTCGACGCCCCGGCGGGCGTCCGGGCCGACGGCCTTGACGGCGGCCTCGCCCAGCAGCTCGGCGGCGCGCGCTGCGTCGAGCACCTCGGTGCCGGCCGGGCCGGGGGCCTCGGTCAGCTCGGGGGCCGGGAACCAGGTGTCGAGGACGGTGCCGTCCGCGGCGACGGTGGCGAGGCCGGCGGCGACGGCGCCGGTGGTGGTACGGGGAGCAACAGCATCGGTCATGTGCGAAAACCTAACCGGACGGGCCCGCCGAAGGCGAACCGGCCACTCCGCGGTGCGCTGGCCGCCCGGCCGCCGCTCGTGTCACGCGGATGGCGCACGGCGCCAGCCGGACGGCCCCGCCCGCGTCGCACTCCCGAAATAGTCGACATATCCATAGGGAGGGCGGCCCCCGGGACAACGCTCCCGGCCCGGGGACCGCCCGACCCGTACGACCCGTACGAATGGTCCCCGCCGCACCAGCCCCCTGAACGGAAAACAGCATGACACCGCTCAGACGCCGTCTGATCGCAGCCCTGTCCCTGTCCGCCGCGCTGACCGTGCACCTCGCCATCTACCCGGCCACCGCCTCCGACCCCGAACCCGGGCGGGCCGCGCACCTGGCGCCGCTGGAACGCACCGCGGGCCAGCGGGTGCCCGGGCACTACATCGTGACCCTGCGCAAGGGCTCCAGCCCCAGGACCCTGTCCGCCGCGCTGGGCGTGGTGCCCGACCGCGTCTACACCCACTCCCTGACCGGATTCGCCGCCACGCTGACGCCCCAGCAACTGGAGGCGGTGCGCAGCTCGCCGGACGTCGAGGCGGTGGAGGAGGACGCGGTCTTCGCCGAGGCGGACGGGCCCGCCACGGCCGGCGCCCGGGCCCCGACCGACTCCTGGGGCCTGGACCGGATCGACCAGCGCTCGCTGCCGCTGAACGGCCGGTTCGACGTGAGTGCCACCGGCGAGGGCGCCACCGCCTTCATCCTGGACACCGGGATCGACTACTCCCACCCGGACTTCGGCGGCCGCGCCCACCGGGGCGCCGACCTGGTCTCCCAGGGCGGCGACGCGAGCGACTGCCCCTCCGGCAGCGGCCACGGCACCCATGTGGCCGGTGTCGTGGGCGGTGCGACGTACGGCGTGGCGCGGCGGGCGACGCTGGTCAGTGTCCGGGTGCTGGACTGCCAGGGCCGGGGCACCACGTCGGGCATCCTCTCCGGGCTGGACTGGGTGGCCACCAACGCGCCGGCCGCCTCCGTCCTCAACGCCTCCCTGGTCGGGCCGCTGTCGCGCAGCATGGACTCCGCCGTCGACAACGTCGCCTCCAGGGGCGTACCGCCGCTGGTCGCGGCCGGCAACAGCAACGACAGCGCCTGCACCCACTCCCCCGGCGCGGCGCTGACGGCCCTTGCGGTGGGGGCGACCAACCGCATGGACCAGATGACGGACTTCACCAGCTACGGCCCCTGCGCCCGCATCATGGCGCCGGGCGAGGACATCGTCTCCGACCGCGTGGGCGGCGGCTCGACCGTCAAGAGCGGCACCTCCCAGGCGACGCCCTTCACGACGGGCGTGGCGGCCCTGTACAAGGCGCGGAACCCCTCGGCGACCTCGTCGGCGGTCATCAACTGGCTGCTCGCACAGTCCACGAAGGACACGGTCACCGACCTCAAGCCGGGCACCCCGAACAGGCTGCTGTACACGGGGAACCCGTAGAAAAGGCGACAGCCCGCCTCCTCGCGGTTGCGGGGAGACGGGCTGCCGGGCGTCGTGCGGGAGCGACCGGGGCTTTCAGACGTTGAAGCCCAGCGCGCGCAGCTGCTCGCGGCCCTCGTCGGTGATCTTGTCGGGGCCCCACGGCGGCATCCAGACCCAGTTGATGCGCAGCTCGTTGACGATGCCGTCGGTGGCGGACTTCGCCTGGTCCTCGATGACGTCGGTGAGCGGGCAGGCCGCGGAGGTGAGCGTCATGTCGAGGGTGGCGATGTTGGCGTCGTCGATGTGGATGCCGTAGATCAGGCCCAGGTTGACGACGTCGATGCCGAGCTCGGGGTCGACGACGTCGTAGAGGGCCTCGCGGACCTCCTCCTCGGTGGCCGGCTTGGTCGTGGTCTCAGCGTTGTCGCTCATGCGGTCTTCCTCTCGGACAGCGCCTGCGCTGTCGCGTCCTTCCACGCCATCCAGCTCAGCAGGGCGCACTTGACCCGGGCGGGGTACTTGGAGACGCCGGCGAACGCGATGGCGTCCTCCAGCACCTCCTCCATGGCGTCGTCCGGCTCGATGCGGCCCTTGGACTGCATCAGCTCCAGGAAGGTCTCCTGGATCCGCCGGGCCTCGTCGAGGCCCTTGCCGACCAGCAGCTCGTTGAGCACGGAGGCGCTGGCCTGGCTGATGGAGCAGCCCTGGCCCTCGTAGGAGACGTCTTCGATCGTCTCACCGTCGAGCCGCACCCGCAGCGTGATCTCGTCGCCGCAGGTGGGGTTGACGTGGTGGACCTCGGCGTCGCCGTCCCGCAGGCCGCGCCCGTGCGGATTCTTGTAGTGGTCCAGGATGACGTCCTGGTACATCGAATCAAGCTTCACAGTCAGCCCTCGTCAGCCGAAGAAGTTCCGGACGTGCTCCAGGCCCTCGATGAGGGCGTCGACCTCACCGGGCGTGGAGTACAGGTAGAACGACGCTCGCGTGGTCGCCGGAATTCCGTAGCGCAGGCAGACGGGGCGGGCGCAGTGGTGGCCGACGCGCACGGCGATGCCCTGCTCGTCGAGAACCTGGCCGACGTCGTGCGGGTGGATGTCGCCGAGCGTGAAGGAGACGGCCGCGCCGCGGTCCTCGGCCGTGGTGGGGCCGATGATGCGCAGGTCCGGCACCTCCTGCAGGCGGCGGATCGCGTACTCGGTGATGGCGTGCTCGTGCCGGGCGATGTTCTCCATGCCGATCGAGGTGAGGTAGTCCACCGCGGCGCCGAGGCCGACGGCCTGGGCGATCGGGGGCGTACCGGCCTCGAACTTGTGGGGTGCCGGGGCGTAGGTGGAGGAGTGCATCGAGACGGTCTCGATCATCTCGCCGCCGCCGAGGAAGGGCGGCAGGTCCTCCAGCAGCTCCTGGCGGCCCCACAGGACGCCGATGCCGTCGGGGCCGCACATCTTGTGGCCGGTGAAGGCCACGAAGTCGGCCTGCAGGGCCTGGACGTCCAGCGGCATGTGGGGAGCGGCCTGGGAGGCGTCGACGACGACGAGCGCGCCGACCTCCTGGGCCCGCCGGACTATGGCCTCGACGGGGTTGAGGGTGCCGAGGATGTTGGAGACCAGCACGAAGGAGACGACCTTGGTCTTCTCGGTGATGATCTCGTCGATGTTCGACAGGTCGAGGCGGCCGTCGTCGGTGAGGCCGAACCACTTCAGCTTCGCGCCCGAGCGCTGCGCGAGCAGCTGCCAGGGCACGATGTTGGAGTGGTGCTCCATCTCCGTGATGACGATCTCGGTCTCGTGGTCCACGCGGTAGGGCTCGTCGGCCCAGGCCAGCATGTTCGCCACGAGGTTGAGCGACTCGGAGGCGTTCTTGGTGAAGATCACCTCGTCGCGGCTCGGCGCGTTGATGAACGCCGCGATCTTGTCACGGGCGCCCTCGTACAGCGCCGTGGCCTCCTCGGCGAGCACGTGCACGCCGCGGTGGACGTTGGCGTTGTGCCGCTCGTAGTGCTCGTTGAGCACGTCGAGCACCTGGCGCGGCTTCTGGGAGGTGGCCGCGTTGTCCAGGTAGACGAGCTTCTTCCCGTCGTGGACGATCCGGTCCAGGATCGGGAAGTCCTTGCGGATCGCGTCGGTGTCGAGGAGACCCGGCAGCTGAATGGTCACGCCGTGACGCCACCCTTCACGTACGCCTCGTAGCCCTCGTTCTCCAGCTTGTCGGCGAGCTCGGCGCCGCCGGACTCGACGATGCGGCCGCCCGCGAAGACGTGCACGAAGTCGGGCTTGATGTAGCGCAGGATGCGCGTGTAGTGGGTGATCAGCAGGGTGCCGACCTCGCCGGTCTCGCGCACCCGGTTGACGCCCTCGGAGACGATGCGCAGGGCGTCGACGTCCAGGCCGGAGTCGGTCTCGTCGAGGATCGCCAGCTTCGGCTTGAGCAGCTCCAGCTGGAGGATCTCGTGGCGCTTCTTCTCGCCGCCGGAGAAGCCCTCGTTGACGTTGCGCTCGGCGAAGGCGGGGTCCATCTGGAGACGCTCCATGGCCTCCTTGACCTCCTTCACCCAGGTGCGCAGCTTGGGGGCCTCGCCGCGGACGGCGGTGGCGGAGGTGCGCAGGAAGTTGGAGACCGAGACGCCGGGGACCTCGACCGGGTACTGCATGGCGAGGAAGACGCCGGCGCGGGCCCGCTCGTCGACGGACATCTCCAGGACGTCCTCGCCGTCGAGGGTGACGGTGCCACCGGTGATCGTGTACTTGGGGTGGCCGGCCAGCGAGTAGGCCAGGGTCGACTTGCCGGAGCCGTTGGGGCCCATGATGGCGTGGGTCTCGCCCTGCTTCACGGTCAGGTCGACGCCCTTGAGGATCTCCCGGGAGCCGTTCTCGGCCTCGACGGAGACGTGCAGGTCGTGGATCTCAAGCGTTGCCATGGGGAACTCAGGACTCCTGGGTGACGGAGACGAGCACGTCGTCCCCTTCGATCTTGACGGGGTATACGGGGACGGGCTGCGTCGCGGGGAGGCAGTCGGGCTTGCCGGTGCGCAGGTCGAAGCTGGAGCCGTGCAGCCAGCACTCGATGTGGCAGTTCTCGACCTCGCCCTCGGAGAGCGAGACGTTGGCGTGCGAGCAGATGTCGTTGATCGCGAACACCTCGCCCTCGGTGCGCACGAGCGACACCGGGGTGCCGTCGACCTCGACCCGCTTGGGGGTGTCCTCCTCCAGCTCGGCCAGGGAGGCCACCTTCACGAACTCGCTCATGCGACCGACGCCTCCAGCTCTTCCTCGATCTTCGCGATCAGGCGCTCCTCCAGCTCGGGGATGCCGATCTGCTGGACGAGCTCGGCGAAGAAGCCGCGCACGACCAGGCGGCGGGCCTCCTGCTCGGGGATGCCGCGGGCCATCAGGTAGAACAGCTGCTCGTCGTCGAAGCGGCCGGTGGCCGAGGCGTGGCCGGCGCCGACGATCTCGCCGGTCTCGATCTCCAGGTTGGGGACCGAGTCGACGCGGGCGCCGTCGGTGAGGACGAGGTTGCGGTTGAGCTCGTAGGTGTCGGTGCCCTCGGCCGCGGCGCGGATGAGGACGTCGCCGATCCACACCGCGTGCGCGTCCTTGCCCTGCAGCGCGCCCTTGAAGACGACGTTGCTGCGGCAGTGCGGGGTGTCGTGGTCGACGAAGAGGCGGTGCTCCTGGTGCTGACCGTTGTCGGTGAAGTACAGGCCGTACAGCTCGGCCTCGCCGCCGGGGGCGCCGTAGACGACCCGCGGGTGCAGGCGCACCAGGTCGCCGCCGAAGGTGACGATCACGGACTTGAACGAGGCGTCGCGGCCGACCAGCGCGGTGTGCTGGGCGACGTGGACGGCGGTGTCGGCCCAGTCCTGGACGGAGACGACGGTGAGCTTGGCGCCGTCGCCGATGACGTACTCGACGTTGGCGGCCAGGGTGGCGTCACCGGTGTGGTCGATGACGACGACGGCCTCGGCGAAGGCGCCGACCTCGACCTGCAGGTGGCCGAAGGCGACCCCGCCCTCGCCGTGCGCGGAGATGCGCACCGGCTCGGTCAGCTGCACGTCCTTGGGGACGGTGACGACCGAGGCCTTCTCGAAGGAGCTGTACGCCTGGGCGACGACCCGGTCGACGGGCTTGCCGGCGCGCCCGAGGCGGGCGTCGTCGCGGCCGACGGTCTCCACGGTCACGCCCTGGGGGGCGCTCACCTCGACCTTGACCCCGGCGCCGTCGGCGACCGCGGTGCCGTCGTGCAGGCCGCGCAGGCGCGCGAGCGGGGTGAAGCGCCACTCCTCCTCCCGGCCGTGCGGCACGGGGAAGTCGGCGACGTCGTAGGAGGCGAGGGCGGAGAAGCGGGATTCGATGGGCTGCTCGGCCCCGCCCACCTGGATGGCGCCGTCGGTGGTGCTGCCGACGGGAGTGTTGTCAGCCATGGCTGTCGTCGTGCTCTCTTCCTGTCACAAAGTTTTCGCTGCGTCGTGTGGAAAGGGGCGGTGGCGTCAGCCGACCGAGCCTTCCATCTGCAGCTCGATCAGCCGGTTGAGCTCCAGCGCGTACTCCATGGGGAGCTCGCGGGCGATCGGCTCGACGAAGCCGCGCACGATCATCGCCATGGCCTCGTCCTCGGACAGGCCGCGGCTCATCAGGTAGAAGAGCTGGTCCTCACTGACCTTGGAGACGGTCGCCTCGTGGCCCATGGAGACGTCGTCCTCGCGGACGTCGACGTAGGGGTAGGTGTCCGACCGGGAGATCGTGTCGACCAGCAGCGCGTCGCACAGCACGTTGGACTTCGCGCCGTGGGCGCCCTCGGCGATCTCGATCAGACCGCGGTAGGAGGTGCGGCCGCCGCCCCGGGCCACCGACTTGGAGACGATGTTGGAGGAGGTGTTGGGCGCCATGTGGACCATCTTGGCGCCGGCGTCCTGGTGCTGGCCCTGGCCGGAGAAGGCGATGGAGAGCGTCTCGCCCTTGGCGTGCTCGCCCATCAGGTAGACGGCCGGGTACTTCATGGTCACCTTGGAGCCGATGTTGCCGTCGACCCACTCCATGGTCGCGCCCTCGTAGGCCACGGCGCGCTTGGTGACCAGGTTGTAGACGTTGTTCGACCAGTTCTGGATCGTCGTGTAGCGGCAGCGGCCGCCCTTCTTGACGATGATCTCCACCACGGCGCTGTGCAGCGAGTCGGAGGAGTAGATCGGGGCGGTGCAGCCCTCGACGTAGTGCACGTAGGCGTTCTCGTCGACGATGATCAGCGTCCGCTCGAACTGGCCCATGTTCTCCGTGTTGATGCGGAAGTAGGCCTGCAGCGGGATATCGACGTGGACGCCCGGCGGGACGTAGATGAAGGAGCCGCCGGACCACACGGCGGTGTTCAGCGCGGCGAACTTGTTGTCACCGGCCGGGATCACCGTGCCGAAGTACTCCTGGAAGAGCTCGGGGTGCTCCTTCAGGGCGGTGTCGGTGTCCAGGAAGATGACGCCCTGCTGCTCCAGGTCCTCGCGGATCTGGTGGTAGACGACCTCGGACTCGTACTGCGCGGCGACACCGGCGACCAGGCGCTGCTTCTCCGCCTCGGGGATGCCCAGCTTGTCGTAGGTGTTCTTGATGTCCTCGGGCAGCTCCTCCCAGGAGGCCGCGGCCTTCTCGGTGGAGCGCACGAAGTACTTGATGTTGTCGAAGTCGATGCCGGAGAGGTCGGAGCCCCAGGTCGGCATGGGCTTCTTGCCGAAGAGCTTGAGGCCCTTCAGACGGAGCTTGAGCATCCACTCGGGCTCGGACTTCTTGGCCGAGATGTCGCGGACGACGTCCTCGTTGAGGCCGCGCCGGGCGGCGGCACCGGCCACGTCGGAGTCGGCCCAGCCGTATTCGTAGGTGCCCAGGCCCTCGAGCTCAGGGTGGGCAGTCTCCGTGGGGAGAGTCATGCGGGGTTCCTCCCGGCCGTGCTGGTGGATGCGGTGTTGATCGTCTTGGGGATGAACGTCGTGCACACACCGTCGCCGTGGGCGATGGTGGCGAGACGTTGCACATGGGTCCCGAGCAGGCGGGAGAAGACCTCGGTCTCCGCCTCGCACAGCTGCGGGAACTGCTCGGCTACGTGGGCGACCGGGCAGTGGTGCTGGCAGAGCTGTTCGCCGACCGGTGCGCTGCGCGCCGTAGCAGCGTACCCGTCCGCGGTCAATGCCCGGGCGAGGGCCTCGGTGCGCTCCTCGGGGGGCGCGGCCTGCACCCGCTCCCGGTACGCCTCGGCCTGCGCGGCCATGCGGGCCCGGGCGAACGCCGCGACCGCGGCCTCCCCGGCCTCGCCGCCGCCGGCGGCCCGGGCGATCCAGTGCAGGGCGTCCCGGGCGAGCTGGTCGTAGGCCTGGTCGAAGGCGTCCCGGCCGCAGTCGGTGAGCGCGAAGACCTTGGCGGGGCGGCCGCGGCCGCGGGCCCCGTAGACCCGCTTCTCACGGGGCTCGACGATCCCCTCGGCGACCAGGGTGTCCAGGTGCCGGCGCACGGCCGCCTGGGTGAGCTCCAGGCGCTCGGCCAGCTCGGCGGCGGTGGAGGGGCCGTGATCGAGGATGGAGCGGGCCACGCGGTTGCGGGTGCCGCGCTGCTCGTCGCGGTCGCGCGCGTCGCGCGCAGGGGCGGGCCCGGGCACGGCGGCGGCCGGCCCGGCGGCCTGGCCGGCCGCGGGAGCCTCCGGTGCCTCGCCCGCGTATTTCACAACACCATTGTTGCGTAATTGCCCGAAGCCCGACAAGCGCCGAGGGATCACGGAACGGTGGCTTTGATCACTTAGGGTTACCTAACCGGCGACCCCGGCGGGGTCCGTCCGGGCGCGGGCTCCGTAGACTTCCCGCATGCATGAAGAGCCCGCGGTCGAGGTCCACGGCCTGGTCAAGCGGTACGGGACGAAGACCGCGGTGAACGGACTGGACCTGACCGTCGCACGCGGCGGCGTCACCGCCGTCCTCGGCCCCAACGGGGCCGGCAAGACCACCACCATCGAGACCTGCGAGGGCTACCGCCGCCCCGACGCCGGCACCGTCCGCGTCCTGGGCCTGGACCCGGTCGCCGACGCCGCCCGGCTGCGCCCCCGCATCGGCGTGATGCTGCAGAGCGGCGGCATCTACGCCGGCGCCCGCGCCCACGAGATGCTGCGGCACGTCGCCGCCCTGCACGCCCACCCCCTGGACGTGGACGCGCTCGTCGAACGCCTGGGCCTGGCCGAGTGCGGCCGCACGAACTACCGCCGGCTCTCCGGCGGCCAGCAGCAGCGCCTGTCCCTCGCGATGGCCGTCGTCGGCCGCCCCGAGCTCGTCTTCCTCGACGAGCCCACCGCCGGCCTCGACCCCCAGGCCCGCCGCGCCACCTGGGACCTGGTCCGCGAGCTGCGCACCGACGGCGTGACGGTCGTGCTGTCCACCCACTACATGGACGAGGCCGAGCAGCTGGCCGACGACGTCGCCATCGTCGACGGCGGCCGCGTCGTCGCCCAGGGCAGCCCCGAGAAGCTGTGCCGGGGCGGCGCCGAGAACACCCTGCGCTTCACCGGCCGGCCCGGCCTGGACCTGGCCTCGCTGCTCAAGGCACTGCCCACCGGCTCCGCCGCCGCGGAGGCCACCCCCGGCTCGTACCGCGTGAGCGGCACGGTCGACCCGCAGCTGCTGGCGACGGTCACGGCCTGGTGCGCCCAGCACGGCGTCATGCCGGACCGCATAACGGTCGAGCGGCACACGCTCGAAGACGTCTTCCTGGAGCTCACGGGCAAGGAGCTGCGCGCATGACCGCCACCGGTACGTTCACCCCCCGTCCCGGCGCCGCGCCGCTGGGACGGATGATCCGTGCGCAGGCCGCCCTGGAGACGCGGATGCTGCTGCGCAACGGCGAACAGCTGCTGCTGACCGTGGTCATCCCCACGCTCCTGCTGGTGCTCTTCAGCTCCGTCGACATCATCGACACCGGGGACGGCAAGGCCGTCGACTTCCTCACCCCCGGCGTGCTGGCGCTCGCGGTGATGTCGACCGCGTTCACCGGCCAGGCCATCGCCACCGGCTTCGAGCGCCGCTACGGCGTGCTCAAGCGGCTGGGCGCCTCGCCGCTGCCGCGCTGGGCGCTGATGACGGCGAAGACCTGCTCGGTGCTGGTCACCGAGGTGCTGCAGGTGGCGCTGCTGACCGTGATCGCCTTCGCACTGGGCTGGTCGCCGCACGGCAACCCGCTCGCCGTCGTGGCCCTGCTGCTGCTCGGCACCGCCGCGTTCTCCGGCCTGGGACTGCTGATGGCCGGCACGCTCAAGGCGGAGGCGACCCTGGCCGCCGCCAACCTCGTCTTCCTCCTCCTGCTGGTCGGCGGCGGGGTGATCGTGCCGCTGGAGAAGTTCCCGGGCGCGGTGCAGTCCCTCCTCGGCCTGCTGCCCATCTCCGCGCTCTCGGGCGGCCTGCGGGACGTGCTGCGCGACGGCGCCGGCATGCCCTGGGCCGACCTGGGCATCCTCGCGGCCTGGGCCGTGCTGGGGCTGGGTGCCGCGGGCCGCTTCTTCCGCTGGGAGTGAGGCGGGCGCGGCACGCTCCGGGGGGCTCGTGAATCCGTGCACAAACGCCCCCGTACGATGACTGGCGTGCCGAAAACGCTGAACCCCCTCCAGCTCGTCGCCGACCGCTGGCAGCCCTCCGCCCGCTTCGTCCGACGCGCCGCGCTCGCCACCGTCGTCATGGCCGTCGTCATCGTGGTCACCGGCGGCGCGGTCCGGCTCACCCAGTCGGGCCTCGGCTGCCCGACCTGGCCGACGTGCACGGAGGACAGCCTGACGCCCACGCCCGCCATGGGCATCAACGGCGTCATCGAGTTCACCAACCGCATGCTGACGTACGTGCTGTGCGCCGTCGTCGGCGTGGCGATCGTGGCGGCGCGCGCCCACCTGCCGCGCCGGCAGGGCCTCACCCGCCTGGGCTGGATCCAGTTCTGGATCATCGCCGCGAACGGCATCATCGGCGGCATCACCGTACTGACGGGCCTCAACCCGTACATCGTCGCCGCGCACTTCCTCGCCTCCACGGCACTGCTGACGGTCGCCGTGGTGATGTGGCACCGCTCCCACGAGGGCGACGAGGAGCCCCGCGACCTGGTGGCCCGCCCCGTACGGCAGCTCGGCTGGGTCCTGGTCGCGACGACCGCCCTGCTGATCGTCGCCGGCACCGTGGTGACCGGCTCGGGCCGGCACGCGGGCGACGCCAAGAAGAACGTCCACCGCATCCCGCTGGACTGGCACCAGATCACCCAGCTGCACGTCGACTTCGTCTTCGTCGTCGTCGGCCTGACGGCGGCCCTGTGGTTCGTCCTGCGGGCCGTGGGGGCGCCGGCGGTGCCGCGGCGGCGGGTGGCGGAGCTGTTCGTCGTGCTGATGCTGCAGGGGGTCATCGGGTACGTGCAGTACTTCAACGACTCGCCCGAGATCGTGGTGGGCACGCACATGTTCGGCTCGTGCCTGGTGTGGATCGCGGTCCTGCGGGTGTCGCTGTCGCTCCGGACGCGGGGCGAGGCGCCGGCACTGCCGGCGCCGGCGGCCGAGGCCGCCACGGCCCTCGCGGCCGCCGGCCGCTAGGCGCCCCGTAGGGGCGCGGGGAACTGCGCGACAAGCCACGACGCGCCCGCAGGTGGGTGCCGTGCCGCACCCGGGCCCCGGGGTGGTGCGTCGGCTGCAGGCCGTCCGTGGCCGATCGCGCAGTTCCCCGCGCCCCTGACGGGGCGCACCTCCCAGCGGTAGCTGGGGGCGGCGGGACCGGGGCTCAGCCGCCCGCAGGGCTACCCGTTGCTCGGGCCGCCGATCTGCAGGCCCGCCATGCGCTTCCACTCGTACGGGCCCGTGCGCACCTTCGCCGCCATCTCGCCGTCGAAGTCGTCCCGCAGCGTGAGCCCGGCCAGCTCGGCCGCCTCGCGCGCGGTCTCGTGCGTGCGGGCGACGAGGTTGCCCCACTGTCCGTCGGCCCCGACCAGGGCGATGCGCGTCGTGCCGCGGCCGATGTGCGCGAGCTGCCCCTCCGCGCTGCCGCCGTGCTGCTTGGCGAAGGCGGTGATCTGCCGGGCGAGCTTTGCTGCTGCCTTGTTGTCTGCCATGGCCAGGATGCTACCGACGAGTAGCCCCATACGGCGACGGGCGCTTCGGGTGGCCTTGGCCACCCGAAGCGCCCGTCGTCAGGACGCCCTGGTGCGTGTCAGCGCAGGAAGGGGTCGATGGCCACGGCCGTGAAGAGCAGCGACACGTACGTGATCGACCAGTGGAAGAGGCGCATCTCCTTGAGCTTGGGCCCGGTGACGCCCGCCTTGGCGCGCGCCTGCAGCGCGTGCGCCTCCTTCAGCCACAGTGCGCCGCAGACCACGGCGACCAGCGTGTAGAACCAGCCGGTGTAGCCCAGGGGCGTGAGCAGCAGCGACACGCCGACCATCACCCAGCTGTAGAGGACGATCTGCTTGGCCACGGCCTTGTTGCCCGCGACGACCGGCAGCATCGGCACGCCGACGCGCTCGTAGTCGTCCTTGACCTTCATCGACAGCGGCCAGTAGTGCGGCGGCGTCCAGAAGAAGATGACCAGGAAGAGGATCAGGGAGGCCCAGGAGACCTCGTTCTTCACCGCGGACCAGCCGATGATCACCGGCAGGCAGCCGGCGATGCCGCCCCAGACGATGTTCTGGGCCGTACGCCGCTTGAGGATCATCGTGTAGACGATGACGTAGAACGCATTGGCGCCGAGCGAGAGCATCGCCGACAGGGGGTTGACCAGATACCAGAACCACACCGTCGAGCCGACGGTCAGCGCGGTGGCGAAGACCAGGCACTCGCGGGGGGAGACCATGCCGGTGACGAGCGGACGCTGGGACGTGCGGTCCATCATCGCGTCGATGTCCCGGTCGATGTACATGTTGTACGCCCCGGCACCGCCCGCGGAGAGGTAGCCGCCGATGCAGGTGGCCAGGACCAGCCACAGGTCGGGCACGCCCTGGGCCGCCAGGAACATCACCGGCACCGTCGTCATCAGCAGCAGCTCGATGACGCGCGGCTTCGTCAGCGCCACGAAGCCCTTGACCCGGGCGCCCAACGGCCGGTGAGCGGGGCGCTCGTCGACGAGCACCCCTGCAGGACGGGATTCGACGGCCGTCACGCACACCCCTGACAGAGATAAGGCCAGCAAGCGCGTCCGGGCCTGAATCCCGGGTAAAGGCTTGCGCGTACTACGCCACTCTAGACGCAGGGGGTAGCACGGCCTTCGCCGGGGTGGGTCGTGTTTCCCCCCGGGGCCCGGCCGGAACAGCCGCCCTCGACAGGCGCGCGGGCGCTGCGCCCGGCAGGCTGGAGAGGAGGACCCGCCGTGCCCCGCGGCGGGAATGATTCACATCAGGATGAGGTTGCCCCGGTCGGCGATCGAATGGTCGAGGATCCCGCTGATGCACCGGCGGTCCGTACCGATCACATGAGAGCCGCCCGACACGTTTGACACGTCTCAAATGAGTGCCGGTGAGCCCGACTGTACGTCGAAAAGATGCGCGTCCAGGCGGGGGTAGGCTCGGGTCCGCCGCGTCGTGGCGGAACATACCGCCCCCGGCAGATTGATCATGTGGAGAGGAGCCCTGATCCGAGGGTGAGCATGAAGCCGACCACCACAGACCTCGAATGGACCGAACTGGACCAGAGGGCCGTCGATACCGCCCGCGTCCTGGCGATGGACTCCGTGCAGAAGGTCGGCAACGGCCATCCCGGCACGGCGATGTCCCTGGCGCCCGCGGCCTACCTGCTGTTCCAGAAGCTGATGCGCCACGACCCCAGTGACGCCGACTGGACCGGCCGCGACCGGTTCGTCCTCTCCCCGGGTCACACCAGCCTGACCCTGTACGTCCAGCTGTTCATGGCCGGGTACGGCCTGGAGCTGGCGGACCTCAAGGCGTTCCGCACCTGGGACAGCAAGACCCCGGGCCACCCGGAGCACGGTCACACCCGCGGTGTGGAGACCACCACCGGCCCGCTGGGCCAGGGCATCGCCAACGCCGTGGGCATGGCGATGGCCGCGCGCTACGAGCGCGGTCTGTTCGACCCGGAGGCGCCGCAGGGCGAGTCCCCGTTCGACCACACCATCTGGGCGATCGTCTCCGACGGCGACCTGGAGGAGGGCATCTCGGCCGAGGCGTCCTCGCTCGCCGGCCACCAGAAGCTCGGCAACCTGATCGCGCTGTACGACGACAACCACATCTCGATCGAGGGCGACACCGAGACCGCCTTCTCCGAGGACGTCCTCAAGCGCTACGAGGCCTACGGCTGGCACGTCCAGCGCATCGAGCAGGCCGCCAACGGCGACTTCGACGTCCAGGCGCTGTACGCGGCGTTCCAGGCGGCCAAGGCCGAGACCGAGCGGCCGTCGATCATCGCCGCCCGCACGATCATCGCCTGGCCGGCCCCCAACGCCCAGAACACCGAGGCCTCCCACGGCTCGGCGCTGGGCGAGGCCGAGGTCGCCGCGACCAAGCGGGTGCTGGGCTTCGACCCCGAGCAGCACTTCCAGATCGAGGACGAGGTCTTCGCCCACGTCCGCAAGGTCGTCGACCGCGGCCGCGAGGCCCGGGCGACCTGGGAGAAGCAGCTGCAGAAGTGGCGCGAGGCCAACCCGGAGCGCGCCGCCGAGTTCGACCGCATCGCCGCGGGCGAGCTCCCGGACGGCTGGGAGAAGGAGATCCCCGTCTTCCCGGCCGGCAAGGACGTCGCCACCCGCAAGGCCTCCGGTGAGGTCCTCAAGGCGCTCGGCGGCGTGCTGCCCGAGCTGTGGGGCGGCTCGGCCGACCTCGCCGGCTCGAACAACACCACGATCGACCCGTCGTCGTCCTTCCTCCCGGCGGGCAACCCGCTGCCGGAGGCGAACCCGTACGGGCGCACGATCCACTTCGGCATCCGCGAGCACGCCATGGGCTCGACCATGAACGGCATCGCGCTGCACGGCAACACCCGCGTCTACGGCGGCACCTTCCTGGTGTTCTCCGACTACATGCGTCCGGCCGTGCGCCTGGCCGCGCTGATGAAGCTGCCGGTCACCTACGTGTGGACGCACGACTCCATCGGCCTGGGCGAGGACGGCCCGACCCACCAGCCGGTCGAGCACATGGCCGCGCTGCGCGCCATCCCGGGCCTGAACATGGTCCGTCCGGCCGACGCCAACGAGACGGCGATCGCCTGGCGCGAGATCATGAAGCGCCACGTCGCCAAGCCGGCCCCGCACGGCCTGGCCCTCACCCGCCAGAACGTGCCGACCTACGAGCCCAACGAGGGCGTGGCCAAGGGCGGCTACGTGCTGCTGGAGGCCGAGGGCGGCCGCCCGCAGGTCATCCTGATCGCCACCGGCTCCGAGGTGCAGCTGGCCGTCGAGGCCCGCGAGACCCTGCAGACCGAGGGCGTGCCGACCCGCGTGGTGTCGATGCCGTCCGTCGAGTGGTTCGAGGAGCAGGACCAGGCGTACCGGGACGGCGTGCTGCTGCCGGACGTCAAGGCCCGCGTCGCCGTGGAGGCCGGTGTGGGTCTGACCTGGTACCGCTACGTCGGTGACGCCGGCCGCATCGTCTCGCTGGAGCACTTCGGCGCCTCCGCCGACTACAAGGTGCTCTACCGCGAGTTCGGCCTGACCCCCGAGGCCGTGGTCGAGGCCGCCCGCGAGTCGATCGCCGACGCCGCCCGCCGCTGACGCTTCGTACACACACCTGCTAGGAGATGCAGACCCCATGACAGACGCACTCAAGCGCCTCTCCGACGAAGGCGTCGCGATCTGGCTGGACGACCTGTCCCGCAAGCGCATCACGTCCGGCAACCTGGCCGAGCTCATCGACCAGAGCCACGTGGTGGGCGTGACGACCAACCCGTCGATCTTCCAGAAGGCGATCTCCAGCGGCGACGGCTACGAGCAGCAGCTCGCCGACCTCGCCGCCCGTGAGGTCACCGTCGAAGAGGCCATTCGCATGATCACCACGGCGGACGTCCGCGACGCCGCCGACATCCTGCGCCCGGTCTTCGACGCCACCGGCGGCCGTGACGGCCGGGTCTCCATCGAGGTCGACCCGCGCCTGGCGCACAAGACCCGCGCCACCGTGGCCGAGGCCAAGCAGCTGGCCTGGCTGGTGGACCGGCCCAACACCCTGATCAAGATCCCCGCGACGAAGGCGGGCCTGCCGGCCATCGCCGAGACCATCGGGCTGGGCATCAGCGTCAACGTCACGCTGATCTTCTCGCTCGAGCGCTACCGCGCGGTGATGGACGCCTACCTGACCGGTCTGGAGAAGGCCAAGGCCGCGGGCCTGGACCTGTCGCTGATCCACTCGGTCGCGTCCTTCTTCGTCTCCCGCGTGGACACCGAGATCGACAAGCGCCTGGACGCGCTGGGCACGGACGAGGCCAAGGAGCTGCGCGGCAAGGCCGCCCTGGCCAACGCCCGTCTGGCCTACCAGGCGTACGAGGAGGTGTTCTCCTCCGACCGCTGGGCCGAGCTGGAGAAGGCCGGCGCCAACAAGCAGCGTCCGCTGTGGGCCTCGACCGGTGTGAAGGACCCGGCCTACAAGGACACGCTGTACGTCGACGACCTGGTCGCCCCCAACACGGTCAACACCATGCCGGAGGCCACGCTGCAGGCCACCGGTGACCACGGCCGGATCACGGGTGACACGGTGCGCGGCACGTACGAGCAGGCCAAGGCCGAGCTCGACGCGCTCGCCCGCCTGGGCGTCTCGTACGACGAGGTCGTCCAGCTCCTGGAGGACGAGGGCGTCGACAAGTTCGAGCAGTCCTGGAACGACCTTCTGAAGTCCACCGAGGCGGAGCTCAAGCGCCTGGCACCGGAGGCATGAATTGAGCAGCAGCAATCCGCTGCGTGACGCTCTGGACCGACGGCTCCCGCGCATCGCGGGGCCGTCGGGCCTGGTCATCTTCGGCGTCACGGGTGATTTGTCACGTAAAAAGCTGATGCCGGCCGTTTACGACCTGGCCAACCGCGGCCTGCTCCCGCCGGGCTTCTCCCTCATCGGCTTCGCCCGCCGGCAGTGGGAGGACGAGGACTTCGCCCAGGTCGTCTACGAGGCCGTCAAGCAGCACGCCCGCACCCCCTTCCGTGAGGAGGTCTGGGCGCAGCTGGTGCAGGGCTGCCGGTTCGTCCAGGGCGACTTCGACGACGACACGGCCTTCGAGACCCTCAAGGCGACCATAGAGGAGCTGGACGCGGCCCAGGGCACGGGCGGCAACTTCGCCTTCTACCTGTCGGTACCGCCGAAGTTCTTCCCCACGGTCGTCCAGCAGCTCAAGAAGCACGGCCTGGCCGAGCAGCAGGAGGGCGCCTGGCGGCGCGCCGTCATCGAGAAGCCCTTCGGCCACGACCTGGCCAGCGCCCAGGAGCTCAACCGGATCGTCCACGACGTCTTCCCCGCCGAGTCGGTCTTCCGCATCGACCACTACCTCGGCAAGGAGACGGTCCAGAACATCCTGGCCCTGCGCTTCGCCAACACCCTCTTCGAGCCGATCTGGAACCGGTCCTACGTCGACCACGTGCAGATCACCATGGCCGAGGACATCGGCATCGGCGGCCGCGCCGGCTACTACGACGGCATCGGCGCCGCCCGCGACGTCATCCAGAACCACCTGCTGCAGCTGCTGGCGCTGACGGCGATGGAAGAGCCCGTCTCCTTCGACGCCGACGCCGTGGCCGCCGAGAAGACCAAGGTGCTCAGCGCCGTCCGGCTGCCGAAGGACCTGGGCAAGGAGACCGTGCGCGGCCAGTACACGCACGGCTGGCAGGGCGGCGAGGAGGTCGTCGGCTACCTGGAGGAGGAGGGCACCGACCCGAACTCCAAGACCGACACCTACGCCGCGATCAAGCTGGACATCGACAACCGCCGCTGGGCGGGCGTCCCCTTCTACCTGCGCACCGGCAAGCGGCTGGGCCGCCGCGTCACCGAGATCGCGGTCGTCTTCCAGCGCGCCCCCTACTCCCCCTTCGACCAGACCGCCACCGAGGAGCTGGGGCAGAACGCCCTGGTGATCCGGGTGCAGCCGGACGAGGGCGTCACCGTGCGCTTCGGCTCGAAGGTGCCGGGCACCCAGATGGAGGTCCGGGACGTCTCGATGGACTTCGCCTACGGCGAGTCCTTCACCGAGTCGAGCCCCGAGGCGTACGAGCGGCTGATCCTCGACGTCCTGCTCGGCGAGTCCAACCTCTTCCCGCGCCTGAAGGAGGTCGAGCTCTCCTGGCAGATCCTCGACCCCATCGAGGAGTACTGGGACAAGCACGGCAGGCCCGCGCAGTACCCGGCCGGCACCTGGGGGCCGGTCGAGGCGGACGAGATGCTCGCACGAGACGGACGGAGCTGGCGTCGGCCATGAAGATCGACCTTACGGACACCACGGCCAGCAAGATCAACAATGCGCTGGTCCAGGGCCGCCGCGCCATCGGCACCCCGGCCAGCGGCATGGTCCTCACCCTGGTCATCGTCACCGACGAGGAGCACGCCTACGACGCGCTCAAGGCCGCCAACGAGGCGTCCCGCGAGCACCCCTCGCGCAAGCTCGTCGTCATCAAGCGGGTCAGCCGCTCGCCCCGCGACCGCGCCCAGGCCCGCCTGGACGCCGAGGTCCGCGTGGGCGGCGACGCCGGCGCCGGCGAGACGGTGGTGCTGCGGCTGTACGGCGAGGTCATAGACCACGCCCAGTCCGTGGTGCTGCCCCTGCTGCTGCCGGACGCCCCCGTCGTCGTCTGGTGGCCGGTGGGCTCCCCCGCCAACCCCGCCAAGGACCCCCTCGGCGCGCTCGGCCAGCGCCGGGTCACCGACGCCTACACCGCCGAGGACCCCGTCGCCGAGCTCGCCACCCGCGCCGCCACCTACACGCCCGGCGACACGGACCTGGCCTGGACCCGCATCACGCCGTGGCGCTCGGTCCTCGCCGCCGCGCTCGACCAGCAGCCCGGCATCGAGATCACCGCGGCCGAGGTCGAGGGCGAGGCTTACAACCCCAGCGGCGAGCTGCTGGCCATGTGGCTGGCCGACCGGCTCGGGGTGACCGCCCGGCGCACCGTCTCCGAGGGGCCCGGCCTGACCGCCGTGCGCATGGAGACCAAGGACGGCGTCATCACCCTCGACCGCGCCGACGGCTCCCTGGCCAAGCTCACCATGCGCGGCCAGCCCGACCGGTCGGTCGCGCTCAAGCGCCGCGACACCGCCGACCTCCTCGCGGAGGAGCTGCGCCGGCTCGACCCGGACCTCATCTACGAGTCCGCGGTCAAGTACGGCGTCGAGGCCCTGGGCGAACCGCTGCCCGCCGCGACCCCCGCCGGGGGCGGCGGCGAGCCGGCCGACCCGGAACAGCCGGCCGAAGCCGCCGAGGCGGCCGAGCCGGCCGAGGCGGCCGAACCGGCGGCGAAGAAGCCGGCCAGGAAGCGGGCGGGCAAGTGAGCACCCCGCAGATCGTCGTCCACCGCGACAAGGAGCTGATGGCCCAGGCCGCGGCGGCCCGGCTGATCACGAAGATCGTGGACGCCCAGGCCGCCCGCGGCTGCGCCTCCGTCGTCCTGACCGGCGGGCGCAACGGCAACGCGCTCCTCGCGGCCCTCGCCGCCGCGCCCGCCCGGGACGCGATCGACTGGTCCCGGCTCGACCTGTGGTGGGGCGACGAGCGCTTCCTGCCCGAGGGCGACCCCGAGCGCAACGACACCCAGGCGCGCGAGGCCCTCCTCGACCGGGTCGGCCTCGACCCGGCCCGGGTGCACTTCATGCCGGCCCCGGACGGCACGCACGAGGACGCCGACGCGGCGGCCGAGGCGTACGCGGCCGAACTGGCCGCCGCCGCCCGGCCGGAGGACCACGGCCCGGTGCCGGCGTTCGACGTCCTGCTGCTGGGCGTCGGCCCCGACACGCACGTGGCCTCCCTCTTCCCGGAGCACCCGGGCGTACGGGAGACCGAGCGCACGGTCATCGGCGTCCACGGCTCTCCCAAGCCGCCGCCGACGCGGGTGTCGCTGACGCTCCCGGCGATCCGGGCGGCACGGGAGGTCTGGCTGCTGGCGGCCGGCGAGGACAAGGCCACGGCGGTGGCGATGGCCCTCTCCGGCGCGGGCGAGGTCCAGGCCCCGGCCGCGGGTGCCCGCGGCACGCGCCGCACGCTGTGGCTCCTGGACCAGGCCGCGGCGGCACAGCTGCCGCGCAGCCTGTACCCCCCGGCGTCGCCGTAACCGGCACGAACGAACAGAAGCGCCGGGCGGGCTGCGATGCAGCCCGCCCGGCGCTTCTGTTTGCGTGCGCGGCGCGTCAGCGGCCCCGCGCCGCGCGGTAGCGCGCGACCAGGGATGCGGTCGAGGCGTCGAGCCCCGGCACCGCGGTGCCTTCCGTCAGCGCCGGCTCGACCCGCTTCGCGAGGACCTTGCCCAGCTCGACGCCCCACTGGTCGAAGGAGTCGATGTTCCAGATCGCCCCCTGTACGAACACCTTGTGCTCGTACAGTGCGATCAGCTGCCCCAGCACCGACGGGCTGAGCTCGTTCGCCAGGATCGTCGTCGTCGGGTGGTTGCCCCGGAACGTCTTGTGCGGCACCAGGTCGGCCGGTACGCCCTCCGCCTCGACCTCCTCGGCCGTCTTGCCGAAGGCGAGCGCCTGGCCCTGGGCGAAGAGGTTGGCCATCAGCAGGTCGTGCTGGGCGGCGAGCCGCGGCTCCAGCTCCTCGACGGGCCGGGCGAAGCCCAGCAGGTCGGCGGGGATGAGTTCGGTGCCCTGGTGGATCAACTGGTAGTACGCATGCTGCCCGTTGGTGCCGGGCGTGCCCCAGACCACCGGCCCGGTCTGCCAGGTGACGGGCGTTCCGTCGCGGTCGACGGACTTGCCGTTGGACTCCATGTCGAGCTGCTGCAGGTAGGCCGGGAACTTCGACAGGTAGTGGCTGTAGGGCAGCACCGCGTGCGACTGCGCGCCGTGGAAGTTGCCGTACCAGATGCCGAGCAGGCCCAGCAGGACGGGGGCGTTCTCCTCGAAGGGCGCGGTGCGGAAGTGCTCGTCGACGAGGTGGAAGCCGGCCAGCATCTCGCGGAAGCGGTCGGGGCCGATGGCGATCATCAGGGAGAGGCCGATGGCGGAGTCGAAGGAGTAGCGGCCGCCGACCCAGTCCCAGAATTCGAACATGTTGGCGGTGTCGATGCCGAACTCGGCGACCTTCTCCGCGTTCGTCGACAGCGCGACGAAGTGCTTGGCCACCGCTTCCTCGCCGGCGCCCAGCCGGTCGAGCAGCCAGTTGCGCGCGGAGGTGGCGTTGGTGATGGTCTCGATCGTGGTGAAGGTCTTGGAGGCGACGATGAACAGCGTCTCGGCGGCGTCCAGGTCGCGCACGGCCTCGTGCAGGTCCGCGCCGTCGACGTTGCTGACGAAGCGGAAGGTGAGATCGCGGTGGGTGTAGGGGCGCAGCGCCTCGTACGCCATCGCCGGGCCGAGGTCGGAGCCGCCGATGCCGATGTTGACGATGTTGCGGATGCGCTTGCCGGTGTGACCCTTCCAATCACCCGAAAGGATGCGGTCGGTGAAGACCTGCATCTTGCGCAGCACGGCGTGCACGGCGGGGACGACGTTCTCCCCGTCGACCTCGACGACGGCGGACTCGGGGGCGCGCAGGGCGGTGTGGAGCACCGCGCGGCCCTCGGTGGTGTTGATCTTCTCGCCGCGGAACATCGCGTCGCGCAGACCGGCCACGTCCATCGCGGCGGCCAGCTCGCGCAGCAGGGTGAGGGTCTCGTCGGTGACGAGGTGCTTGGAGTAGTCGAGGTACAGGTCGCCGACGGTCAGGGTGTACCTCTCGGCGCGCCGCGGATCGTCGGCGAACAGCTGACGCAGGTGCACCTCCCCCAGTTCGGCGCGGTGCTTGGCCAGTGCCTGCCACTCGCGGGTGCGGTCCGGCCTGGTGCGGCCCTGTGCGTTCATCTCGGACATCAGCCCACTTCTACTCGGTTGGTCCCCGCCGTTTCCAACCTAATTGATCTGCCGTCGATTCCTCGCACGTGCACGGCCCAGCGCACAGCACAGCGGCCCGGCCGCACACCGTGTGGGGTGTGCGACCGGGCCGCTGTGCGTCCGTCCGGGTGATCCGGCCTCAGATCTCCCCGCGCAGCTTGGCGAGCGCCTCGGCGAGGATCGCCTCGCCGTCGGCGTCGCTGCGCCGCTCGCGGACGTAGGCCAGATGGGTCTTGTAGGGCTCGGTGCGCGGCGGGTCCGGCGGGTTGTCCCGGTCCTGTCCGGCGGGGAAGCCACAGCGGGGGCAGTCCCAGGTGTCGGGCACCTGGGCGTCGCTGGCGAAGCTGGGCTGCGTCTCGTGCCCGTTCGAGCACCAGAAGGAGATGCGCAGGCGCGGTGCGGATTCGCCCCGCTCGGCCTCGCCCATCGGCCCCGCCCCGACCCGGCTTCCTCGGATCGCGTTGCCACTTGCCACGGTCGTAACTCCCTGCGTGATGGTGCCGCGGAGCCAGGTGGTCGGCTCCGCTGCGGGCGCCTCAGTCTACGTAAGGCCCAACGCGCGTCCAGTGGCAGGAGTTACAGCCCGGCCGCGAAGGACGCAGCCCCATCATAGGCCGCGGTCGCGACGACGCGTCAGCTGTCGAGCTTCATCAGGACGCCGAGCGCGATGATGCACGCGAACCACAGCAGACCGATCACGATGGTGATCCGGTCGAGGTTCCGCTCGGCGACCGAGGATCCGCCGACGGAGGACTGCATGCCGCCACCGAACATGTCGGACAGGCCGCCGCCCTTCCCCTTGTGCATGAGCACCAGCATCATCAGCAGCACGCTGAAGACGATGAGGGCGATCGAGAACCCGATGACCACGGCTGGACCAACTCTCTCGGACTGACTGAATGGAAAGTGCTGCGGGGCCGGCGACCGGCATTCGTGCCGGTCCCGGCCCCGACAGGGTACGACGGGGAGCACCCGTCGTCATAGCCGCTACTGATCGCCGAAGCGGACGATCTTGACGAATTCGTCGGCGTCCAGCGAGGCGCCGCCGATCAGGGCGCCGTCCACGTCGGGCTGGGCCATGATCGCGGCGATGTTGCCGGACTTGACCGAGCCGCCGTACTGGATGCGGACCTTGTCGGCCAGCTCCTGGTCGTAGAGCTCGGCCAGGCGGCCGCGGATGGCCCCGCAGACCTCCTGGGCGTCCTCGGGCGTGGCGACCTCGCCGGTGCCGATGGCCCACACCGGCTCGTAGGCGATCACGACCGTGGCGGCCTGCTCGGCCGGCACGTCCTTCAGGCCGCCGTCGACCTGGGCGAGGGTGTGGGCGACCTGGTTGCCGGCCTTGCGGACGTCCAGGCCCTCACCGACGCACAGGATCGGGGTGATGCCGTGCCTGAAGGCGGCCTTGACCTTGGCGTTGCAGATCTCGTCGGTCTCGCCGTGGTACTGGCGGCGCTCGGAGTGCCCGACGGCGACGAAGGTGCACTTGAGCTTGGCGAGCATGGCGCCGGAGATCTCGCCGGTGTAGGCGCCGGAGTCGTGCGCCGAGATGTCCTGGGCGCCGTACTTGATCTGCAGCTTGTCGCCGTCCACCAGCGTCTGCACCGAGCGCAGGTCGGTGAAGGGCGGCAGGACGGCGACCTCGACGCGGTCGTAGTCCTTGTCGGCGAGGGAGAAGGCGAGCTTCTGGACGTGGGCGATGGCCTCGAGGTGGTTGAGGTTCATCTTCCAGTTGCCCGCCATCAGCGGGGTGCGTGCGGTCACGGTGGTTCAGTCCTCCAGTGCGGCGAGGCCGGGGAGCGTCTTGCCCTCGAGGTATTCGAGGCTGGCGCCACCACCGGTCGAGATGTGGCCGAAAGCGTTCTCGTCGAAGCCCAGGATGCGCACGGCCGCGGCCGAGTCACCGCCACCGACGACGGTGAAGCCGTCCGTGTCCACCAGGGCCTGGGCGACGGCCTTCGTGCCGCCCGCGAAGTCGGGGTGCTCGAAGACGCCCATCGGGCCGTTCCAGAAGACGGTGCCGGCGTCGGCGAGCTTGGACGCGTAGAGCTCACGCGTCTTCGGGCCGATGTCCAGGCCCTCCTTGTCGGCCGGGATGGCGTCGGTGGCGACGACCTCGTAGTCGGCCGGGGTCTTGCCCTTCAGGTCCGGGAACTCGGCCGAGACCAGGACGTCGACGGGCAGGACGAACTCCACGCCGCGCTTCTCCGCCTCCGCCAGGTACGCGAGGCAGGTGGCCTTCTGGTCCTCCTGCAGCAGCGAGATGCCGACCTCGTGGCCCTTGGCGGCCAGGAAGGTGTACGACATGCCGCCGCCGATGAGGATGCGGTCGGCCTTCTTCAGCAGGTTGTCGATGACGCCCAGCTTGTCGGAGACCTTGGCGCCGCCCAGGACGACCACGTACGGGCGCTGCACCTCCTCGGTGAGCTTCTTCAGCACCCCGACCTCGGCGGCGATCAGGCCGCCGGCCGCGTGCGGCAGGCGCGCCGGGAGGTCGAAGACCGAGGCGTGCTTGCGGTGCACGGCGCCGAAGCCGTCGCCGACGTAGAGGTCGGCGAGCGAGGCGAGGGCGTCGGCGAAGGCGCCGCGCTCGGCGTCGTCCTTGCTGGTCTCGCCCGCGTTGAACCGCAGGTTCTCCAGCAGCGTGACCTCGCCGTCGCCGAGACCGGCGACGGTGGCCTTCGCGCTGTCACCCACGGTGTCGGTGGCGAATGCGACGGGGCGGCCCAGGATCTCGCCGAGCCGGCCGGCGACCGGGGCCAGGGAGAACGCGGGGTCCGGGGCGCCCTTGGGACGACCCAGGTGGGAGGCGACGATCACCTTGGCGCCGGCCTCGGCCAGCTTGGCGATCGTCGGCGCGACGGCGCGGATGCGGCCGTCGTCGGTGATGACGGTGCCCTCCAGGGGCACGTTCAGGTCGGCGCGGACGAAGACTCGCTTGCCTTCGACACCGTCCCGGATGAGATCGTCGATCGTCTTCATGCAGTGACTCCGTGACTTCGGTAAGGAACAGCCATGGAACGGGGCCCGGACGACGCGTCATCGCGTCGTACGAGCCCCGTCCTTACCATCTCGGCGCCTGAGGGGTCAGGCGGAGATCAGAGCTGGCCGCCGACGAAGACGGTGAGGTCCACCAGGCGGTTGGAGTAACCCCACTCGTTGTCGTACCAGCCGATGATCTTGACCTGCTTGCCCTGCGCCATCGTCAGCGAGGCGTCGAAGGTGCAGGAGGCCGGCCAGTTGACGATGTCCGCGGAGACGATCGGGTCCTCGGTGTACTCGAGGATGCCCTTCAGCTGGCCCTCGGCGGCCTTCTGGAAGGCGGTGTTGATCTCGTCCTTGGTGACCTCGCGCTCCAGCTCGACGACCAGGTCGGTCACGGAGCCGGTGGGGACCGGGACGCGCATGGCCATGCCGTCCAGCTTGCCCTTGAGCTGCGGCAGGACCAGGGCGGTGGCCTTGGCGGCACCGGTCGAGGTCGGGATGATGTTCTCCGCGGCGGCGCGGGCGCGGCGCAGGTCCTTGTGCGGGAAGTCGAGGATGCGCTGGTCGTTGGTGTACGCGTGGACCGTCGTCATCAGGCCCTTGACGATGCCGAAGCTCTCGTCCAGCACCTTCGCCATCGGCGCCACGCAGTTGGTGGTGCAGGAGGCGTTGGAGATGACGTGGTGGTTGGCCGCGTCGTACTTGTCCTGGTTCACGCCCATCACGATGGTGATGTCCTCGTTGGAGGCGGGCGCGGAGATCAGGACCTTCTTGGCACCGGCGGCGAGGTGCTTGGCGGCGTCCTCGCGCTTGGTGAAGATGCCGGTGGACTCGATGACGATGTCGGCACCGAGCTCGCCCCAGGGCAGGGCGGCCGGGTCCCGCTCGGCCATCGTCTTGAAGGTCATGTTGCCGACGGTGATCGTGTCGTCGGTGTGGCTGACCTCGTGCTTGAGACGACCCAGGATGGAGTCGTACTTCAGCAGGTGCACCAGGGTGGCGTTGTCGGTCAGGTCGTTGACACCGACGATCTCGATGTCCGCACCCTGCTCCAGGAGCGCACGGAAGTAGTTACGACCGATACGGCCAAAGCCGTTGATGCCTACGCGGATCGTCACGAACCGATCTCCTCGTTGGTGTGCCGGGCTGTCCCCGGCGGCTGTATGGGATGTCCCCGACCACCACCGACCCTACCTCTAAGAAGGGAGGTACGTGACATTGGCCGCGCGGGCCCGTCCGGCCCCCTCGCAGGTGAAAGAGGGCCTGCTCAGGTGGGCGGAACAAGGGGTTCATCCACCGATCGCGCGCAGGGCTCCACCGGTCAGCGCAGCCCTCTCGCGGGGGTCCGCGACGTGCTCCAGACCGAAGCCGAACAGCACCGTGTCGCGCGTCGTGACGGCCGCCGCGGACGGCACCGGCGCCGCCTTTCCATCACGCTGCGTGATGGCCGCGGGGGTGTAGGCACCGGCCGCGGCGCTGCGGAACTGCGGGAAGGTCTCCGGCGGCAGCTGCTCGGACAGCGGGCTGAAGGCACCGGCCCACGCGAGCGGTCCGAGGTGTGCCGTGGTGCCCGCGAGCTCACCCGCACCGGTGAAGCGGCCGGGCCGGGCCTGCGCGGTGTGCGAGCCGGCCCCCAGGTAGAAGCGGGCGAAGTCGTCGCTCTCCACGCCGGCGACCCGGGTGCTGCTGCCCGCCCGGACGCCCGCGGTGATCAGCTTGCCGCCCTCGTTGAGGAAGTCGCGCACGGCCAGCAGGGTGGCCCCGTCGGGGCGGCCGGTGGCGTACCACACGACGGTGTCGTAGTGGCCGAGGACGCCCAGCGCGGGCGGCGCGCCCTGGGTGGCGACGTCCCACACGGCGCTCTCGCGCCCGTTGTCGGCGAGCGCCTTCACGTACGCGGCGGTGTTGCGGGCCGCGGCGGTGCCGCCCTCGTCGGCGACGACCAGCGTGTCGGCGCGCGGCGCGGTGCGGGCCACGGTGAAGGTGAAGGGCTCGGCGGCCGCGGACCCGCCCTTGTGGGTGCGGCCGGTGAACCACACGGTGACCTTCGCGCCCGGATGGGCGCCCTCGACGGTGGCCCGGTACTCGTCGAAGCGGATGTTGTCCTCGCCGCCGTAGCGGTCGCCGCCGTTCCAGGCGCGCAGCGGGGCGCTGCGCACGGGGCCGCCGTCGACGCGGTAGTTCAGGCGCGTGTCGGTCAGGCTCTTGCGGGCGGTGACGGCGACGATCTGGCGGCCGTCGCGGGCGTAGGAGGTGGTGAAGGCGTGCGGGGTGAAGTCGGGGGCGGCCAGGCCGACCGGGGAGGAGGGCCGGTCGGGGTGGGTGGCGCTCTCGGCGACGGCGAGGGCGAAGGGGAGGTTCTTGGTGAACTCCCGCTGGATCAGCTTCTCGTCGTCGGGGAAGTTGAAGACCGAGGGGCAGTCCTTGGGGTTCCAGCGGCCGGTGGTGTCGGCCTTCGAGGCGGTCTCGCAGGTCGACATCTCAGGGGTGAACATCATCGTGCCGTTGACGTTCGCCGCGTGGCCGTCGGCCTCGCCGTTGGTGGTGTAGAGCTCGGAGGACAGCTGCGGGCGGTAGCCGGGGATCGCGGAGTTCCCCGGGGTGCCGGCCAGGGCCCGGTAGGCGACGTCGTCGGGGGTGGGGGTGGCCTCCTGCCAGCCGACGCCGTAGAGCAGCAGTTCGGCCGCGGAGTGGTAGTTGACGGCGTAGACGAAGTCGTGGCGCTTTTCGAAGGCGTCCAGCGCGCGGGTCTCGGGCTCGGAGGCCGGGGCCGGGCCCCGGTAGGTCTCGGAGGCCGGGCGCGGGGAGGAACCGTCGTTGTCGTAGCCCCACTTGTAGGGGAAGTTGCGGTTGAGGTCGACGCCGTCGCCGGCAGCGATCCTGCCGTCGCCGTCGTTGTCGCGCAGGTTCTTGCGCCACAGGCGGGTGGCGGGGCTCTGGAAGGTGTAGTCGTAGCCGTCGGGGTTGGCGGACAGCAGGAACCACAGTTCGGTGCGGTCGACGAGGCGGGTGACGCGGGCGTCCTTGCCGTAGCGGTCGAGGACGTGGTGCAGCAACCGCCGGTTCGTCTCCGGGGTGATCCACTCCCGGGCGTGCTGGTTGGACATGTACAGCACGGCGGGCCGGGCGCCGTCGGGGGTGCGGCCGGCGTCCTTGGAGACCTTGACGGCGAGGATGTCCTGGCCGCGCACCGTCTTCCCGATGCTGACGACCTTGGTGAGGGCCGGGTGGGTGCGGGCGGTCTCCCGGATCTCCTGCTGCAGGCCGTTCTTCCCGCTGTACGGGCGGAAGACGCCGTCCCCTTGCGCCGCGAGGCGCTTGCGGGCGGCGTCGGAGGTGCGCTTCTCCTTGACGTCGATGCCCTGCTGCTGGAGCTCGCGGGCCTGGGACGGGGTGAGGTAGAGCTCGACGGCCTTCGTCCCCCGCTCGGGGACGCGCTCGCCGAGCTCGTGGCCGTCGACGCCGGCGCGCAGCAGCAGCGGGACCTGTGCGGCGGTGACGTCGGCGGTCCACACCGCCAGGCTCTCGGCGGCCGTGCCGGGTGCGGCGCTGCGGGCGTGGGCCGAGGGTGTTGCCGTGAGGCCGCCGATTAACAGCGCGGCCACGGTGACGACCGTTCCGGTCGTGCGTCTCATGTGCCCCCCTTGTCGTTGTGGGCCACTGGGGTTCGGGGGTCAGGCTCTTGGCGGGCTCATGATCATGTCAACGACGCCTTTTGCGCCCCTCCCCGGCCGTCCGCGCACAGCGCGGCGCCCCCGCCACCACGGGGGTGACGGGGGCGCCGTACGGCGGTGCGATCAGCCGACCATGCCCTCGGCCATCTCCTCGGTCAGCTCGGCCAGGTTCGACTCGGTGCCGGGGATGCCCAGGTCCTGGGCGCGCTTGTCGGCCATGGCCAGCAGGCGGCGGATGCGGCCCGCGACGGCGTCCTTGGTCAGCGGCGGGTCGGCCAGGGCGCCCAGCTCCTCCAGGGAGGCCTGCTTGTGCTCCATGCGCAGCCGGCCCGCGGCGGCGAGGTGCTCGGGCACCTCCTCGCCGAGGATCTCCAGCGCACGCTGCACCCGGGCCCCCGCGGCGACGGCGGCCCGGGCCGAGCGGCGCAGGTTGGCGTCGTCGAAGTTGGCCAGGCGGTTGGCGGTCGCCCGCACCTCGCGGCGCATCCGCCGCTCCTCCCAGGCCAGCACCGACTCGTGCGCGCCCAGGCGCGTCAGCAGGGCGCCGATCGCGTCACCGTCCCGGACGACGACGCGGTCCACCCCGCGCACCTCGCGGGCCTTCGCGGCGATCTGCAGTCTGCGGGCCGCGCCGACCAGCGCCAGGGCCGCCTCCGGGCCGGGGCAGGTGACCTCCAGCGAGGAGGAGCGGCCGGGCTCGGTCAGCGAGCCGTGGGCCAGGAAGGCGCCGCGCCAGGCCGCCTCCGCGTCGCAGGTGGCGCCGGAGACGACCTGCGGCGGCAGCCCGCGGATCGGCCGGCCGCGGCCGTCGACCAGGCCGGTCTGGCGGGCCAGCTGGTCACCGCCCGCCACCACCCGCACCACGTACCGGCTGCCCCGCCGGAGCCCACCGGGGGCCATCACCACCAGGTCGGAGGAGTGCCCGAAGATCTCCAGGATGTCCTTGCGCAGCCGCCGGGCCGCGATCCCGGTGTCCAGCTCCGCCTCGATCACGATGCGGCCGCTGACCAGGTGCAGGCCCCCCGCGAACCGCAGGATCGCCGAGACCTCCGCTTTCCGGCAGCAGGTGCGGGTGACGGGGAGCCGGGAGATCTCGTCCTTCACCGCAGCCGTCATCGCCATGGGCCGATCCTTCCATGCATCCGAAAAATACGGTCGTACGCGGCGGCCAACAGCTCCGGGTCGTGCGTCTGGCAGCTGTCGGGCGAGGCGACCGGCGCCAGCTCGACCGCAGCCCCGAGCCGCTTGGCGGCCTCGCCGAGGCTGTCCCGATCGGGCACGGCGGCCTCGTCGGCCAGCACCACGTCCAGGGCGAGTTTAGGGGCGTGTCGGGCCAAAACCTCCAAATGACGCTGCGGGGAGAAGCCATCGGTTTCGCCGGGTTGCGGCGCGAGGTTCAGCGAGAGCACCCGCCGGGCCCGGGTCTCCTGCAGCGCCTGCAGCAGCTCGGGCACCAGCAGGTGCGGGATCACCGAGGAGAACCAGGAGCCGGGGCCGAGCACCACCCAGTCGGCGTCCAGCACGGCCTCCACCGCCTCCGGCACGGCCGGCGGGTCCTCCGGGACCAGGTGCACCGACTGCACCTCGCCCGGGGTCAGCGCCACGGTGGCCTGCCCGCACACGGTGGTGACCGCCTCGGGATCGGCCGGGTCGTGGCCGCGCACCAGCGCCTGCAGCTCCAGCGGCACGGCGGACATCGGCAGCACCCGGCCGTGCGCGCCCAGCAGCTTGCCGACCAGGTCCAGCGCCTGCACGTGGTCGCCCAGCTGCTCCCACAGGGCCACGATGAGCAGGTTGCCCACGGCGTGGCCGTGCAGCTCGCCCTCGCTGACGAAGCGGTGCTGGATCACCCGGGCCCAGGTCTGGCCCCAGTCGTCGTCCCCGCACAGGGCCGCCAGGGCCTTGCGCAGGTCGCCGGGGGGCAGCACGCCGAGCTCGTCGCGCAGCCGGCCGCTGGAGCCGCCGTCGTCGGCGACGGTGACCACGGCCGTCAGATCGCCGGTGATGCGCCGCAGCGCGGCCAGCGAGGCCGACAGCCCGTGGCCGCCGCCCAGGGCGACGACCTTGGGCTGCGCGCCGCGGACGGGCCGGCGGCGGGCCCGCTGCGCGTCGCCGCGCGGCCGGCCCGCCACCAGGCGGCTCACGCGGCGCATGCGGAAGCTGCGTCCGGTCACTCGCGCCCCATGTCCCGGTGCACGACGACGGTCTCCACGCCCTCGGAGACCAGGCGGTGGGCGAGCTTCTCGGACATGGCGACCGAGCGGTGCTTGCCGCCGGTGCAGCCGACCGCAATGGTCACGTACCGCTTGCCCTCGCGGCGGTAGCCGGCGGCGATGAGCTGGAGCAGCTCGGTGTAGCGGTCGAGGAACTCCTTGGCGCCGGGCTGGTTGAAGACGTAGCCCGAGACCTCCTCGTTCAGGCCGGTGAAGGGCCGCAGCTCCGGCACCCAGTGCGGGTTGGGCAGGAAGCGGCAGTCGACGACGAGGTCGGCGTCGACGGGCAGGCCGTACTTGTAGCCGAAGGACATGACGGTGGCCCGCAGCTCCGGCTCCTCCTCGCCCGCGAACTGGGCGTCCATCTTCGCCCGCAGCTCGTGGACGTTGAGGCTGGAGGTGTCGATGACCAGGTCGGCGTCCCCGCGCAGCTCGCGCAGCAGGTCGCGCTCGGCGGCGATGCCGTCGACGATGCGGCCCGAGCCCTGCAGCGGGTGCGGGCGGCGCACCGACTCGAAGCGGCGCACCAGGGCGTCGTCGGACGCCTCCAGGAAGATCACCCGCCGCTTGACCTTCTTGGCCGCCAGGTCGGCCAGCGACTCCCGGAGGTTGTCGAAGAAGCCGCGGCCGCGCACGTCCACCACCACGGCGATGCGCGCCACGTTGCCCTGGGAGCGGGCGCCGAGGTCCACCATGGTGGGGATCAGGGCGGGGGGCAGGTTGTCCACGACGAACCAGCCCAGGTCCTCCAGACACTTGGCGGCGGTGCTGCGGCCCGCCCCCGACATGCCGGAGATGATCACCAGCTCGGGGATGCCCGTCGTCTCCGCGGCCGTGTCCGCCGTCGTGCCCGTACTCACCGTTGCTCCGTCCCGCTCTGTCGCGTTCATGCTGCCTTCCCCCGTGTCCGCGGACGGCGCCCCCGCGCCGTCTCCTCTTCCATACTGCTGCTTCTCCGGGCTCCGGGCCCGGAGGGCAGGAGGTCCATCATTCCTCCGCGTCGTCGATGATCTCGCCGGTCGCCGTGTTGACGGCGGGTGCGGCGGGTGCCGCCGCGGCGAGCGTCGCGACGATGGTCTCGGCCGTCTTGCGGCCGATGCCCGGCGCCTCGCAGATCTGCTCGACCGTCGCGGCGCGCAGCCGCTTGAGGGAACCGAAGTGCTTCAGCAGCGCCTGCTTGCGGGTGCTGCCCAGGCCGGGCACCGCGTCCAGAGGCCCGGCCTTCATGCTCTTGCCGCGCTTGCTGCGCTGGTAGGAGATCGCGAAGCGGTGCGCCTCGTCGCGCACGCGCTGCAGCAGGTACAGCCCCTCGCTGGTGCGCGGCAGGACGACCGGGTCGTCCTCGCCGGGCAGCCAGACCTCCTCCAGGCGCTTGGCCAGGCCGCAGACGGCCACATCGGTGACGCCGAGCTCCTCCAGCGCCCGGTGGGCCGCCATGACCTGGGGCTTGCCGCCGTCGACCACGATCAGCTGCGGCGGGTAGGCGAAGCGCTTGGGTCTGCCGTCGTCCGTCCCCGCCGGGACCTCGCCGTCGCCGCCGTCCTCCTCCGTCCACTCCCCCGTCCTCAGCTTCTCCTGCAGGTAGCGGCGGAAGCGCCGGGAGACGACCTCGTGCATGGAGCGGACGTCGTCCTGCCCCTCGAAGGTCTTGATCTGGAAGCGGCGGTACTCGCTCTTGCGCGCCAGGCCGTCCTCGAAGACGACCATGGACGCCACCACGTCCTGCCCCTGCAGGTGGGAGATGTCGAAGCACTCGATGCGCAGGGGTGCGGAGTCCAGCGCGAGGGCCTCGGCGATCTCCTCCAGGGCCCGGGAGCGGGTGGTCAGGTCGGAGGCGCGTCTGGTCTTGTGCAGCACCAGCGCCTGCTGGGCGTTGCGCTGGACCGTGGCCATCAGGTCCTTCTTGTCGCCGCGCTGCGGGATGCGCAGGTCGACCCGGGAGCCGCGGCGCTCGCCCAGCCACTGGACGACCGGTTCGAGCGGGTCGGGCAAGGCGGGGACGAGGACCTCCTTGGGAACGGCGTCGCCGCTCTCCTCCCCGTACAGCTGCTGCAGGGCGTGCTCGACGAGGCCGGCGGTGTCGACGGCCTCGACCTTGTCGGTGACCCAGCCGCGCTGGCCGCGCACGCGCCCGCCGCGGACGTGGAAGATCTGCACGGCCGCTTCGAGCTCGTCCTCGGCGACCGCGATCAGGTCGGCGTCGGTGGCGTCGGCCAGGACGACGGCGTTCTTCTCCATGGCGCGCTTGAGCGCCTCTATGTCGTCGCGGAGCCTTGCCGCCTTCTCGTACTCCATGTCCTCGGCGGCATCGTGCATCTGCCGTTCCAAACGGCGGATGTACGCACCGGTACGGCCGGCCATGAAGTCGCAGAACTCCTCGGCCAGTTCGCGGTGCTCCGCGGGGCTGACCCGGCCGACGCAGGGGGCGGAGCACTTGCCGATGTAGCCGAGCAGGCAGGGGCGGCCGATCTGGTGGGAGCGCTTGAAGACGCCCGCGGAGCAGGTGCGGACGGGGAAGACCCGCAGCATCAGGTCGACGGTCTCGCGGATGGCCCAGGCGTGGGCGTAGGGGCCGAAGTAGCGCACACCCTTCTTCTTGGGGCCGCGCATGACCTGGACCCGGGGGAACTCCTCGTTCAGCGTGACGGCGAGCGAGGGATAGCTCTTGTCGTCGCGGTACTTCACGTTGAAGCGCGGGTCGTACTCCTTGATCCAGGAGTACTCCAGCTGGAGCGCCTCGACCTCGGTGGAGACCACCGTCCACTCCACGGAGGCCGCCGTGGTGACCATGGTGCGGGTGCGCGGGTGCAGGCCGGCGAGGTCCTGGAAGTACGACGAGAGGCGCTGGCGCAGGCTCTTCGCCTTCCCGACGTAGATCACCCGGCCGTGCTCGTCGCGGAACCTGTAGACCCCGGGCGAGTCGGGGATCTGTCCCGGCTTGGGTCGGTAGCTGCTGGGGTCGGCCATGCCACAACCCTACTTGCGGGCAGTGACAATCCGGGGCCCGGTCGGCCGCGGAGGTGGCGGGCGGGTTCCGGCCCCGGCGGCGGGTGCCGCCGGGGCCGGAGGGCGACCGGAGCGGAACGTGGGGGGTGCCCCCGCCCGGCCCGCACGGCCGGGCGGGAGCCCGTCTCCGGTCAGCGGCGCCGCAGTCGCCCGCGGGCCGCCAGCGCGGCGAGTCCCAGGGCGGCGGCAGCGGCCGCCCCGCCGGCCAGTGCGGCCGGCGCCGGGGACCCTTCGTCCTGCTGCGCCGCCGCGGCGGCCGGTCCGGCGGCGGCCTGCCCGCCGCCGGCCAGTCCGCGCCGGTCGTAGGCCGAGCCGGGCAGCTGGTCGCCGTACGCCCGGTGGACGCGGTCGCGATAGGCGTCGACGGTGGTGCCGCGGGCGCCGATCGCGTGCTCGGCGTCCGCATCGAGCGGCAGGACGCGGTCGCCGCGCTGGACGTACCAGGCGTCGATCTG
Organism: Streptomyces luteosporeus; assembly: GCF_039532865.1. NCBI lineage: Bacteria > Bacillati > Actinomycetota > Actinomycetes > Kitasatosporales > Streptomycetaceae > Streptomyces > Streptomyces luteosporeus. The sequence continues at coordinate 112,065 of NZ_BAAASL010000016.1, forward strand.
CGGTTCGCGGAAGACCGTGCCGCCCGCGAGCCTGCGCGCGCCCTCGGCGGCGTAGCGCGTCTCGTCGTCGCCGGTGGCGATGTTGACGACCTTCCAGCTGCCGCTCTTCCAGCCGGCGCCCTTGGCGGCGGGGTCGGCCGGGACCGTCCACACCGACGCCTTGCGTCCGTCGGCCGAGACGGCCGTGCTGGCGAGGAACTCCAGCCGGGCGAGGGGCGCGCCGTCCTTGCCCGCCACGAAGTCGGGGGACAGCGTGTAGACAGGCACGGTCGCGCCGTCGATCCTGGGGTGCGCGTCCTGCCGGGCGGCGGCGCCGGGAGCGCCGGCGAAGAAGCGCGCGAGCGTCTCCAGGGACGCGGGGGCCTCGGCCGCCCGGTGGGCGGCGGTGACCGAGTCCGCGGGCGGTGCGAGGGGGGCGGCCGGTGCCTGGGCGGCGTGGGCGAGGGGCGCGAGGCCCAGCACCACGGCGGTCAGGGCGCCGGCGGCGGCCGTACGGGCCGCGGTGCGTGCGGTGGGGTGCTGCATCGCCCTCACGCTCCGATCCGGTAGAGCGAGTGGGTCCAGGAGAAGCGTTCGTTCCCGCTGCCGTCGCCGCCGACGTACCAGCTGTGCGAGGCCCAGTTGTAGCGGGTGTTGGACGGCCACGGGTCGCCCCAGTAGACCAGGCTCCGGGAGTCGTCGTAGCCGTACAGGACGTGCATGTGGCCGCCGCCGGAGGTCCATTGGATGCGTGTTTCCACCGGCCGGCCCGCGTTGATCTCGCTCTGCACGGTCGGGTAGCGCAGCCAGCCGCTCACGTACAGGCCCTCGTTGATGCCGGCCCAGGACAGGGCATTCTGCACATTGCCCAGCGTGGCCTGGTTGTTGGGGCAGGTGGTGCCCTGGGAGCGGTTGAAGGCGGCGTTGCAGAACTGGTTCTGGCTGTAGGTGCGGCCGAACCAGGTGGCGATGGTGTTGCCGGAGGCCGCCCAGCACCAGTTGCTCTTCTCCTGTACCTGCATGGTGATGTCGAGCTTCTTGGCCGCCGTCAGATCGTGCCGGTCGCCGGTGGCCGCGCCCGCCGTGGTGGGGACGGCGAGCAGGACGGCGGCGACGAGCGCGGCGAGGCAGAGCCGTCTGCCGCGGGGGCGGGACTTCCTTGGAGTTGCCGATGCCGATGCACGGGACATCTTCGCGTTCCTCCCGTGTTGGGGGGTGGGGTGGAGGAGCGCGTCCGGACGCGTGTGAGGAGCATCGGATGTTGTCGGGAACCGGTCAACCAGTTTCAATACGGCCTGAGGGCACGGTGTGAACGGTTCGACGGGAAAGTGAACGACCTGCGCCCCACCAAATGGTCCGTACCAATCCGACCAGGGCGGCGGCCCCTGCCGATCGTGAATGTTCACATCGCGCCGGGGGCTTCCCAGGGGGACGAAGGAGCACGGCGATGGCACGCAGCACCCCCCGCGCCGACGGGAGCGACCTGGAGCGGGCGCTGCGGACGGGCCCCTTCCACCTCGCCCTGCGCACCGCCCTGTCGGCCCGCGGCCTGGCCCTGCACCGCGTGCAGCACCGGCTCGCCCAGCGCGGCGTCAAGGTGGGCGTGACCAGCCTGAGCTACTGGCAGCAGGGCCTGCGCCGGCCCCGGCGCCCGGAGTCCCTGCGGGCCGTGCGGATGCTGGAGGAGGTCCTGGACCTGCCCGCCCACGCCCTGACCCGGCTGCTCACCGAGCCCGCCGCCGGACGACCGGCCGCCGGCCGGCCCGCCACGCGCTCCTACCGCGCGCTGGTGGAGGAGGCCCGGGCCGTCGAACGGCTGCTGGCCGACCTGGAGGCCCCGCAGGACGGCGGCCTGCACACCGTCTGCCACCTCGAACGCGTCCGCATCGGGCCGGACCGCGTCCTGCACGGCCGCGACTCGCACCACGTGGTGCGGGCCCACCGCGACGGCGTCGACCGCTACCTCGCCATCCACCACGGCGACCCGGGTTGCGACCCGGCCCGCATGGCGGTGCGCGCCGAGGAGAACTGCCGGGTGGGACGGGTGCGCTGGCACGCCGCCTCCGGCGTGCTCGTCGCCGAGCTCCTCTTCGACGCCCGGCTGCGCGCCGGGGACACCTACGTCTTCGGCTACGGCTTCGACGACGCGACGGGCGGCACGAGCCGGGAGTACGTGCGCGGCTTCAGCTTCGCCGGCGGGCAGTACGTCCTGCAGGTGCGCTTCGACGACGCGGCCCTGCCGGTGCGCTGCCGCCGCTTCGAGCAGGCCGGGGCCGGCGCCCCGCGCTGCGGCCAGCAGGAGCTGACGCTGTCGGGACGGCACCACGGAGTGCACCTGGTGGAACAGGTGGTGCGCCCGGGGATCGTGGGGATCTCCTGGGACTGGTCGTAGCGCCTGGCGCCTGCGGCCTCGGGCCGCCCTTCGGCCTCAGGCCGCGGGGCCCGCCACGAGCCGGCCGCCCTCGGCCTTCACCGGGCACTCGGGCAGGGGCGCGCCGGCCGGGCCGGCGAGCACCTTGCCGGTGGCGGCGTCGAACGCACTGCCGTGGCAGGGGCAGCTGATCCGCCCCTTCTCGACCTTGTCGACGACGCAGCCGGCGTGGGTGCACACCGCGCTGAACGCCTTGTACTGCCCCTCGCTGGGCTGCGAGACGACGAGCTTGTGGTCCCGGTAGAGCCGGGCACCGCCCACCGGCACCTCGCTGGCCGCGCCCAGCTCGACGGGGGCGGTGGGCAGGGCGGCGTCCCGGCCGTTGGCCGACCCGCAGGCGGCGGCACAGAACCCGGCGGCGCCGGCGAGGGCCGCTCCGCGCAGCACGGTACGGCGAGCGGGGGAAGTCATGGGGGACTCCAACGGGGAGGCGCGGTGGAACGCAGTGACAATAACCGACGTCCGTTTCCGTCCCGGAGGCGCGGCCCCCGGGACGGAAAAGACCTGCTACCGCCGCGCGGCGGCCCGCTTCGTGGCCTTGCGCCGCGGCGCCGGTGCGTCGCTGACGCGGTCGCCGAGCATGTCCCGCAGGAACTTGCCCGTGTGGCTCGCCGGCACCGCCGCCACCTCCTCCGGTGTGCCCTCGGCGACGACGAGGCCACCGCCGGAGCCGCCCTCGGGCCCCATGTCGACGACCCAGTCGGCGGTCTTGATCACGTCGAGGTTGTGCTCGATGACGATGACCGTGTTGCCCTTGTCGACCAGCCCGGAGAGCACCGAGATCAGCTTGCTGATGTCCTCGAAGTGCAGACCGGTGGTCGGCTCGTCCAGGACGTACACCGTCCGCCCGGTCGAGCGCTTCTGCAGCTCGCTGGCGAGCTTGACGCGCTGGGCCTCGCCGCCGGAGAGCGTCGGCGCGGACTGGCCGAGCCGGACGTACCCGAGGCCGACCTCGTTGAGCGTGCGCAGGTGGCGGGCGATGGTGGGCACCGCCTCGAAGAACTCCAGCGCCTCGTCGATGGGCATGTCCAGCACCTCGGCGATGGACTTGCCCTTGTAGTGCACCTCCAGCGTCTCGCGGTTGTAGCGCGCACCGTGGCAGACCTCGCACGGCACGTAGACGTCCGGCAGGAAGTTCATCTCGATCTTGATGGTGCCGTCGCCCGCGCAGTTCTCGCAGCGGCCGCCCTTGACGTTGAAGGAGAAGCGACCGGGCAGGTAGCCGCGGACCTTGGCCTCCATCGTCTCCGCGAACAGCTTGCGGATGTGGTCGAAGACGCCAGTGTACGTGGCGGGGTTGGAGCGCGGCGTCCGGCCGATGGGCGACTGGTCGACGTGGACGACCTTGTCGACCAGGTCGTCGCCCTCCACGCGCGTGTGCCGGCCGGGCACCGCGCGGGCGGCGTTCAGCTCGCGCGCCAGGTGGGTGTACAGGATGTCGTTGACCAGCGTCGACTTGCCCGAACCCGACACGCCGGTGACGGCGGTGAGCACGCCGAGCGGGAAGGAGACGTCGATGTCGCGCAGGTTGTTCTCGCGGGCGCCGCGCACGGTCAGCTTCCGCTGGGGGTCGACGGGCCGGCGCACGTCCGGCAGGGGGATGGACCTCTTGCCGGACAGGTACTGCCCGGTCATGGACGCCTCGGTCTTCAGCAGCTCCTTCAGCGGGCCGCTGTGCACGACCTTGCCGCCGTGCTCACCGGCGCCGGGGCCGATGTCCACGACCCAGTCGGCGACCTTGATGGTGTCCTCGTCGTGCTCGACGACGATGAGGGTGTTGCCCATGTCGCGCAGCCGCACCAGGGTCTCGATCAGACGGTGGTTGTCGCGCTGGTGCAGACCGATGGAGGGCTCGTCCAGCACGTACAGCACGCCGACCAGGCCGGAGCCGATCTGGGTGGCGAGGCGGATGCGCTGGGCCTCACCGCCGGAGAGGGTGCCGGCGGCGCGGTTGAGCGAGAGGTAGTCCAGGCCGACGTCGACGAGGAAGCGCAGGCGCTCGTTGACCTCCTTGAGCACCCGCTCGGCGATCTTCTTCTCGCGGCCGGTGAGCTTCATGCCGGACAGGAAGTCGGCGCACTCGCTGATGGACATCGCGGAGACCTCCGCGATGGAGCGGCCCTGCACGGTGACGGCCAGGACGATCGGCTTGAGGCGGGTGCCCTCGCAGGTGGGGCAGGGCACCTCGCGCATGTAGCCCTCGAAGCGCTCGCGGCTGGAGTCGGACTCCGCCTCGGAGTGGCGCCGCTTGACGAAGGGCACCGCGCCCTCGAAGGCCGTGGTGTACGCCCGCTCGCGCCCGTAGCGGTTGCGGTAGCGCACCTCGATCTGGGTGCGGTGGCCGTTGAGCAGGGCCTTCTTGGCCCGCTGCGGCAGCCCCGACCAGGGGATGTCGGTGCGGAAGCCCAGCGCGTCGGCGAGGGCGCCGACCAGGCGGGCGAAGTAGTCCTTGGTGTGGCCGTGCGACCAGGGGCTGATGGCGCCCTCGTCGAGGGACTTGTCCGGGTCGGGGACGACGAGCTCGGGGTCGACCTCCATGCGGCTGCCGATGCCGGTGCAGTCGGGGCAGGCGCCGAAGGGCGAGTTGAAGGAGAAGGACCGCGGCTCCAGCTCCTCGAACGACAGGTCGTCGTACGGGCAGTAGAGGTGCTCCGAGAACATCCGCTCGCGCTCGGGGTCGTCCTCGGGCAGGTCGACGAAGTCGAGGACGACCATGCCGCCGGACAGGCCGAGCGCGGTCTCGACCGAGTCGGTCAGCCGGCGCTTGGCGCTGTCCTTGACGGTCAGGCGGTCGACGACCACCTCGATGGTGTGCTTCTCCTGCTTCTTGAGCTTGGGCGGGTCGGTGAGCTGGATGGTCTGCCCGTCCACGCGCGCCCGGCTGTAGCCCTTGGTCTGCAGGTCGGCGAAGAGGTCGACGAACTCTCCCTTGCGCTCGCGCACCAGCGGCGAGAGCACCTGGAAGCGGCTGCCCTCGGGCAGCTCCAGCACCTTGTCGACGATGGCCTGCGGCGACTGCCGGGAGATCGGGCGGCCGCACTCGGGACAGTGCGGCTTGCCGATCCGGGCGAAGAGCAGGCGGAGGTAGTCGTAGACCTCGGTGATCGTGCCGACCGTCGAGCGCGGGTTGCGCGAGGTCGACTTCTGGTCGATCGACACGGCCGGGGACAGGCCCTCGATGAAGTCCACATCGGGCTTGTCCATCTGCCCGAGGAACTGCCGTGCGTAGGAGGAGAGCGACTCGACGTAGCGACGCTGCCCCTCGGCGAAGATCGTGTCGAACGCGAGCGAGGACTTGCCCGACCCCGACAGACCCGTGAAGACGATCAGGGAGTCGCGCGGAAGGTCGAGCGAGACGTTCTTGAGGTTGTGCTCGCGAGCGCCACGGACGATGAGACGGTCAGCCACGCCGGTCGGCACCTTTCTTGAGAGTCGGCTCTGAAGAGCTGCAGGGGGTGGGCCGCACCCCCGGATGCCACCCCCGATCCAGAGTACGGGGGGCCACTGACAACGAGGGGGCCGCGCGGACGTCGTAAAGCGATGCCACCCCCGAGCGTATAGCACGCACATTCGATTTACGGGCACGAGCCGATCCCTTCACCCGAAGGAGTGGCGAGGGCTAGGGTCGGCCCATGATTGATCATGTGCAGGACCTCGCTTCCCTGCGCGAGGCGACCGAGCGACTGGTGTCCGCGCTCGACGGACTGGACGATCACGGCGGCTCGGCCGTCACCGCGCCGTCCCGGCTGCCCGGCTGGAGCCGCGGGCACGTCCTGGCCCACCTGGCCCGCAACGCCGACGCCCTGGTCAACGTGCTCGAAGGCCGTCCGATGTACCCCAGTGCCGAGGCCCGCGAGGCCGACATCGAGCGCGGCGCCCCGCGCCCGCTCGCGGAGCAGCTGACCGACCTGCGCGAGAGCGCGGAGCGCTTCTTCGCGGCCGCCGACGCACCGGCGGACTGGACGCGCACCGTCACCCTGCGGGGCGGCGTCACCGACGTCGCCGCGCGCGTCCCCTTCCGCCGCCTGGTCGAGGTGGAACTGCACCACGTCGACCTCGGCATCGGCTACGAGCTGGAGGACCTGCCCGCCAGCTTCACCGCGGACGAGATCGACTTCCTCGCCCGGCGGTTCACCGGCAACCCCGACGTCCCCGCGCTGCGGCTGGAGGCGACCGGCGGCGGCCGGTGGAGCAGCGGCCGCGCCGAGGGCGATCCGCTGACGGTCACCGGCTCCGCCGCCGACCTGCTGGGCTGGCTGGCGGGCCGGCGCGACGGCGCGGGGCTCGAAGCCGGTGGCGTCAAGCTGCCCGTACTTCCCTCGCTATAGGGTGACTTCCATGACGTACACCGGAGTGGTAGAGGTCGGCGGACCCGCGGACGTGCACGAGTTGACCGATCTGATGATCTCCAAGGTCGCGGTCGGCCCGATGAACAACAACGCCTATCTGCTGCGGTGCCGCGCGACGGACGAGCAGCTGCTCATCGATGCCGCTGCCGAGCCGAAGACGCTTCTCACCCTGATCGGTGACAGCGGCATCGCCTCGGTGGTCACCACCCACCGGCACCAGGACCACTGGGGCGCCCTGCAGGAGGTCGTGGAGGCCACCGGCGCCCGTACGTACGCCGGCCGGCACGACGCCGAGGGCATCCCGGTGCCGACCGACGTGCCGGTCGAGGACGGCGACGTCATCCGCGTCGGCCGTGTGGAACTGACGGCCCGCCACCTGGTCGGCCACACGCCGGGCAGCATCGCGCTGGTCTACGACGACCCGCACGGCCACCCGCACGTCTTCACCGGCGACTGCCTCTTCCCGGGCGGCGTGGGCAACACCCACGACGACCCGGAGGCCTTCGCCAGCCTGATCGGCGACGTGGAGACCAAGCTCTTCGGGCAGCTCCCGGACGAGACCTGGGTCTACCCCGGCCACGGCAACGACACCACGCTGGGCGCCGAGCGCCCGCACCTCGCGGAGTGGCGCGAGCGCGGCTGGTAGCAGCCCGGCAGGGGGGAGCGCGTCGCCCGCCCCGCAGGCGGACGGCGCGATTCCGGTGCGCCCCCGGCAACGCTCCCCCACGCCCCGTTTCCCCCTCGGCCCGGGGAAGTTGGGCAGTACATGAACCGGGACCAGTCACCGGCCATGCTCCGCCTCGCGGCGGCGTCCATGGCCGGCACCGCCATTGAGTTCTACGACTTCTTCACCTACGGAACCGCCGCCGCCCTCGTCCTGGGCCGGCTGTTCTTCCCCACCGCCTCCCCCCTCATGGGCACCCTCGCCGCCTTCGCCACCTTCGGCATCGGCTTCATCGCCCGCCCCCTGGGGTCGATGCTCTTCGGGCACATCGGGGACCGGCTCGGCCGCCGCCCGGTCCTGATCTCCTCACTGCTGCTGACCGGAGCCGCCACCGTCGCCGTCGGCCTGCTGCCCACCTACCACGACGCCGGCCCCGCCGCCCCGCTGCTGCTGGTCGGCCTGCGCTTCCTGCAGGGCCTGGGGCTCGGCGGGGAATGGGGCGGCGCCATGCTCATCACCGCCGAGCACGCCCCCGCGCACCGGCGCGCACTGTGGTCCAGCTTCCCCCAGACCGGCCCGACCATCGGCTTCCTGCTCGCCAACGGCATCGCCCTCGCCCTGTCGGTCACCCTCGACCGGGCGCAGTTCCTCGACTGGGGCTGGCGCGTGCCGTTCTGGGTGGCCGGTCTGCTGGCGGTGGCCGGGCTGCTGCTGCGCAGCCGGCTGGAGGAGACCCCCGACTTCCGGGCCCTGGCCGCCGGCGAGGCCCGGGCGTCCCTGCCGCTGGCCGAGGTCGTGCGCGACCACTGGCGGCTGGTGCTGCTGACGGCCGGTGCGCTGTCCTTCGGCTACGCCGTCTTCTACACCGTCACCACCTGGTCCCTGGCCTACGGCAGCGAGCACCTGGGGGTGGACCGCACCGTCCTGCTCGTGTGCATCATGGTCGCGGTCACCGCCTCGGGCCTGGCCACCCCGCTGGTGGCCCTGGCCGCCGACCGCCTCGGCCGCCGGCCGCTGTGCCTGGCCGGCTGCGTGGCCGTGGCGCTGTGGATGTTCCCTCTGGTCGGCCTGCTGCACACCGGCCGGCCGGCGCTGATGCTGCTGGGCTTCGTCGTCGCCATGCTGGCCTTCGTCATCACCTTCGGCGTCGTCGGCGCGTACCTGCCGGAGCTGTACGAGGCCCGGGTGCGCTGCACCGGAGCCGCCGTCGGCTACAACCTGGCCGGCGTGCTGGGCGGGGCGGTCACCCCGCTCGTGGCCACCGCGGCGGCCCGGGGCGACGGCACGCCCTGGGGCGTGGCCGTCTACCTCACCGGCATGGCGCTGCTCAGCCTCGGCTGCTTCCTGCTGCTGCCCGAGACCCGGCCGGCGGTCGCCGTCCGGCCGGCCGCCGACCCCTCGCCGGCGTGAGTCAGCCGCGCGAGCCGGCCGGCACCGCCTCGGCCCGCTCCTTGCGGGCCGAGGCACGCAGGGAGGTGACGGTGGTGACGACGAGCACGGCACAGATGACGCCGAGCGAGACGGCGGTGCTGATCTCCGGGACCGCCACACCGCTCTCGTGCAGCGCGTGCAGCACCAGCTTGACGCCGATGAAGCCGAGGATCACCGACAGGCCGTAGGACAGGTGCACCAGCTTCTGCAGCAGGCCGCCTATCAGGAAGTACAGCTGCCGCAGACCCATGAGCGCGAAGGCGTTGGCGGTGAAGACGATGTACGGGTCCTGGGTGAGGCCGAAGATCGCCGGTATGGAGTCCAGTGCGAACAGCACGTCCGTCGTGCCGATCGCCAGCATCACGATCAGCATCGGCGTCATCAGCCGCCTGCCGTTCTCGACGACGAACAGCCGCGTGCCGTGGTAGCGGTCGGTGGAGGGGAAGCGACGCTCGACGATCTTCAGGAAGCGGTTCTCCTCGAACTCCTCCTCCTGCTCGCCGGACCTGGCCTCCTGGATCAGCTTCCACGCCGTCCACACGAGGAAGGCACCGAAGATGTAGAAGATCCACGAGAAGTTGGCGATGACGGCCGCGCCCGCGCCGATGAAGCCGGCCCGCAGCACCAGGGCTATGAGCACCCCGACCATCAGCACCCGCTGCTGGTAGATCGAGGGCACCGCGAACTTCGACATGATCAGCACGAAGACGAAGAGGTTGTCGACGCTCAGCGACTTCTCGGTGATGAAGCCGGCGAAGAACTCGCCGGCCGGCTTCCCGCCCCCGAAGACGAGCAGGCCGAGCCCGAAGAGCCCGGCCAGGACCACCCAGACCACCGTCCAGGTGCCGGCCTCCTTCAAGGAGACCTCGTGCGGCTTGCGGCCTCCGATGAAGAAGTCGGCGGCGACGAGGGCGCACAGACCGAGCACGGTCAGCACCCACAGCGTCAGGGTGACGTCCACTGTTCCTCCGGGGTGTCGTACGGGCGTACGGCAACTCCGAGAACCGTACAGGAAACCCCAAAGAAAAGTAAAGAGAAACCCAAAAGACCAGGCCAGAGGGTTTCAGATGCCGTACGCCCGGCGCGACTGGCCCACCTTCCGCAGCACGTCGCGGACCACGTCGCTGCCCGGCGGCACCACCGGCGGCTCGTACGTCCAGGCGTGCCCCACCCACGGGTCCGCCAGGTGGTCGTCCGGCACCGGGGTGAGCCTCAGCAGGGACCGCCACAGCGGATCGAGCACCGGCCCGTACGCCCGCGCGTCGTCCCGGTCGGCGACCAGCACCACGTGCACGCCCACCGACGGGCCCTCGTCCACCAGGTACCTCAGCTGGGTGACGGCCCGGTCGTCGAAACCGTGCGGGAAGTCGTTGACCAGCAGCACCTGCTCCCCGGTGTCGACGTCCTCGGGCAACGAATCCAGCGCGCGGTTGCGCACGGCCATCTGCACCAGGTCGACACGGCGCGTCAGCCGCTCCAGCGTCTCGCTCACGCCCCGCGCCCCGGCCGGCGGCGCCTCCCGCAACGCCCCCGACTCCAGCAGCGGGGCCAGCGCCGCAGCGGCCGCGCCCGCCGGGTCGATGACGTGCAGCGCGTAGTCGCCGACGGGGTGGACGGCCAGCAGCCGCACCGCGAGGTTCACCGCACAGCTCACGGCGGAGGCGCGCAGCTCCGCCGGGTCCCACAGGGCCGCCCCGGGGCCGCCGGCGGGCCGGCCGGCGTCCACCCACAGGCCGCGCTCCAGCGGCAGCCGCACCAGCAGCGGAATGCGCAGATCCGTGCGCTCGGGCAGGTGAACGTCCCCCAGCCGCAGCGCCAGCGGCCGCTCCAGCGGCACCTGGTAGCCCTGCCAGACGGGGTGGTCCCAGCGGGCGCACGAGGGCGGCAGGGCGTGCTCGACGACCTCGGCCTCCTCGGCGAGCTGGGCGAGGTCCCGGTCCAGGACGGCCCGCGCCTGCTCGACCAGCTGCCGGTGACGGTCGCGGGCCTCCTGCCGCGCCGCGTCGGCGGCCGGCCCGACCCGGGTGGCCGGATCCGTCAGCACCTGGTCCAGCTCCCGGTCCAGGCGCGACTCGGCGAAGTCGACCGCGCTGCGGTAGGCCGCGACGGCCCGGGCCAGGTCCTCGAACATGCCCCGGACTTGGTTGTAGAGCCGCTCGTCCATCGACCACCCGGTGGCGTCCCCGGCGACGGGGCCACTGCGCTCGGCATGATCGTGCTCGGGCACCGTCCCGGGCGGCAGTGCGGCGGACGGCGCGGCGGACGGCGCTCCCGCTGTGGCGCCGGCTTCGGGCCCGGGCCCGGCGGGCGTGCGGTGCCGGCCCGGGTGCCGGTAGCTGACAGGGCCCGCGGACACATCCCGGGCACCCTCGGCCGCCGCGGCGGCCCCGGGCCCGGACCGCCGCGGCCGGCGCCGCCGCCCGCTCACCCGCCGCGGGCGCCACCGGCACCGCGGCCTCCGCGGCCTCGGCGGGCACCGCCAGCGCCCGCTCCGCGGCCGCCGCGGTCTCGGTGGCCGTGGACAGGCCGTGGTCGCGCAGGAGGGCCGCCAGGCCCTCCGCGTAGCCCTGGCCCACCGCGCGCACCTTCCAGGCGCCCTGCCTGCGGTAGAGCTCCACGGCGACGACCGCCGTCTCGGCGTCCAGGCCGGTGACGGTGTACCCGGCGATCTCCTCGCCGGCCTCCGCGGCGACGGCGACGTACGGCCCGGCCAGTGCCCCGAAGCTCGCGGGGCCGCCCGCCTGCGGGACGAGGGCGAGCAGCACGCCCAGCCGGTGCGCGGCCTGCGGGACGGCGTCCAGGTCGACCGTCAGCACGTGTTCGGCCGCGGCCCGGCCGGGCACCTCGGCGCCGGGCAGGCGGGGCGAGCCCGGGTGGGCGACCCACTCGGGGCCGGACACCGTGCCGTCCTCACCGGTGAGGACCGCTGCGGCCATCACCGGGTGGCCCGCCGAGATCCGCACCTGCAGTCGGCTCCCGGTCAGCGGGTGGTTCTGGCCCCGCACCAGCTCGGCCGTCATCGCCGCTCGTCCCCCTTGCGCGCCCGGCGCGCCTCGTCGTGCTTGCTTTCGTGCTCATGCCCGCGCCTGCGCCCGTGCATGATCGCGCCCATTGTGCGACGGGCCCGGCGGATGGCGCTCCGCCGGGCCCTTGTGCTTCTCACCGTGCCGGCCCCGCGCCGCGGGGCCGGCCGGGGTGTCACAGGACGGCCTGGATCTCCGCGAGCAGGTCCTGGAAGGTGCGGCCGTTGGCCGGGGTGCCGATGGCGGTCATCTGCCAGCCGTTGCCGACGCGGTGGACCTTGGCCATGATCTGCGCCGTGTACGGGCCGCCGCCGTCGAGGGTGTAGCGGGCCAGCTCCTGGCCGGTGGTCTCGTCGACCAGCCGGCAGAAGGCGTTGCGGACCTCGGAGAAGGTCTGGCCGGTGAAGGAGTTCACCGTGAAGACGATCTGGTTGACGTGCACGGGGACGCGCTGCAGGTCGACGAGGATGGACTCGTCGTCGCCGCCCTGGCCCGCGCCGCCGACGAGGTTGTCGCCGGTGTGGCGCACCGAGCCGTCCTTGCTGACCAGCTGCTGGAAGAAGGCCACGTCGACCGGCTGCTTGTCGGCGAAGAGCACCGCCGAGGCGTCGAGGTCGATCTCCTTCGTCCGCGTACCGAACAGGCCACGGCGGGGGGCCGCCTGCCAGCCCAGCCCCATCCGCACCGCGGTCAGGGTGCCCCCGTCGGCCTTCTGCAGGCTGATGCCCTGGCCCTTGGACAAGTTGACCGTCACGCGCAGTCCCTCTCTCGTTCGTTCTTTCCCCCGTGACCGCACGTCCGCGCGGTCCTCGTGAACGACCCTACGCACAACCGAGGAGTGCTCCGACACCCCCGGTGGGTTTGTGGCGGTCTTGCAACACGCGCCCGCGACGCGGGGCGACCGCTCAGGCGATCCCGGCCTCCCGCATCTGCCGCAGCTCCTTCTTCAACTCGCTCACCTCGTCGCGCAGTCGTGCCGCCACCTCGAACTGCAGCTCCGCCGCCGCGGCCCGCATGCGGTCGGTCAGCTCCTCGATGGTCTGCGCGAGTTCGGCGGCCGGCCGGTCGGTGAGCACCTCCGCCTTGTTCTTGGCGCCGGCCTTCGCGGCGGCCTTGGCCTTGCCCTTGGCGGGGGTCGGGGCCTTGCCCTTGCCCTTGCCCGCGGGCGCCTGGCGGTAGCCGGTGTTCAACAGCTCCTCGGTGTCGAGCTCCTCGCGCGCGAGGGTCGCCACGATGTCACCGATCTTCTTGCGCAGCGGCTGCGGGTCGATGCCGTTGGCCTTGTTGTACGCGACCTGCTTCTCGCGGCGGCGGTTGGTCTCGTCGATGGCCTTCTCCATCGCCGGCGTGACCTTGTCCGCGTACATGTGCACCTGGCCCGAGACGTTGCGCGCCGCGCGGCCGATGGTCTGGATCAGGGAGGTGCCCGAGCGCAGGAAGCCCTCCTTGTCGGCGTCCAGGATGGCCACCAGCGACACCTCGGGCAGGTCGAGGCCCTCGCGCAGCAGGTTGATGCCGACGAGCACGTCGAACTCGCCGGCGCGCAGCTCGCGCAGCAGCTCGACCCGGCGCAGCGTGTCGACGTCGCTGTGCAGGTAGCGCACGGCGATGCCCAGCTCCAGGAAGTAGTCGGTGAGGTCCTCGGCCATCTTCTTGGTCAAGGTGGTCACCAGGACGCGCTCGTCGCGCTCGGTGCGCTTGCGGATCTCGTGCACCAGGTCGTCGATCTGGCCCTCGGTGGGCTTGACCACGACCTCCGGGTCGACCAGGCCGGTGGGGCGGATGATCTGCTCCACGAACCCGTCGCTGCGCGAGAGCTCGTACGGCCCGGGGGTGGCCGACAGGTAGACGGTCTGCCCGATGCGCTCGGTGAACTCCTCCCACTTCAGCGGGCGGTTGTCCATCGCCGACGGCAGCCGGAAGCCGTGCTCGACGAGCGTGCGCTTGCGGGAGGCGTCGCCCTCGTACATGGCGCCGATCTGCGGCACGGTGACGTGCGACTCGTCGATGACGAGAAGAAAGTCCTCGGGGAAGTAGTCGAGGAGGGTGTTCGGCGGGGAGCCGGGCTCCCGGTCGTCCATGTGCAGCGAGTAGTTCTCGATGCCGGAGCAGGAGCCGACCTGGCGCATCATCTCGATGTCGTAGGTGGTGCGCATGCGCAGCCGCTGGGCCTCCAGCAGCTTGCCCTGCTTCTCCAGCTGGGCCAGGCGTGCCTCCAGCTCCGCCTCGATGCCGGCGATCGCCTTCTCCATGCGCTCCGGGCCCGCGATGTAGTGGCTGGCGGGGAAGACGTAGAGCTCCTGGTCGTCGGAGATGACCTCGCCGGTGAGCGGGTGCAGGGTCGACAGGGCCTCGATCTCGTCGCCGAACATCTCGATGCGGACGGCGAGCTCCTCGTAGACCGGGAAGATCTCGATGGTGTCGCCGCGCACCCGGAAGGTGCCACGGGTGAAGGCGAGGTCGTTGCGCGTGTACTGGATCTCCACGAACCGCCGCAGCAGCTGGTCGCGGTCGATCTCCTGGCCGACCTTGAGCGGCACCATGCGGTCGACGTACTCCTGGGGCGTGCCCAGGCCGTAGATGCAGGACACCGACGCCACCACGACGACGTCGCGCCGGGTGAGCAGGGAGTTCGTCGCGGAGTGCCGCAGCCGCTCGACCTCCTCGTTGATCGAGGAGTCCTTCTCGATGTAGGTGTCCGACTGCGGGACGTACGCCTCGGGCTGGTAGTAGTCGTAGTACGAGACGAAGTACTCGACGGCGTTGTTGGGCAGCAGCTCGCGGAACTCGTTGGCGAGCTGGGCCGCGAGCGTCTTGTTCGGCGCCATCACGAGCGTCGGCCGCTGCAGCTTCTCGATCATCCACGCCGTGGTCGCCGACTTGCCGGTGCCGGTCGCGCCCAGCAGGACGACGTCCTTCTCGCCGGCGCGGATGCGCCGCTCCAGCTCCGCGATGGCCGCCGGCTGGTCACCGCTGGGGCGGTAGGGGCTGACGACCTCGAAGGGCGCCACCTTGCGTTCGATCTGGGATACGGGCCGCATGAGACCACCGTACGGCCCACCACTGACAACGTGCTCGTCTCCCTCGCGCAGCCCGCCCCGCCACGGCCGTTCCCCGGCGAACACAGGGCGAAGAGACGGCAAAGGGTCACCGTTCCGGGGTGCCGGGCCCGTCGCGATCACGTAGGTGTTGCGTGTACGACTTTCCGTGCACCCCGTACGACGTTCCGTACACGCCCCCGGGAGCGTCACCGCCGCGCCCGGCCCGGACGCCGCAAGGAGCCCCCATGCGCATCCGTCCCCTCGCCGCCGTGACCGGCGCGCTCGTCGGCCTGTCCCTCGCCGCGCTCGTCCCCGCCGCCACCTCCGCGGCCCCGGCCCCGGGCGCCGCCGGGCGCGCCCCGCTCCCCGTCGCCATCGGCCACCGCGGCGTGCCCTCCGAGGCCCCGGAGAACACCCTGGCCTCCATCGACAGAGCCGCCGAACTGGGCACCGAGTGGGTGGAGAACGACGTCCAGCGCACCAAGGACGGCGCCCTGATCGTCGTGCACGACACCACCCTGGCCCGGACCACCGACGTCGAACAGCGCTACCCGGGGCGCGCCCCGTGGAAGGTCGCCGACTTCACGCTCGCCGAGATCCGCACGCTGGACGCCGGCAGCTGGTACGACCGCCGCTTCGCCGGCGAACGGGTGCCCACCCTCGCCGGCTACCTGCGGCAGGTCGACCACAACCGGCAGAAGCTCCTGCTGGAGGTCAAGGCCCCCGAGCTCTACCCGGGCATCGAACGGCAGCTGACGGCCGAGCTGGACCGCGCGGGCTGGCTGGACGGCGACCACGTCGCCGACCGGCTCGTCGTCCAGAGCTTCGACGCGGCGTCCCTGAAGACGCTGCACGCGCTGCGGCCCGACATCAAGAAGGGCTTCCTCGGCGCCCCCCAGGCCGCCGACCTGCGCTCCTACGCCGCCTTCGCCGACCAGATCAACCCCGACCACACCAAGGTCACCGCGCAGTGGGTGCGCGACGTGCACGCCCTGAAGGGCCCGCACGGGCGCCCGCTGGAGGTCTGCGCCTGGACCGTCGACGACGGCGACGACGCCGTCGCCCTGGCCCGCCTGGGCGTGGACGGCATCATCAGCAACACCGCCCACACGATCGCCGAGGCCCTCGCCGACGAGGCCGACGACCCCTCCTTCCTGCCGGACCCGGCCGCCTGAGCCGACGCCCCCGGCCCTGCGGCGGGACCCTGGAGCCGGGATCCTGGAGTACGGGAGGTGATGGGCATGCGCAGCGGCAACGAACCCGTCACGGCGCGCAGCCCGCTGCGGCTGCGCCTGGGGCTGGCCGCCTTCGGGCTGGTGTGCACGGCGGCCGGTACCGCCGCCTTCGCGCTGGCCGGGCGGGTGGGCTGGGCGGTGGCCTGCGCGGTGGTGGCCGCGGTCAGCGTGGTGGACATCTGTGTGATCGTGCGGCACATCCGGCAGGGGCCGCACTACCAGCCCGGCCCGGACGTGCCACCCTACGAACCGCCGTCCCGCCACGGCGCCCCGTAGGGGGCGCGGGGAACTGCGCGACAAGCCACGACGTACCCGCACACAGGTGCCGTGCTGCTCCCGGGCCCCGGGGTGGCGCGTCGGCTGCGGGCCGTCGGTGGCCGATCGCGCCCACGCGGCGGCAGCCGCAGATTGACACTGCCCCGCGCCCCTACGGGGCACGCACGATCCGCCGGCCGCCCGCGTCAGTGCTCGCCGTCCCCCGCGAGGTGGCGGCGGGCCTGCTCGGCGTGGTGTTCGCGCTCGGCTTCCGGCAGGCGTTCCCAGGCGGCCCGCGCCTGGACGAACCGCTCCAGCAGGGCATCGGCGTACGCGCCGACCTGCACGGCCTCGCGCAGGCCCGTGCGGCCGGCGAGCACCTCGCGGGCCATCTCCTGCAGGACGTCGCCGGCGCTGCCCGCCGCGAGCTGCCGGAGCGCGTCGTGGACCACGCGGGCGCGTGCCCGGTCGCGTCCGGGGGTGACGAACTCCTCCGGGGGGACTTCCGCTTCGGCCATGGTTACCCCTCTCTCGTGCGCCGTCAGACCGCCGGGTGGTCGTATCCCGTGCGCGGCAGCGGGAAGGTGCCCAGCCGTGCCGCGATCTCGCCGCCCGACCTGCCGATGACCGCGCAGCTGGTGTTCATGACCACTTGTGCGGCGTTGACGAGTGCGGTGATGCGCTCCCACTCCTTCAGCGCGGCCCGGGCCTCGGCGGCCCCGAGCGCGTACCCCATCGCGGCGCCCCAGCCGGTCCATCCCGAGACCGTGCCGACGGCTGCCGCGAGGGCACCGGTGATCAGCGCGTCCAGCAGCAGGGACAGTCCCTCGCCGACGGCTTGGCCGGTGGCGCAGACCGAGCGGGAGATGACGAGGTACTCCTCGCCCACGGCGTGCAGTTCGTCGCGGATCCCTTCGAGGTGGGTGCGCAGGACGGTGAAGTAGGTGCGCGCGGCGTCGGCCGCGTTGCCCTCCCACACGTTCTCGCTGGCCGCGGTGCCGGAGCCGATGTTGCGGGCGAGGGCGTCGACGGCCCGGGCGAGGTTGTGCCAGGTCTCGGCACAGCGGGCGAAGCTCTCCCAGTCCCCGGCCAGGTGGGCCTCCAGCCATGCGACGGGGTCCTCGCCGAGCACGAGTTCGGCGAGTTTCACGAGCCAGCCCGTGGGGCTGAGCACGTCGCCCACGGCGTTGACGGCGTGGAGCGGGTCGACGAACCCGGCGGGCTTGTGCGGCGGCGTCAGCGCGGCCGTGGGGGACGCGACGTCGTGGAAGCTCATGGGGCCGTCAGCGCCGTGCCGTGGCGTAGGAGGCGTCCATGTCGGCGGCGACGCCCGCATCGGTGCGGCGGTAGTACGCGGCCGCGGCGTGCAGTTCCCGCGCGGATTCGCGCAGGACGGCGTCCAGCCGCTGCAGCGCGCCGTGGACGGTGCCGCGCACGTTCTCGTGCCCTCCGGCGGCGACGGACAGCAGCCCGCCCTGGGGGCCGGTCAGGCGGCCGAACCGCGTGAGGTACTGCAGCATCGCGCCGGCGTCCTCCGCACCCCGCTGCACCTGGCCCGCGAACTCCGCCAGCCGCTCCGCGTCCACCCTCAGTCGCACGGACTCCCCCTCACTCATGGCACCACGCAGGCCAGCAGGAAGCACACCACCGCACCGGCGCCGCCCAGGCGCAGCAGCCAGGTGACAGGGGCGGCCAGGACGGTCCCCCGCAGCCGCTCGCGGGCGGCGGTGCGCCGACCGGAGTCCTTGGGGCTGAATCCGACCGCGGTCACCACGACGCCGTACGTGGCGATCAGCAGCAGGAGGAAGAAGAAGAACAGCCAGCCCCAGCAGGAGCGCAGGCTCACGGGCGCGTAGCGGGCGTCGTCGCGGTAGACCTTGACGCGTTCGCCGGGCACGTAGGAGCCGTTCAGGGCGGCGTCGATGCGGGCGGGTCCGCCGTCGGAGGGGTGGAAGACGCCCTCGCAGACGTTCTGCTCGTCGCCGGAGTGCCCGGTGTGCTCGACGTGGCAGTGGCGGACCGTCAGCATGCCCTGGTGCTCGGCGTACCCGGCGGCCCACCAGGCGTTGGTGAGCGCGCCGTCCATGAGGTAGATCCCCAGCAGGACGACGCACACGCCGCCGAGGCGCGCCTTGAGGGTGCGCGCGGGCGGGGGCGCGAAGGGGCCGGCCCCCAGCAGTTCCGGCGTGACCATGGGCACTCCCCTCGAAGGACGGGCCCGTGGGCCGCTGTTGCCGTGCGAGGGGCGTCACGTTACCGAGGGGGGAGGGGGGTGCACGGGCGCCACGACGGGCGCTGGGCCGCCCGTGGCGCTCCCCCGAGGCCGCCGGGATGCTTGTACGACAAGGCCGGAGCGGGGTGGGGCGGGGTCCGGCGGGTCGCGGCGAGCACCACCCGATAGGACGAACCGATCACTCCTCGGTGTCGTGTCCGGCCCGCTCCCGCAACTGCTCCCACAGGGCCCGCACCTGGGGTTCGAGCGCGTCGAGGGGGCCGTCGTTGGTGATGACGACGTCGGCCACGGCCAGCCGCTGTGCGCGGGTGGCCTGGGCGGCCATGCGGGCACGGGCCTCGTCGGGCGTCATGCCGCGCAGCCGCACCAGGCGCTCCAGCCGGGTGTCGGTGCTCGCGTCGACGACCACCACCAGGTCGTACAGCGGGGCCAGTCCGTTCTCGGCGAGCAGCGGCACGTCGTGGACGACGACGGCGTCCGGCCCGGCAGCGGCTTCGAGTTCGGCGGAGCGGGCCCTGACGAGGGGGTGCACGATCGCGTTCAGGGCGGCGAGCCGGTCGGGGTCGTTGAAGACGACGGCGCCGAGCCGGGGCCGGTCGAGGGCGCCCTCGGGGGTCAGGACGCCGGGGCCGAACTCGGCGGCGACGGCCGCGAGTCCGGGTGTCCCCGGCTCCACCACCTCCCGGGCGATCCTGTCGGAGTCGACGATCACCGCTCCGTACGCGGCGAGGAGCCGCGAGACCTCGCTCTTGCCGGCACCGATTCCGCCCGTCAGGCCCACTTTCAGCATGGGCCCACGCTATCGGGCGGGCGGTCAGTGGCCGCTGTCGCCCTCCCTGTCGGCCAGGAAGCGTTCGAACTCGGCGCCGAGCTCCTCGGCGGAGGGCAGCTCGGCGGGTTCGGCGACGAGGTTGCCGCGGGTGTCCGCGCCGGCCACGGCGTCGTACTGGTGCTCGAGGCCGCGCACCAGGGAGACCAGCTCCTCGTCGCCCCGGGCGAGCTGGTGCTCGATCTCCTCCTGCGTGCGGTGGGCCGCGCTGCGCAGGGCGTGCGCGGTGCCGGGCAGGACGAGCCCGGTGGCGGCCGTGACGGCCTCCAGCACGGTCAGCGCCGCGTCGGGGTAGGCGGAGCGGGCGACGTAGTGGGGCACGTGGGCGGCGACCCCGAGGACGTCGTGGCCGGCCTGGGCCAGCCGGTACTCCACGAGCGCCTCCGCGCTGCCGGGCACCTGGGCCTCGTCGAACCAGCTGCGGTGGCCGGGCGTCAGGTCGGTGCGGTTGCCGTGCGGCGTGATGCCGACGGGGCGGGTGTGGGGGACGCCCATGGGGATGCCGTGGAAGTTGACGGCCAGGCGCACCCGGAGCCGCTCGACGATCTCGCGGACGGCGACGGCGAAGCGCTCCCACTCCACGTCCGGCTCGGGCCCGGCGAGCAGCAGGAACGGGGCGCCGGTGGCGTCCTGCACCAGGTGCAGCTCGAGCCGGGGCGTCTCGTACGCGGTCCAGCGGTCGCGCCGGAAGGTCAGCAGCGGGCGCCGGGCGCGGTAGTCGATGAGCCGGTCGTGGTCGAAGCGGGCGACGACCTGGTGCGGCAGGCCGTCGAGGAGGTGCCTGACGATCAGGTCACCGGTCTCCCCCGCGTCGATGTACCCGTCGAAGTGGTAGAGCATGACCAGACCGGCCGAGTCCTGGGCAAGGGCCAGGTCGGCCACGGCGAGCCCCTTGGGCTCCCATTCGTACAAACCCTGCGGATCCAACACAGTGACCGTTCCTCCTCATGTTCCGTACGAGGGAACGCATTTGGTGGCCCGGACCATTCCCGGGCGACCGCGCGAGGTGGAAGTCACGGACACGCGTGCGGATATGAGTAAGGCCCGCTCTCCAAGGAGAGCGGGCCTTACATCAATCAGCTGCGGTCAGCTGCCTGCGGTGCCGAGCCTCAGCTCTGGCCGCCGGCGAGCTTCTCGCGGAGGGCGGCCAGCGCCTCGTCCGACGCCAGGGCGCCGGAGGTGTCGGCCGACTCGGAGGAGTACGAGCCACCGGCCGGAGCGGCCTGGGCAGCGGCCTGGTCGCCAGCGGCGGCAGCCTCGGCGTCCGCCTCGCGGGACTTGATGACCTGCTGCTGGTGCTGCTCGAAGCGGGCCTGCGCCTCGGCGTACTGGCGCTCCCACTCCTCGCGCTGCTTCTCGTAGCCCGGCAGCCAGTCGTTGGCCTCGGGGTCGAAGCCCTCGGGGTAGATGTAGTTGCCCTGGTCGTCGTAGGACGCGGCCATGCCGTACAGGGTCGGGTCGAACTCGACCACGGACGGGTCGGCACCGAAGGACTCGTTGGCCTGCTTCAGCGAGAGGCTGATGCGGCGGCGCTCGAGGTCGATGTCGATGACCTTGACGAAGATCTCGTCGTTGACCTGGACGACCTGCTCCGGGATCTCCACGTGGCGCTCGGCCAGCTCGGAGATGTGGACCAGGCCCTCGATGCCCTCGTCGACGCGGACGAACGCACCGAACGGAACGAGCTTGGTGACCTTACCCGGGACGACCTGACCGATCTGGTGGGTCCGGGCGAACTGCTGCCACGGGTCCTCCTGGGTCGCCTTGAGCGACAGGGAGACGCGCTCGCGGTCCATGTCGACGTCCAGGACCTCGACCGTGACCTCCTGGCCGACCTCGACGACCTCGGACGGGTGGTCGATGTGCTTCCAGGACAGCTCGGAGACGTGGACGAGACCGTCGACGCCGCCCAGGTCCACGAAGGCACCGAAGTTGACGATGGAGGAGACGACGCCGGAGCGCACCTGACCCTTCTGCAGGGTGGTGAGGAAGGTCTGGCGGACCTCGCTCTGGGTCTGCTCCAGCCAGGCACGGCGGGACAGGACCACGTTGTTGCGGTTCTTGTCCAGCTCGATGATCTTGGCCTCGAGCTCCTTGCCCACGTAGGGCTGGAGGTCGCGGACGCGACGCATCTCGACCAGGGAGGCCGGCAGGAAGCCACGGAGGCCGATGTCGAGGATGAGACCACCCTTGACGACCTCGATGACGGTACCGGTGACGATGCCGTCCTCTTCCTTGATCTTCTCGATGGTGCCCCAGGCACGCTCGTACTGGGCGCGCTTCTTCGAGAGGATCAGGCGGCCTTCCTTGTCCTCCTTCTGAAGGACGAGGGCCTCGATCTCGTCGCCGACCTTGACGACCTCGTTCGGGTCGACGTCGTGCTTGATCGAGAGCTCGCGGGAGGGGATGACACCCTCGGTCTTGTAACCGATGTCGAGCAGGACCTCGTCCCGGTCGACCTTCACGATGACGCCGTCGACGATGTCGCCGTCGTTGAAGTACTTGATCGTCTCGTCGATCGCGGCGAGGAAGGCTTCCTCGTTACCGATGTCGTTGACCGCAACCTGCGGAGTGGTGGCGGTGGTCTCGGTGCTGCTCGTCATGTGGGAAAGGGCTCCGGTACGGACATTGAAGTCGTAGGTACTGCTACGCCGAGAGCCCGTATCGCACTGCCGAAGCCGGACAGCTTTGGAGGCGCACTCTCCGCAAAGAGCCCGAAGACCACCGGGAGCGCCTCGGAAACCGAGGGGACATACAACAAGTGCGAGCGCGACCTGCTCCGTCTGAGGCGCGCAGGCCCGCAGCGCAACTTGTAGCATACGGGGGCAGCCGGACACGGTCAATGCGCGAAGGCGCCCACCCCGGATGAAACATCATAAATCCGGCACAACTCGGGTTGTGCGAGGCCACGAGGGCCTCCCGGGACACGGGAACGCACCGCGCACCGGCTCCCTACCACCCCGTAGCGTCACGCTCGGGCACGAGCCTGCGAAGATCGAGCCGAGCACGACCATCCAGGGCAGGACCACCGCAGAGCATGCAGAGCGACACAGCCGAGGCCGGGGACGCGACCACCGACATGATCCAAGAGTACGAGCCCGAGGCGACCCGCCGGGAAACGGGCGACACGGAGAGCAGCCGGGCCAGCCGCGGCTGGTGGGACCGCAACGCCGACGAGTACCAGAGCGAGCACGGCGGCTTCCTGGGCGACGACCGCTTCGTGTGGGGCCCCGAGGGCCTCGACGAGGCCGAGGCCCGCCTGCTCGGGCCCGCCGGCTCCCTCGCGGGCCGCGACGTGCTGGAGATCGGCGCCGGCGCCGCCCAGTGCTCGCGCTGGCTGGCCGCCGAGGGCGCCCGGCCCGTCGCCCTGGACCTCTCCCACCGCCAGCTCCAGCACGCCCTGCGCATCGGCGCCCACTTCCCGCTGGTCGAGGCCGACGCCGGCGCCCTGCCGTTCGCCGACGCCTCCTTCGACCTGGCCTGCTCCGCCTACGGGGCGGTGCCCTTCGTCGCCGACCCGGCGCGGGTCATGCGCGAGGTGCACCGCGTGCTGCGGCCCGGCGGACGCTGGGTCTTCAGCGTCACCCACCCCATCCGCTGGGCCTTCCCCGACGAGCCCGGGCCCGAGGGGCTGTCCGTGTCCGCCTCCTACTTCGACCGCACGCCCTACGTCGAACAGGACGAGGAGGGCCGGGCCGTCTACGTCGAGCACCACCGCACCCTCGGCGACCGGGTCCGCGACGTCGTCGCCTCCGGCTTCCGCCTGCTCGACCTGGTCGAGCCGGAGTGGCCCGCCTGGAACCGGCAGGAGTGGGGCGGCTGGTCCCCGCTGCGCGGGCACCTGATCCCCGGCACCGCCGTCTTCGTCTGCGCCCGCGACTGACCCGATGCGCGAGGACCTCCTGGACCTGCCCGTCCGCAGTGCCCTGCCGGCCCTGACGCGCGCCCTGGACGACCACGGCACGGCCGTGCTGTGCGCGCCGCCCGGCACCGGCAAGACCACCCTCGT
This sequence comes from Streptomyces luteosporeus, assembly GCF_039532865.1. NCBI lineage: Bacteria > Bacillati > Actinomycetota > Actinomycetes > Kitasatosporales > Streptomycetaceae > Streptomyces > Streptomyces luteosporeus. The sequence goes on from NZ_BAAASL010000016.1 coordinate 135,544, forward strand.
ACCGCTGGTGCTCGCCGGCCTGGTGCCTGGCGGCGGAGCGCCGCGGCGCGTCGTCGTCGCCGAGCCCCGCCGCATCGCCGCCCGGGCCGCGGCCCGGCGCATGGCCCACCTGCTGGGCGAGCCGGTGGGCGGGCGGATCGGCTTCACCGTGCGCGGCGAGCGGCGGGCCGGGCCCGCCACCGTCGTCGAGGTCGTCACCACGGGCGTGCTCCTGCAGCGCCTGCAGCGCGACCCCGAGCTCGCCGGCGCCGACGTCGTCGTCCTCGACGAATGCCACGAGCGGCACCTGGACGCGGACACCGCCGCCGCCTTCCTGCTGGACGTCCGGGCCGCCCTGCGCCCGGAACTGCGCCTGGTCGCGGCATCGGCCACCACCGACGCCGAGGGCTGGGCCCGGCTGCTGGGCGGCGCGCCGGTCGTCGAGGCGCGATCCGTCACCCATCCGGTGGACGTGGTCTGGGCGCCGCCGGAGCGGCCGGTGCGCCCGCCGCACGGCCTGCGGGTGGACCCGGTGCTGCTGGAGCACGTCGCCGGCGTGGTGCGCCGCGCCCTGCGCGAGCGCACCGGCGACGTCCTGTGCTTCCTGCCGGGCGTCGGCGAGATCGGCCGCGTGGCCGGCCTGCTGGGCGGCCCGGAGCAGCTGGGAGCGGAGGTCCTCCAGGTCCACGGGCGGGCCCCGGCGGCGGTCCAGGACGCCGTCCTGGCCGGCGGTACGGGCCCGCGCCGGGTGGTGCTGGCGACCGCGGTCGCCGAGTCGAGCCTGACGGTGCCGGGGGTACGGGTCGTGGTGGACGCGGGCCTGGCCCGCGAGCCGCGCACGGACCACGCCCGGGGCCTGAGCGCGCTGACGACCGTACGGGCGTCCCGGGCGGCCGGCCGGCAGCGCGCGGGCCGGGCGGGGCGCGAGGCGCCGGGCACGGTCTACCGCTGCTGGGCCGAGGCCGACGAGGCCCGGCTGCCGGCGTTCCCGCCGGCGGAGATCACGGTGGCCGACCTGACGGCGTTCGCGCTGCAGGCGGCGTGCTGGGGCGATCCCGACGCGAGCGGCCTGGCCCTGCTCGACCCGCCACCGGCCGGCGCACTGGCCGCCGCGCGCGCCGTGCTGCAGGCCACGAGCGCCGTGGACGAGGCGGGGCGCCCCACCGAACGCGGCCGGCGCATGGCGCGCCTGGGCGTGCACCCCCGCCTCGCGCGCGCCCTCCTGGACGGCGCCCGGGAGGTGGGCGCACGCCGCGCGGCGGAGGTGGTGGCGCTGCTGAGCGAGGAACCGCCCCGCGAGTACGGCGACGACCTCGCCGCGGCCTGGCGCACGGCACGCCGCGCCACCGATGCCTACGCCGCGCGCTGGCGCGCCGAGGCCGGCCGCCTGGAGAAGGCCCTGGCGGCGGTGACCACCCCCGACGAGCCGGCGACCGACGCCCCGGACCGGAGGCACTCCCCCACCGACGACGTCGTCGCCGGGCTCGTGGCCGCGCTCGCGTACCCCGAGCGGGTGGCGCACGCGCGCGGGGGCGGGTCGTACCTGATGGCCTCCGGCACCCGGGCCGAGCTCGGCGAGGGCTCACGGCTGCGCAGTGCGCCGTGGCTCGCGGTGGCCGTCGCGGACCGGCCCGTCGCGGCCGCCTCCGCCCGGGTACGGCTCGGCGCCGTGATCGACGAGGAGACGGCCCGTACGGCCGCGGGGGCGCTGTTCGGCGAGGGCGAGGAAGTGCACTGGTCGCCCGAGCGGGGCGACGTGGTGGCGCGCCGCGTGGCGCGCCTGGGCGCCGTGGAGCTGGCGTCGGCCGCGCTGACCGCGCCGGACGGGGCGCTGGTGCGGGCGGCACTGCTGGAGGGGCTGCGCCGGGAGGGTCCGGGGCTGCTGCGCTGGAGCGCGGAAGGGACGGGGCTGCGGCAGCGGCTGGCGTTCCTGCACCGGGTGCTGGGCGAGCCGTGGCCCGACGTGTCGGACGCGGCGCTGCTCGCCCGCGCCGAGGAGTGGCTCGGCCCGGAGCTGGACCGCGCCCGCAGGCGCGCGGACCTGGAGCGGGTGGACGCCGGTGCGGCGCTGGAGCGGCTGCTGCCGTGGGCGGACGGGCAGGCCGTGCGCCTGGCCGAGCTGGCGCCGGAGCGCCTCGAGGTGCCCAGCGGCTCGCGGATCCGGGTCGACTACGCCGGCGAGCAGCCCGTGCTGGCCGTGAAGCTGCAGGAGATGTTCGGGCTGCAGGAGACGCCGCGGGTGGCCGGCGGGCGGGTGCCGGTGCTCGTGCACCTGCTCTCGCCGGCGGGCCGGCCGGCGGCCGTCACGGCGGATCTGGCATCGTTCTGGCGGGAGGGCTACCGGTCGGTGCGGGCCGAGCTGCGCGGCCGCTACCCCCGTCATCCGTGGCCGGAGGATCCGGCCGGGGCCACGGCGACGCGCCGCACCAACGCGCGTCGCGCGTAGCGCCCCGTAGGGGCGCGGGGCGCTGCACATGCCTTAGGGCAGGTAGCGCTCGACGGCGGCCGCTCCCTTCTCCTCGATGAGCCGCTTGGCCGCCTCGATGCGTTCGGGCGTCACGTCGTGCCCGGAGGCCATGACCAGGTCCTCGGGGTCGAAGGGGCGTTCTCCGCCGGTGTAGAACCGGCTCGGCCGGGACGTCGTGGACGTCTCCTCGGGGGTCTCCTTCACGGCGGGCCTCCTCTGCTCGGCGACCCCTCGCCGGGGGTCGCCCGTTCGGGTTTCCTTCCATCGTGTGCCCTGCGTGTCGCGTGTGCACGCCGGTCGTGGTGACGGTTTCGGTGACGGTCGCGCGCCTCCAGCAGGAGCGCGGCGGCCAGCAGGGCGGCGGCCAGGGCGGCGAAGGCCCACGGGAGGTAGGTGGTCAGCAGCAGCACCAGCTGTCGCTGGGAGGCGACCAGGGAGACGGTGTGGTCGAGGTAGTCGGGCCGCATCGTCACGTGCCCGGCGAAGGCGGTGATGGGTTCCTTGCCCGGCTGCCCGGTCCAGCGCAGCTCCTCGCGGTGGACCTCCTCGCCGTTGACGGGCGCGCCGGTGACGGGGTCGACCCAGAACATGCGCCGGGTGGTGTACCAGCGCTCCAGTCCCAGTTGCCGGACGGTGTCGGGGCTGATACCGAGCGGCAGTTTCCGCGGCAGCGGCACCTGGGTCCAGGGGACGGTCTGCTCGAAGTAGTAGACCTCCAGGCCGTGGAAGGTGCGGGTGCCCCGGTAGTGGATGGGTGCGGAGGTGCGGGTCATGAGGTCGAAGTAGCGGTAGTCGCGCTTCTCGACGCCGAAGGGCCACTTGAACTCGATGCCGTCGCGCCGTACCGGGGTGCCGTCGACGTGCTCGCCGCCGGCGTGGACGGGCTGCTGGGTGTGGGCGTCGAAGACGTAGCGCTCGGGGATGCTGGAGACCATGGCGCCGTCGGGGCCGGCGGCGTGGGAGAGGGTGTCCCAGACGACGACGTCGCGGCCGGTGGCGTCCTTGATCCGCCGGGCCTCCTCGGCGTTGCCCTTGAGGGTCTGGGTGATGGTGACGCGGGGGACCTGCCGGGGGCGCAGGGTGCCGTAGTCGACGAGGGTGGCGTCCTTGGCCTCCATGACGATGCTCTGGTAGCGGCCGGTGGGGACCTCGGCGAGCCGGGGGTAGGCGTAGTACCGCAGCAGGGGTGCGAGGGCGGCGAAGAAGACGGCGAGGCCGAGCAGGACCAGGCTCGCGGTGCGGCGCACGGCCGGCCTCCCTGCTCAGGGGTGGGCGGGTGCGGAGGTGAGCAGGGGCTCGGGCGAGGTGCCGCTGTCGGGCGGGCCGACGGCGGTGACGGCGAGGACGAGGGCGAGGGCGGCGGCCGCTCCCGCGGCCGCGGCGGCCAGTGCGCGCATGTGTCGGCCTCCCGGCGGGGTCTTCCCCTGTGCAGGCATCGCGTGCACCTGACGGGCCGTCAGGCAACGGGCACGGTAGCAACCCGCGCCGCGGATGAGAACCACGGCGACCGGGCCGCAACCGCGCGCCACCGCGGTCGCAGCGAACGGCCGCGGCCCCTGCCGTCCCGGCGGGAACCGGGACGGCAGGGGCCGCGACGGACGGCGCACCCGGCCGCCGGCCGCGGCCGGGCACCGCGAAAGCCGACCGCGTCGTGCGCGGCGCACCACATCAGTGCGCGGCGGACTCCCAGTCCTTGCCGACGCCCACCGACACGTCCAGCGGGGCGCGCAGGGCGACCGCGCCGGCCATCTCGCGGCGGACCAGCTCCTCGACCTTCTCCCGCTCGCCCGGGGCGATCTCCAGCACGATTTCGTCGTGCACCTGGAGCAGCATCCGGGAGGCGAGCTTCTCGGCCTCCAGGGCCTCGGCCACCCGCAGCATCGCGATCTTGACGATGTCGGCGGCGGTGCCCTGGATCGGCGCGTTCAGCGCCATCCGCTCGGCCATCTCGCGGCGCTGGCGGTTGTCGCTGTTGAGGTCCGGCAGGTAGCGGCGGCGGCCGAGCATGGTCTCGGTGTAGCCGGTGGCCCGGGCCTCCTCGACCACGCGCTGCAGGTAGTCGCGGACCCCGCCGAAGCGCTCGAAGAAGGTGTCCATCAGGCGCCGGGCCTCGTCCGCCGCGATGTTCAGCTGCTGCGAGAGCCCGAACGCCGACAGGCCGTACGCCAGGCCGTAGGACATGGCCTTGATCTTGCGGCGCATCTCCGGGTCGACCTCGCTCTTGGCGACGCCGAAGACCTGCGAGGCGACCGTGGTGTGCAGGTCCTCGCCGGAGGTGAACGCCTCGATCAGGCCCTCGTCCTCCGACAGGTGCGCCATCACCCGCAGCTCGATCTGGCTGTAGTCGGCGGTCATCAGCGACTCGAAGCCCTCGCCGACGACGAAGCCGCGCCGGATGGCCCGGCCCTCGTCGGTGCGCACCGGGATGTTCTGCAGGTTCGGGTCGGTGGAGGAGAGCCGGCCGGTGGCCGCCACCGTCTGGTTGAAGGTGGTGTGGATGCGGCCGTCGGGGGCGATGGCCTTGATCAGGCCCTCGACCGTGGAGCGCAGCTTGGACTGCTCCCGGTGCCGCAGCATGATCACCGGCAGTTCGTTGGTGGTCTGCGCCGCCAGCCAGGCCAGCGCGTCGGCGTCCGTGGTGTAGCCGGTCTTGGTCTTCTTCGTCTTCGGCAGGCCCAGCTCGCCGAAGAGGACCTCCTGCAGCTGCTTGGGCGAGCCCAGGTTGAACTCGCGCCCGGCGGCCTCGTGGGCCTCGCGCACCGCCTGCTGCACCGCGGCGGCGAACTGCTGCTCCATGCGCTCCAGCCAGGCGCGGTCGGCGGCGATGCCGGCCCGCTCCATGCCCGAGAGCACCGCGCTGGTCGGCAGCTCCACGTCGGTCAGCAGACCGGCGGCGCCCACCTCCGCGACCCGCCCGGCGAACGCCTCGCCCAGATCCAGCACCGTACGGGCGCGGCCCATCAGCGCCTCGGCCTCGGCCTGCTCGTCCGCGCCGAAGGCCAGCTGGCCGTCGCCGGCGGCGGCCGAGGCCAGCTCGCGGCCCAGGTACTCCACCGACAGGGTGTCCAGGGCGAAGGAGCGCCGGCCCGGCTTGACCAGGTACGCGGCCAGGGCGGTGTCCATGGTCACGCCCTCGACGGGCCAGCCGTGCTCGGCGAAGACCCGCATCACGGACTTGGCGTCGTGCATCACCTTCGGCCGCGCCCCGTCCGCGATCCAGGCGGCGAACGCCCGCTCGTCGGACTCGTCCATCTCGGCCGGGTCGAACCACGCCGCCGGGCCCGCGGCGGTCGCCAGCGCGACCTCCACGGCGCGGCCGGCGCCCTGCGCCCAGGCGTCGGTGACGGCCACGCCCAGCGGCCCGGTGCCGTGCTCGGCCAGCCAGGGGGCCACATCGCCGGTGGCCAGGACCACGCCCTCGACCTCGGCGCCGGCCTCGGGGGCGGCCTCCTCGGCCGACTCGGCGCCCGGGTCGGCGGCCAGCAGGCGGTCGCGCAGGCCGGGGTTGCGGATCTCCAGGCGCTCCAGGAACGTCGCCAGCGCGAGCCGGTCGTAGGCCTGCCGCGCCAGGTCGTCGGGGTGGGTGGCGAGCTCCACGTCGCGGACCATCTCGGTCAGGCGGCGGTTGAGCTTGACCGCCTCCAGGTGGTCGCGCAGGTTCTGCCCGGCCTTGCCCTTGACTTCCTCGACGCGCTCCACCAGCTCGGCGAACGAACCGAACTGGTTGATCCACTTGGCGGCGGTCTTCTCGCCGACGCCGGGGATGCCGGGCAGGTTGTCCGACGGGTCGCCGCGCAGCGCCGCGAAGTCGGGGTACTGCCGGGGGGACAGGCCGTACTTCTCCTGCACCTTCTCGGGCGTGAAACGGGTGAGCTCCGAGACGCCCTTGGTGGGGTAGAGCACCGTGACGGCGTCGGTCACCAGCTGGAAGGAGTCCCGGTCGCCGGTGACGATCGCGACCTCGTAGCCCTCCTTCTCCGCCTCGGTGGCCAGCGTGGCGATCACGTCGTCGGCCTCGAAGCCGTCGACGGCGAACCGCGGCACGTTCATCGCGTCCAGCAGCTCGCCGATCAGGGCGACCTGGCCCTTGAAGTCGTCGGGGGTCTTCGACCGCGTCGCCTTGTACTCCGGGAACTCCTCCGAGCGCCACGTCTTGCGCGAGACGTCGAAGGCCACCGCGAAGTGCGTGGGCTGCTCGTCACGCAGCGTGTTGGCGAGCATCGACGCGAAGCCGTACACCGCGTTCGTCGTTTGCCCGGCCGAGGTCGTGAAGTTCTCCGCGGGCAGCGCGAAGAACGCCCGGTACGCCATGGAGTGCCCGTCCATCAACAGCAGACGGCGCCGGCCTCCCTCCACTGCCCCGGTTCCGGTCGTTTCGTTCGCTTCGTCCGCTTTGGATGCGGTATTCGCTGCCTTTGCTGCCACGCACCCGATCCTGCCACGACCCACTGACAAACCCGACCGCCGAACCGACCGCGCCGGCCACCGGCGTCCCCCCTCCCCGAGCCGCACCCCGCCCCCGTGACAGGATCGGCCCCGACGGGTACGAACCCCCGTGCCCACCGAGCCGCTCAAGGGGGAGCGAGATGGCAGGCAAACCACCCACAGGCGATCCCGTACAGGACGCCCCCGAGGTCACCGCACCACAGCACGCCGCCGCCGGACTGCCCGCCATCGCCCACACCCTGCGCGTGGCCACCGACCAGATGGGCCTGCGCCGCACCGCCCTGACCCTCCTCAAGGTCAACCAGAAGGACGGCTTCGACTGCCCCGGCTGCGCCTGGCCCGAACCCGACAAACGCCACGCCGCCGAATTCTGCGAGAACGGCGCCAAGGCCGTCGCCGAGGAAGCCACCCTGCGCCGCGTCGCCCCCGCCTTCTTCGCCGCCCACCCCGTCGCCGAACTCGCCACCCGCAGCGGCTACTGGCTCGGCCAGCAGGGCCGCCTCACCCACCCCATGTACCTCGCAGAAGGCGCCACCCACTACGAACCCGTCACCTGGGAGCGCGCCTTCGACATCATCGCCGAGGAACTGGCCGCCCTCACCTCCCCCGACGAAGCCGTCTTCTACACCTCCGGGCGCACCAGCAACGAAGCCGCCTTCCTCTACCAGCTCTTCGCCCGCGAATTCGGCACCAACAACCTGCCCGACTGCTCCAACATGTGCCACGAGTCCTCCGGCTCCGCACTGAGCGAGACCATCGGCATCGGCAAGGGCAGCGTCCTCCTCGACGACCTCCACAAGGCCGACCTGATCATCGTCGCCGGGCAGAACCCCGGCACCAACCACCCGCGCATGCTCAGCGCCCTGGAGACGGCCAAGCGCGGCGGTACGAAGATCATCACCGTCAACCCGCTGCCGGAAGCCGGCCTCGAACGGTTCAACAACCCCCAGAACGCCCGCGGCCTCGCCGGCCGCGGCACCCCCCTGACCGACCTCTTCCTGCAGATCCGCCTCGGCGGCGACCAGGCCCTCTTCCGCATGCTGGGCAAGCTCCTCCTGGAGACCGAAGGCGCCCTCGACACCGCCTTCATCGAGGAGCACACCCACGGCTTCCAGGCGTACGCCGACGCCGCCCGCACCGCCGACTGGGACGAGACCCTCGCCGCCACCGGTCTGCGCCGCGAGGAGATCGAAAGCGCCCTGCGCATGATCCTCGCCTCCCGCCGCACCATCGTCTGCTGGGCCATGGGCCTGACCCAGCACAAGCACGCCGTGAACACCATCAAGGAAGTCGTCAACCTCCTGCTGCTGCGCGGCGACATCGGCCGCCCCGGCGCCGGCGTGTGCCCCGTACGCGGCCACAGCAACGTCCAGGGCGACCGCACCATGGGCATCTTCGAACGCCCCGCCCCCGCCTTCCTCGACGCCCTCCAGAAGGAATTCGGCTTCGCCCCGCCCCGCCACCACGGCCTCGACGTCGTCCGCGCCATCCGCGCCCTGCGCGACGGCGACGCCAAGGTCTTCCTCGCCATGGGCGGCAACTTCGTCGCCGCCACCCCCGACACCGACGTCACCGAGGCCGCGATCCGCCGCGCCCGCCTGACCGTGCACGTCTCCACCAAGCTCAACCGCTCGCACGTCATCACCGGCGCCCGCGCCCTGATCCTGCCCACCCTCGGCCGCACCGAGCGCGACCGGCAGGCCGCCGGCGAGCAGTTCGTCACCGTCGAGGACTCCATGGGCATGGTCCACGCCTCCCGCGGCCGCCTCGCCCCCGCCAGCGAGCACCTGCTGTCGGAGCCGGCCATCGTCTGCCGCCTCGCCCGCCACGTCCTGGGCGCCGCCAGCAGCACGCCCTGGGAGGAGTTCGAGAAGGACTACGCCGCGATCCGCGACCGCATCGCCCGCGTGATCCCCGGCTTCGAGGACTTCAACACCCGCGTCGCCCGGCCCGGCGGCTTCACCCTGCCCCACGCGCCGCGCGACGCCCGCCGCTTCCCCACCGCCACCGGCAAGGCCAACTTCAGCGCCGCCCCCGTCGAGCACCCCCACGTACCCGAGGGCCGGCTGCTGCTGCAGACCCTGCGCTCGCACGACCAGTACAACACCACCATCTACGGCCTCGACGACCGCTACCGCGGCATCAAGAACGGCCGCCGCGTCGTCCTGCTGCACCCCGACGACGCCCGCGCCCACGGCCTGGCCGACGGCGCCTACGCCGACCTCGTCAGCGAGTGGACCGACGGCACCGAGCGCCGCGCGCCCGGCTTCCGCGTCGTGCACTACCCCACCGCACGCGGCTGCGCGGCCGCCTACTACCCCGAGACCAACGTCCTGGTGCCGCTGGACCACACCGCCGACACCAGCAACACCCCGGCCAGCAAATCCGTCGTCATCCGGCTCGAACCGGCCACCGCATCCGCAGGGACCGACGGCAGTTGACGCCAGGACGCTCCTGCTGAAAAAACGTTCACATCACAATGACCACGGGCGATCGGAGCCGCAGCGCATGGGCGAGCACAGCAAGACCACGTTCCCGCAGGAGATCCTCGACCAGTGGGCCGACAGCGGGCTCGACCTCGGCGCCCTGTTCTCCGCGGGCCACCTCGGCGAGCGCATGAGCGTCACCGTCGTCGAGGCCTCCCCCGAGCGCGTCGTGGGCACCATGCCGGTCGAGGGCAACACCCAGCCCTACGGTCTGCTGCACGGCGGCGCCTCCGCCGTACTCGCCGAGACCCTCGGCTCCGTCGGCGCCATGCTCCACGGCGGCCCCGGCCGCATCGCCGTCGGCGTCGACCTCAACTGCACCCACCACCGCGGAGTACGCTCCGGCCTGGTCACCGGCGTCGCCACCCCCGTCCACCGCGGCCGCACCACGGCCACGTACGAAATCGTCGTCACCGACGAGCAGGACAAGCGCGTGTGCTCCGCCCGCCTCACCTGCCTCCTGCGCGACGCCCAGGAAGCCTGACACCCACTCCCACTCCCCCGACGGCCGGCCGCGGCACCCGCGGCCGGCCGTTCGCTTGCCTCCCCGCACTCCGCCCCAGGTCGCCGCGCACCCACGCGGAATGTGATCTTCGTCATAACAAGAGAGTCACATCGCCGTCGCCACCCTGCCCCCCGCGCTCCCCCAGCCCTTAAAGTCACGGCGCACCACACCCCGCCGGGCAGCCCGACCCAGCACCGCGCACCGCCGTCCCCGCCCGGCGAGCGACACGGCACCTCAGCAGAGGCCGCCGCGCCAGGGAAAGGACTCACCGTGCGACACCGTTCCCTCCTCGCCCTCACCACCACGCTGACCACCGGCGCCCTCATCCTCACCGCCTGCGGCTCCCGCGACAGCGGCAACAACAGCAACAGCGACGACGGCAGGAAGACCACCGTCACCATCGGCATCACCGTCCCGCTGACCGGCTCCCTCTCCCCCTTCGGCCAGGGCATCAAGAACTCCGTCGACCTCGCCGTCAAAACCGCCAACAAGAACAACGAGGTCAAAGGCGTCACCTTCGCCATGACCGCCCTCGACGACCAGGCCCTGCCCGGCACCGGCCAGCAGAACGCCGCCAAACTCGCCGCCGACAAGAACGTCATCGGCGTCGTCGGCCCCGTCAACTCCGGCGTCGCCCAGTCCATGCAGGACGTCCTCGCCAAGGCCGACCTCACCCAGGTCTCCCCCGCCAACACCAACCCCGCCCTCAGCCAGGGCGACAACTGGGCCACCGGCGAGAAGAAACGCCCCTTCAAGACCTACTTCCGCACCGCCACCACCGACATCATCCAGGGCCGCTTCGCCGCCCAGTACCTCTACAAGGACGCCGGCAAGCGCAAGGTCTTCGTCGTCGACGACAAACAGACCTACGGCGTCGGACTCGCCACCATCTTCGCCCAGGAATTCAAACGCCTCGGCGGCGACGTCGTCGGCACCGACCACCTCACCGTCAAGGAGACCGACTTCTCCGCCACCGCCAACAAAATCAAGAACTCCGGCGCCGACGCCGTCTACTTCGGCGGCCAGTTCCCCGAAGGCGGTCTGCTCTCCGACCAGGTCAAAAAGGCCGGCGCCCACATCCCCCTCATGGGCGGCGACGGCATGTACAACCCCGGCTTCATCACCGCCTCCGGCGAAAGCAACGACGGCGACCTCGCCACCTCCGTCGGCTACCCCGTCGAAGACCTCGACTCCGCCAGGAAATTCGTCACCGGCTACAAGGACGCCGGCTACAAGGACCCCTACGCCACCTACGGCGGCTACGCCTACGACGGCGCCTGGGCCATCATCGAGGCAGTGAAGAAGGCCGTCGCGGACAACAACGGCAAACTCCCCGACAACCCCCGCGCCAAGGTCCTCGACGCCATGAGCAGCGTCTCCTTCGACGGCGTCACCGGCAAGGTCTCCTTCGACCAGTACGGCGACACCACCAACAAACAGCTCACGGTCTACCAGGTCAAGAACAACGCCTGGACCACCCTCAAGAGCGCCACCTTCAAGGACTGACCCCGCCCCGCACCACCCTCGCTCCCACACCCGGCCCAGCCCCGCGCGCAACCCACCCGCGCGGGGCCGCGACCCACACCCAACGGGGAGGCACGCGGTGCACGAACTGCCGCAAACCCTGGTCAGCGGACTCGCCCTCGGCACCCTCTACGGCCTGATCGCCATCGGCTACACGATGGTCTACGGCATCGTCCAACTCATCAACTTCGCCCACGGCGAGATCGTCATGATCGGAGGCTTCGGCGCCCTCACCGTACGACTGTGGCTCCCCGACACCGTCCCCCTCGCCGCCGCCCTCCCCCTCATGCTCCTCGGCGGCGCCCTCGCCTCCGTCGCCGTCGCCACCGCCGCCGAACGCTTCGCCTACCGCCCCCTGCGCGGCGCCCCCCGCCTCGCCCCCCTCATCACCGCCATCGGACTGTCCATCACCCTCCAGCAACTCGTCTGGGCCTTCTACCCCGACGCCAAGAAATCCCGCAGCTTCCCCCAGTTCCACGGCGACGCCCTCGAAATCACCGCGGGCCTCCACCTCCAACGCGACGACCTCTTCGTCCTCGCCGCAGCCCCCCTGTGCATGCTCGCCCTCGGCCTCTTCGTCGCCCGCAGCCGCACCGGCCGCGCCATGCAGGCCACCGCCCAGGACCCCGACACCGCCAAACTCATGGGCATCAACACCGACCGCATCATCGTCCTGGCCTTCGCCATCGGCGGCGCCTTCGCCGCCGTCGCCGCCGTCGCCCAAGGACTGCGCGCCGGACAGATCAACTTCGAAATGGGCTTCATCCTCGGCCTCAAGGCCTTCACCGCCGCCGTCCTCGGCGGCATCGGCAACATCTACGGCGCCATGCTCGGCGGCGTCGTCCTCGGCATCGCCGAGGCCCTCTCCACCACCTACATCCAGCACATACCCGGCATGCAGCAACTCGGCGGCGCAGGCTGGAAGGACGTCTGGGCCTTCGTCCTGCTGATCGTCGTCCTCCTCGTCAGGCCCCAGGGCCTGCTCGGCGAACGCGTCGCGGATCGGGCGTGAGAGACATGACCAGGACCGAACACCCCGCCACCGGGGAACACCACGCAGTGATCCCCCTCCCCCCGGCCACCGCCCGCCTGATCACCGCCGGCGGCGCCACCCTCGCCCTCGCCTCCACCTTCCTCCCCTGGACCTGGACCACCGCCTTCCCCGGCAACCTCACCGTCACCGGCTACCCCGGCGGCCTCCAACTCCTCACCCTCACCGGCGCCCTCCTCACCCTCGCCCAACTCCTCGCCACCGCCGGCATCCCCGGCCTCCGCTGGCTCAACCCCTCACACACCCACACACCCACCCTCCATCTCACCCTCGGCACCCTCGCCACCACCTGGTACACCCTCATCACCATCGCCACCCACCTCGGCGGCCTCGTCAACCTCGAACCCGGCGGCTGGATCGCCGGCGCCGCCACCCTCCTCGCCACCACCGGCGCCCTCGCCCTGCCCGCACGCCACACACCGGCAACCGACGGCGACGACAGCGCCCGTACACCCGGCCGGCTCCGCACCACCACCGAAGCACTCCTGCACACCCTGCGCCCCGGACAGACCCCCCTGCCACCGCCCAAGCCCCTGCCCACCTGGGCCGAGATCCTCGTCATCGCCGCCGCCTTCGGCCTCGGCCTGTACGTCCTCACCTACGGCATCGCCACCGAATACGGCGAACTCTTCACCGGCTTCCTGCTCCTCACCGGCTTCACCGCCACCGCCCTCGCCACCGCAGGCCTCGGCCGACGCCTGACCACCCTCACCCGAAAACACCGCGGCATCACCCTCACCGCAGCCCTCGCCACCGCCGTGGCCTTCCCCCTCACCCAGAACACCGACGAATACACCCTCATCATCGTCAACATCCTGATCTTCTCCACCGTCGCCCTCGGCCTCAACGTCGTCGTCGGCCTCGCCGGCCTCCTCGACCTCGGCTACGTCGCCTTCCTCGGCGTCGGCGCCTACACCGCCGCCCTCGTCTCCGGCTCCACCGCCTCCACCCTCCACCTCCACTTCCCCTTCTGGGCCGCCGTCCTCACCGGCGCCGCCGCCTCCCTCGTCTTCGGCGTCCTCATCGGCGCCCCCACCCTGCGCCTGCGCGGCGACTACCTCGCCATCGTCACCCTCGGCTTCGGCGAAATCTTCCGCATCGCCGTCGGCAACCTCAACGGCGAATCCGGACCCACACTCACCAACGGCCCCAACGGAATCCCCAACATCCCCGACCTCAACCTCTTCGGCTACGACTTCGGCAACACCCACACCCTCGCCGGAATCACCCTCACCCCCTTCGCCAACTACTACCTCCTCATGCTCCTCTTCACCGTCCTCGTCATCCTCATCTTCAGCCGCGCCGAAAACAGCCGCATCGGCCGCGCCTGGGTCGCCATCCGCGAGGACGAAACCGCCGCCACCGCCATGGGCATCAACGGATTCCGCCTCAAACTCATCGCCTTCGCCCTCGGCGCCACCCTCGCCGGACTCGCCGGCACCGTCCAGGCCCACGTCTCCCGCACCGTCGTCCCCGAACTCTACGTATTCGCCGGCCCCGTACCCCCCAACTCCGCATTCCTCCTCGCCGCCGTCATCCTCGGCGGCATGGGCACCATCACCGGCCCCCTCCTCGGCGCCGCCCTCCTCTACCTCATCCCCGCCAAACTCCAATTCCTCCAGGACTACCAACTCCTCGCCTTCGGAATCGCCCTCATCCTCCTCATGCGCTTCCGCCCCGAAGGCATCATCCCCAGCCGCCGGCAACAACTCGAATTCCACGAGGACACAACGGCCGCCACGGCCACCACACTCACCAAGGCGGAAGCATGACCACCACCCCACCGCCCCCCGTCCTCACCGCCACCGGCGTCACCATGCGCTTCGGCGGCCTCACCGCCGTACGCGCCGTCGACCTCACCGTCCACCCCAGCCGAATCGTCGGCCTCATCGGCCCCAATGGCGCCGGAAAAACCACCTTCTTCAACTGCCTCACCGGCCTGTACGTCCCCACCGAAGGCACCGTCACCTACCAAGGCACCGTCCTCCCACCCAAACCCCACCTCGTCACCCAAGCCGGCATCGCCCGCACCTTCCAGAACATCCGCCTCTTCGCCAACATGACCGTCCTCGAAAACGTCCTCGTCGGCCGCCACACCCGCACCAAAGAAGGACTCCTCTCCGCCCTCCTCCGCGGCCCCCGATTCCGCAACGCCGAAAAAACCTCCGAACAACGCGCCATGGAACTCCTCCACTTCACCGGACTCGCCCCCAAACGCGACCACCTCGCCCGCAACCTCCCCTACGGCGAACAACGAAAACTCGAAATAGCCCGCGCCCTCGCCAGCGACCCCGGACTCCTCCTCCTCGACGAACCCACCGCCGGCATGAACCCCCAGGAAAGCCGCGCCGCCGAACACCTCGTCCGCGCCATCCGCGACCAAGGCATCGCCGTCCTCGTCATCGAGCACGACATGCGCTTCATCTTCAACCTCTGCGACCACGTCGCCGTCCTCGTCCACGGCGAAAAACTCGTCGAAGGCACCCCACAAACCGTCCAGAACGACGACCGCGTCATCGCCGCCTACCTCGGCACCCCCACCCCCAAGGACACGGACCGATGACCGCACTCCTCGAAGTAAAAAACCTCCGCATCGCCTACGGAAAAATCGAAGCCGTCAAAGGCATCACCTTCACCGTCCACACCGGCCAGGTCGTCACCCTCATCGGCACCAACGGCGCCGGAAAAACCACCACCCTGCGCACCCTCTCCGGCCTCCACCCACCCCTCGCCGGAACCATCCACTTCGACGGCCGACCCCTCACCGGCATCCCCGCCCACGACATCGTCGCCCGCGGCCTCGCCCACTCCCCCGAAGGCCGCCACATCTTCCCCCGCCTCACCATCGCCGAAAACCTCCAGCTCGGCGCCTTCCTCCGCAAGGACACCGCAGGAATCACCAAGGACACCCAGCGCGTCTACGACCTCTTCCCCATCCTCGGCGAACGCCGCAACCAAGCCGCAGGCACACTCTCGGGCGGCGAACAACAAATGCTCGCCATGGGCCGCGCCCTCATGTCCCGACCCAAACTCCTCATGCTCGACGAACCCTCCATGGGCCTCTCACCGATCATGATGCGCAAGATCATGGACACCATCGCCGAACTCAAAGCCACCGGCACGACCATCCTGCTCGTCGAACAGAACGCCCAAGCGGCACTCTCCCTGGCCGACCACGGCCACGTCATGGAAGTCGGAAAAATCGTCCTCTCCGGAACAGGAGCCGACCTCCTCCACGACGAATCCGTCCGCAAGGCCTACCTCGGCGAAGACTAAAAAGGGCCCCGACCTGGCCAAACGACCAGATCAGGGCCCCTGGGCCAGGGGACGCACTACCCTCGCTGAGCCTTCTTCTCCTCCGCGTCCTGGATCACAGCCTCCGCCACCTGCTGCATCGACATCCGCCGATCCATCGACGTCTTCTGAATCCACCGGAACGCCGCCGGCTCCGTCAGCCCGTACTGCGTCTGCAGAATGCTCTTCGCCCGGTCCACCAGCTTGCGCGTCTCCAGCCGCAGCGAAAGATCCGCGACCTCCTTCTCCAACGCCCGCAACTCCGCGAACCGCGACACCGCCATCTCGATCGCCGGCACGACATCGCTCTTGCTGAACGGCTTCACGAGATACGCCATGGCGCCCGCATCCCGCGCCCGCTCCACCAGCTCCCGCTGCGAGAACGCGGTCAGCATCAGCACCGGCGCGATCGACTCCCCCGCGATCCGCTCGGCCGCGGAGATCCCGTCCAGGACGGGCATCTTCACGTCCAGGATCACGAGGTCGGGGCGGTGCTCCCGGGCCAGCGCCACGGCGGTCTCCCCGTCGCCCGCCTCACCGACGACGGAGTAGCCCTCTTCCTCGAGCATCTCCTTCAGATCGAGACGGATCAGCGCCTCGTCCTCGGCGATCACGACACGGGTGGTCTGCGGAGGGGTGTGCTGCGGCTCGTCGTCGACAGGCGGCTGGGGCTCGGCGGCGCTCACGGGTCTCCTCGGTACGGGCAGATGCTGCTCGCATGAGCCTACCTAGGTCGTGTAGTTTTGAGCACAGAGGGGGTATAGACTGCCCTTGGATTGCAAGGCCCCGGTAGCCCAATTGGCAGCAGGCGATGGATTCAAAACCCATACAGTGTCGGTTCGAGTCCGACCCGGGGCACTTTACCTTCGATTCGAAGGTCGGCTAGCGGGCCTGTTCGATTGGGGATCTTCATCCCCACCGGTGAACATTGCTTCGAATCGGCTCGTCCGCGGCAGGCCCGAGGCACGCTCGCGTCTGTGTACGACATCGAAACGCGGCGGCGCGCCCTCGCACTCGTTGCTCAAGGGCGCAGCCTCAACTCCGTCAGCAAGGAAACCGGGATATCCCGGTACGCCATCCGCTCGTGGCAGACCAAGCTGGAACCGACGTCACGCGCCCCCACTACGTGTGCCCGCTGCTCCCCGACTCCGCACGCACCGCCGGAGCCCGCCGCCTACGTCTACCTGCTCGGCCTCTATCTGGGTGACGGGCACATCATCCACTACCGCAAGCATCGAAGCCCCAGCCTCTCGATCGCCTGCGGCGACGCTTGGCCAGGACTGATCGATGCCGCGGCGGAGAGCGTGAGCACCGTCTTCCCCAACAACAAGCCGTTCCGGGTCCGCGGGACCGGGTGCACCTACGTGAAGGTCTATTCGAAGCACCTGCCATGCCTGTTTCCTCAGCACGGACCGGGCAAGAAGCACGAACGGCTCATCGCCCTGCAAGCATGGCAACAAGACCTCGTCGACGCTTTTCCCTGGAGGCTCCTGGCGGGCCTCATCCACTCCGACGGCTGCCGCATCACCAACTGGACCACGCGTGTCACGAACGGAGTGACCAAGCGGTACGAGTACCCCCGGTACTTCTTCACCAACACATCCGCCGATATCAGGCAGCTGTTCACCGACACCCTCGACAAGGTCGGTGTCGAGTGGAAGTCCACCCATCAGAGCCGTAAGGCGCCGAACATCTCCGTCGCCCGCCGCGCCTCCGTCGCCCTCATGGACGCCCACATCGGCCCCAAGTACTAGGGGCCAGCACCCCGAAGGGGCGCGGGGAACTGCGCGATCAGCCACCCACGGCCCGCAGCCGAAGCACCACCGGCGGGGTCCGGGCACCGCACGGCACTCCGTCCGCGGGCGCGTCGTGGCTTGTCGCGCAGTTCCCCGCGCCCCTGACGGGGCGCCCTGGTCGCCGCCCGCCGCGCCCGGATGCGCTCTGCTGCGGTCCCGCTGGCGCAGCCCGGGCCCAGCAGGCGGCGTCCCACACCACCGGTGTCGCATCAGTCTCCAAGGCGCAATGCGTGAATCAGGCCCAGATCATTTACGACCCGGTTTTCGACCTGGTGAACGTCCTCGTCGACTTCGTTGTAGACGTCCCCGCCTTCGTCTTCCACAGCCCCGATGATTCCGCCGCCCTGGGCTGGAGCGGCGGCGGGGGCGGCGTGAGCGGTGGCGGCTCCGGCGAGCATCACTGTCGCGGTGAGCACAGCTGCCATGGCGGCCCGTTTGGCCAGGCGGCGGATGATCTCCGGCTTGTTCATGACCAGCTCCTTCTTGTCGTTGGTCCTGGGCCCGTACCACGGTGTGCAAGGCCCTCCGGCGCACGCGGGCCCGGTGGTAGCCGTCCGGCGCGGACAGCCTCGACGCTGAGGGTCAGCAACGGCAGGAGGGGCACCGCCCCGATGCCGCGGCTCCAGCCCGTCCCCCGACCCGCCGCATGGCCCTCCCCACCACACGATTTCCCGCCCAGGAAGGCTCCCCGCGCTTGTTGCCAGCCCTCCGCGCCGCAACCATCGGGCGACCGCCCAAACATCTGGACCATTCACCGAGGGAGCGCAACCTCGCGCGGCATGGGGTGCAAGGGGTCAGGTGGTTCGTCGTCGTCGACGAGCGCTCCACCGCAGTGGTGCCGGTTCGCTGCCGCCGCCAGCAGCCAGGAGGGGGTGTGGGATCCCCGACCGGTCCGCTCGCGAGGGAGCCGGAAGGCCGGCGCGTACGTAGCGCCGGCAGGGGCCCGGTAGATGGTGCCACGGCCCGCCGGACCGAAAGAACGGCCTGGGTGACGAGCGCGGGGTTCACCACACGGGGCGCAGGGGCGGCGGCTCGTCACCGCCCAGGGCGCGGACCAGCCGGGCGAGTTCGGCGTGGAGGGCGGGCAGGTCGGGGCCGTCGGACCGGTCGCCGAGCTCCGCCTCCAGCCGGTGCATGACGCGTCCGGCGACGGCCAGATGGGTGTGGGCCGCCTCGGTGAGGACGACCAGTTTCCGCCGCCCGCCTGCCGGATGCGGCACCCTGCGGACGTAACCCGCCGCCTCCAGCTGGTCGACGAGCTGCCCTGCCGCCTGCTTCGTCACCCCCAGCCGCCCCGCGAGCTCGCTCGCGGTGGCGCCGCCCCCGCGCAGGAGCTGGAACGCCATGCCGTGCACGGGCCGCAGGTCCCCGTAACCGGCCTCCGCCAGGCGCGCGTTGAACTCCCCCAGCAGGAGCTGGAAGCCCATGCCGAGCAGGAAGGTGAGTTCGAGGCCGGGGAAGGGGTCGTCGGCTCGGTTGATCGGGTCGTCGGTCACGGAAACATGCTGACACACGAAAGTAAAGCTGCTTTACTCATCCCGCCGCCCTGCGAGTAAAGCAGCTTTACTCGTATCGGCGTCGCCCTTCCCGCAGCAGCCCCTGGAGCAACGATGCACGTCATCAGCCCGTCCCCCGACCGCACGACCACCACCCCCAACGCCGTCATGACCCACCTCGCCGCCCCCAGTGCGGGCAGTGCGGAACTGAGCACGTGGCGCGTCCGGATGGAGCCGGGCGCCGCCGGCCCCGAGCACGTCATGGACCGCGAGCAGGTGTGGACGGTGCTCGACGGCGCGCTCTCCTTCACCGCCGACGGGACCACCACGACCGTCCGCGTGGGCGGCACGGCCGTCCTGCCGCCCGGCGTGGTGCGCCAGGTGCGTACGGCGGACGACGCGGGCGCCGAGGCGCTCGTCGCCATGCGCGCCGACGGGCAGGTGTCCGTACCGGGGCAGCCGGGCTCGCGCGCGCTCCCCTGGGCCGTCTGAGCGCCCTCTCCGCCGCCGGCTACCCCGTGCCGGCGCGGCACGGCCGTACCGGCACGGACCGGCATGCCGAGCGTCGTGGCGGCACGGTCCACGATCACTCGGTGCCGCGGGGCCGGCAGGTCGTCCAGGAGATGATCCGAAAGGAACGGCCTACCCCTTGGGGGCGTCGTCCTCTCCGATGTGGTGGACCCGCACCAGGTTCGTCGTGCCGGGGGTGCCGGGGGGTGAGCCTGCCGTGATGATGACCATGTCGCCGGGCCGGCAGCGCCCGATGCGCAGGAGGTATTCGTCGACCTGGTTCACCATTTCGTCCGTTGTCTGGACCATGGGGCCGAGGAACGCCTCGACGCCCCACGTCAGGTTCAGTTGCGAGCGTGTCGCCGGTTCCGGGGTGAACGCCAGCAGCGGGATCGGTGAGCGGTAGCGCGAGAGGCGGCGTACCGTGTCACCGGATTGAGTGAAGGCCACCAGGTACTTGGCGCCGAGGAAGTCGCCCATTTCTGCGGCGGCGCGGGCTACGGCGCCGCCTTGGGTGCGGGGCTTGCTGCGTTCGGTGAGGGGTGGCAGGCCCTTGGCGAGGATGTCTTCTTCCGCGGCGGCGAGGATGCGGCTCATGGTGCGCACCGTTTCCACCGGGTGCTTGCCGATGCTGGTTTCGCCGCTCAGCATCACCGCGTCGGTGCCGTCGATGACGGCGTTGGCGACGTCGGAGGCTTCTGCTCGGGTGGGGCGGGATGCGTCGATCATCGAGTCGAGCATTTGTGTGGCGACGATGACGGGCTTGGCGTTGCGCTTGGCGAGTTTGATGGCGCGTTTTTGGACGATGGGGACGGTTTCGAGGGGCATTTCGACGCCGAGGTCGCCGCGGGCGACCATGATGCCGTCGAAGGCGGCGACGATGTCGTCGAGGTTGTCGACAGCTTGGGGTTTTTCGATTTTGGCGATGACGGGGAGGCGGCGGCCTTCTTCGTTCATGACGCGGTGGGCGTCGTCGATGTCGTGGGCGTTGCGGACGAAGGAGAGGGCGATGATGTCGGCGCCGGTGCGGATGGCCCAGCGGAGGTCTTCGACGTCTTTTTCGGAGAGTGCGGGGACGGAGACGGCGACGCCGGGGAGGTTGAGGCCTTTGTGGTCGGAGACCATGCCGCCTTCGAGGACGAGGGTCTTGACGCGGGGGCCGTCGATTTCGACGACTTCGAGGGTGACGCGGCCGTCGTCGACGAGGATGCGTTCGCCTTTGGTGACGTCGGCGGCGAGGCCGGGGTAGGTGGTGCCGCAGTGGTGGCGGTCGCCCTGGGTTTCTTCGACGGTGATGGTGAAGGTGTCGCCGCGTTCAAGGAGTACGGGGCCTTCGTGGAAGCGGCCGAGGCGGATCTTCGGGCCTTGAAGGTCGGCGAGGATGCCGACGTTGCGGCCTGTTTCTTCGGCGGCCTTGCGTACGCGCTGGTACCGGGCCTCGTGGTCGGCGTGGGTGCCGTGGCTGAGGTTGAGGCGGGCGATGTCCATGCCGGCCTCGATCAGTGCCTTGATCTGCTCGTACGTGTCGGTGGCGGGGCCCAGGGTGCAGACGATTTTCGCTCGGCGCATGTCTCGACTCTAGGACCTACTGACCGGTAGAGAGTTCGCCCGCCATAACCTGCCAACGTCGTTTGTATGAACCGTTGTTGACACCTTGTGAAACGTGCAAGGGGGCGCTCCGATGAGCGCCCCGGGGTGTTCTCCGACGGTGTTTTCAGAGCACTGGTCGGGTCATCGTAAAGCGGGCGTTGACGTGGGCGTGGACGGTCTGGCGGCGGGGTTCGAGGTCGAGGGCGGGGGCGCTGTCGGGGGCGCCGCCGTAGGCGGCGGAGCGCATGACGGCGCCGGGGGGTGCGGGCACGGGTCCGGGGGCGGGGGTGTTCTCGGCGCCGATGTCGGCGAGCTCGACGACGGCGACGAGTTCGGCGCCGAGGGCGGCGGCGTATTCGCGGGCGCGTTGGACGGCTTCCTGGACGGCGCGGCGGCGGGCTTCGCCGTGGACGGGTGAGTCGGGGCGCAGGCTCCACCAGGGTCCGTCGATGCGGGTGAGGTCGAGGTCGGCGAGGCGGGTGGCGAGTTCGCCGAGGGCGGTGAAGTCGGTGAGGGTGGTGGTGAGGTGGACGTGGCCGTGGTAGGCGCGGATGCGTTCGCCGCGGCCTTTGTCGTGGAGCTGGGGGGTGAGGGTGAAGGTGCCGGTTTCGGTTTTCTCGACGGCGTCGCCGTAGGTCTTGAGGAGTTCGAGGACGTGGTGGTTGCGGCGGGTGAGGTCGTCGAGGGTGGTGCGTCGGTCGGTGCCGCGGGCGGTGATGGTGATGCCGAGGTGGGCGATTTCGGGGTCGGCTTCGATGCGGGCTTCGCCGCGGACGGCGATGCGGGGGGTGTCGGGGGTGCCATAGGGCAGGGGGGCCGTGTCCGCCGGGGTGGTGGGGTGGGTGGTCATGGGTCGAGGGTTGCAGAGCTTGAGGTCTTGCGGGAGCGGGGCCGGGGTCCGGGGTTCGGTCCGGTAACGGGGGCGGTCACGGGGGTGGTGGTGCCGTCTCCTCGGGGTGCTGCCGGTCCAGGCCCAGGCGGGTGTGGACGATGCGGGCGATGTCGGTGATGGTGCCGTTGCTGCGCAGGATTTCCATGGGTGGGACGTCGATGTCGAACTGCTGGCGGACGGTGACGAGGAGTTCGCTGCCCATGAGGGAGTCGAGGCCGTACTGGTCGAGGCGGCGGTGGGGGTCGAGTTGGTCGGTGGGCATCTGGAGGACGTCGGCGAGGAGGGTGGTGAGGGTGTCGGTGATGGATTGCAGGGCTTCGTCGGGGGGCAGGGCGGCGAGGGCGGCGAGGATGTCGTCGCGGCTTTGTCCTGCGCTGTCGACGAGGACGGGCAGGAGGGTGGTGAAGCGGGGTGCGTGCAGTCCGGGGAGCAGCCTGACCATGGGTGACCAGGCGAAGCGGCCGATGACGGTGGCGGGGCTGCCGCGCAGGACGTCGTCGAGGGCGGTGAGTGCTTCGGCGGTGGCGAGGGGTTCGAGGCCGGCTTGGGCGAGGGTGCGGGTGAGGTTGTTGCGGGCGACGTAGCCGGTTTCGCCGAGGGCGCCCCAGGCGATGGTGGTGGCGGGTCGGCCGTGGGCGTGCCGGTGGCGGGTGAGGGCTTCGAGGTAGAGGTTGCCGGCGACGTAGGGGGCCTGGGTGAGGTGGCCGATGGTGGCGGCTGCGGAGGAGTGGGTGAGGAAGAGGTCGACGGGGTGGTGGGTGGTGAGGTGGTGGAGGGCGGCTGCTCCGGCGAGTTTGGGTGCGAGGACGGCGCGGAGGCGTTCGTCGGTGAGGTCGGTCAGGGGCGCGTCGTCGAGGTGCATGGCGGAGTGGACGATGCCGCGCAGGGGGTGGCCGTCGGCTGCGGCCTGGTCGGCGATGGCCTGGAGGGCGGTGGGGTCGGTGGCATCGGCGGTGTGGGCGTGGGCGGTGGTTCCTTCGCCGGTGGCGTCGGTCAGGCCGGTCAGGTCGGTGAGGAGTTGGTGGGCTTCGGGGGTGTGGGGGCCTCGGCGGCCGACGAGGGCGAGGTGGCGGGCGCCGCGGTGGGCGAGGTGGCGGGCGGTGGCGGCACCGAGGCCGGTGAGGCCGCCGGTGACGAGGTAGGTGGCGGTGGGGTCGAGGGTGGGTGGGGGCTGGTGGCGTTCGATGGTGAGGGGGTCGTCGTCGGGGTCGACGGTGATGACGACTTTGCCGATGTGGCGTGAGTGTTGGAGGAGGCGGTAGGCCTCGGTGATGCGGGCGGCGGGGTAGGTGGTGTGGGGCAGGGGGCGGTAGCGGCCGGTGCGGATGTGGTGGGTGACCTGGGCGAAGTGGGTGGCGGCCTGGTCGGGCCGGTGGAGGAGGAGAGGGAGGTCGACCGCGTGGAAGGTGATGTTGCGGTCGAAGGGGCGCAGGGGCAGGGAGTTGTCCTGGTGGATGTCGCGTTTGCCGAGTTCGATGAAGCGGCCGCCGGGGCGGAGGGTTTCCAGGCCGCGGGGGATGGCTTCGCCGGCGAGTGAGTTGAGGACGACGTCGACGCCGCCGGTGAGGGTGGGGATGGTGTCGGCGAAGGCGAGGCTGTGCGAGTCGAGGACGTGTTGGACGCCGAGGTCGTGCAGGAAGGCGCGTTTGGCGGGGGTGCCGGCGGTGGCGATGACGTGGGCGCCGTGCAGGCGGGCGTACTGGAGGGCGGCGAGGCCGACGCCGCCGGCGGCGCTGTGGATGAGGAGGGTTTCGCCGGGGGCGAGGCGTGCGAGGTGGCCGAGGCCGTAGTGGGCGGTGAGGAAGACGACGGGGAGGGTGGCGGCTTCGGTGAAGGTCATGGTGTCGGGCAGTCGTCCGACGGCGTGTTCGACGGTGCGGACGTGTGAGGCGAGGGCGTCGGGGGCGAGGGCGAGGACGCGGTCGCCGGGGGCGACGGTGGTGACGCCGGGGCCGGTGGCGGTGACGATGCCGCTGCATTCCAGGCCGGGGCCGGGGACGTGGGAGGTGCCGGGGAAGGGTTCGGCGGGCAGGACGCCGAGGGCGTGCAGGACGTCCTTGTAGTTGAGGGCCGCGGCGCGTACGGCGATGACGACTTCGCCGGGGCCGGGGGCGGCCGGGGGTGGGGTTTCGCGCCAGACGGGCCGGTGGGCGAGGCCGGGGTCGCGGATGGTGAGGGCGTGGGCGGGGGCGTGGTGGCGGTCGGTGGTGCCCTGGGGGGTGTCGGTGACGTCGGTGAGGCGGGGGACGAAGCGTCCGTGGGCGGTGAGGCAGATCTCGTCCTCGTCGGTGGGGGTGAGCACCTCGCGCAGGAGGCGGTGGGCGTCGGTGGCCGGGTCGTCGGTGCGTTCGAGGGACAGGCGGCGGACGGTGATGCGGGGGTGTTCGTGGGCGAGGGTGCGGGCGATGCCCCAGGGGACGGCGTCGAGGGGGGCCTGGGGTTTTTCGGGGACGGGCAGGACGCCGCTGGGGCGGGTGACCAGCCACAGGTGGACGTGTACGGCGTCGGGGAGGCGGTCGCAGGCGATGGCGACGGCGCGCAGGACGGCTGCTTTGCGGGTGGCGCGGGTGAGGAGGGTTGCGGGGTCGGTGGGGTCGGGGTCGTCGTCGGCGTCGTGGAGGAGGACGAGGGTGGCGGTTCCGGTGGTGGGGAGCAGGTGGTGCCAGTGGTCGGGGTCGGTGGTGGCGGGGGTGGGGGTGGGGTGGGCGCCTGCGGTGTGCAGGGCGTGGGCCACGGCGCGGGGCAGGTCGCGGGCGGGGTCGCCGGTGATGATCCAGGTGCTGTCGGAGGCAGGTGACGGAAGGGCGGGTGCCGGGAGAGCGGGTGACGGTGGGCCGGACGGCAGTGGCGCGGACGGCCGTGGGCCGGAGGGCCGTGAGCCGGACGGCGGCGGCACAGACGGCCGTGCGCCGGAGGGCCGTGGGCCGGAGGGCGGTGCGGTGGTGCTCGTACCGGTGCGGCGGTCGGTGGTGGGTACGGCGGCCAGGAGGACGGACATCGTGGTGTCGCGTGCGGGGTGTCCGTCGTCGGCGCGCAGGACGTCGGTGAAGCCGCATTGCGTCAGCAGCCGGGGCCAGCGGCGGGCCGGTGGCATGAGGGTGGTGGGGCGCAGGTCGCGGTCGGTGAAGGACCAGAAGCTCTCCATCGTTCCGAAGAGGGGTGCGACGAGGACGGCGTCGTGCAGTTCGACGGCGAGGAGGCGTCCGCCGGGGGCGAGGAGGCGGTGGACGCGGCGGAGGGCGGCGGTCAGGTCCTTGGCGGTGTGGAGGGCGTTGGCGGCGATGACGAGGTCGAATCCGCCGGGTGTCAGGTCTTGTTCCTCGGGGTCGTGGTCGAGGTCGAAGGTGCGGTAGCGGACGTGGTCGTGGGCGGCGAAGCGGGCTTGTGCGCGGGGGAAGGGGAGGGGGGAGGCGTCGGTGAAGAGGTAGTGGGTGCGTTCGGGGGGCAGGACGGGCAGGACGGCTGCGGTGGTGCCGCCGGTGCCGGCGCCGGCTTCGAGGATGTGCAGGGGCCGGTCGGCGGGCCAGTGGTGGACCATTTCGCGGACGAGGTCGCGCAGGGTGAGGTTGCGGTCGCGGGTGTAGGGGACGGTGTCGTAGAACTGCTCGAGTCGTTCGATGCCGTCGTCGGCGAGCAGGGCCTCGGTGGGGTCGAGTTCGCCGCGCAGCAGTTGCGGCAGGACGCGGAACATGCGGCTGTAGAGGTCGATGAGGGCCACTGATTCGGGGAACCGGGTGAGGTACGTCTGCGCGTAGGTCTGCCAGGGGGCGATGGTGTTCGTGGTGTGCCACTGGTGGGTTGTGGTGCGTGCGAGCAGTCCGTGGCGTTCGGCGACGTGGGCCATCAGGTCGATCAGGTGCCGGTGGCGTGGGAGGACTCCCCCGTGGGCGAGGACGTCGTCGACGGTGAAGGGGCTGCTGCCGGGGAGCAGTTCGGTGAGGGTGGCGGCGTAGGCGTGGGCGCTGACGCGGCGCAGCAGCCGTGTGCCGCGTTCGGCGTGGCGGCGGCTGCGGGTCCGGTCGGGGTCGGCGATGCGGGGCCGGATGGCGTCCAGGAGTGCGGTGTTTGTGGGCAGGGGGCTGGGGGCGCAGGGGGTGCCGGGGTGGGGTGCGGTGCGCATGGTGTGGGCGTAGCGGAGCACGGGGGTGGAGCGCATGCGGTCGACGCGGCTGAGGCGGCAGCCTTCCATGACGGCTGTGGTGTTGCCGGTGGGGTCGGTGAGGACGATGTCCCAGCACAGTTCGGTGGCGGTGCGGGTGCGTTGGCGGACGTGGATGTGTCCGTCGGGGGGTGGTGGGCGCCAGAGGCGTACGGCGTCGATGGCGCTGGGAAGGTAGGCGGTGGAGGCGTCGGTGACGAGTTCGGTCATGAGGGTGACGGCGGTTTGGAGTGCGGCGTCGAGGACGGCGGGGTGGGCGGTGCAGGCGTCGTCGGGGTGGGGGTTGTGGTAGGTGGCGAGGGCTTCGTCGGCGGTGGCGCGTACGTCGCGCAGGAGGCGTAGGCGGGGGCCGTAGTCGAGGCCGGCGGCGGAGAGGGTGGCGTAGAGCCGGTCGGCGTCGGTGGGTGGGCCGCAGTGCTCCTGCAGGGCGGGGATGTCGAGGGGGGCGGGGGGTGGGGCGAGGAGGCGGCGGACTCGGGCGCGGACGTGGGGGCGGGGCAGGGCGGTGGGGGTTTCGGCGGTGGCGATGGTGAGGGTGCCGACGTCGGCGAGCGTGGTCTGGAGGTGGGTGCGGCCGGGGTCGTCCCAGGGGACGACGAGGAGGCGCAGGTGGAGGCCGCGTGCTTCGACGGGGGCGTGGTGGATGCGCCGGCCTGCGGCGAGGGCCATTTCGGCGTAGGCGGCGGCGGGCATGACGACGGATCCGGTGATGCGGTGGTCGCCGAGCCAGGGGACGAGGACGGGTTCGACGGGGCCGCGCCAGGTGGGCGGGTGGGTGGGGAGGCGGTCGCCGAGG
>NZ_BAAASL010000017.1:0-154643 GCF_039532865.1 Streptomyces luteosporeus
CGGCGGACGGGCTGACAAGTCAGCCCGTCCGGCGTTTGAGGACACCGGGCGCAGCCCGGTCCGGGGGGCCGGGGGCTTGCCCCCGGGAAACTGGGGGCACCTCCCAACGGTAGCTGGGGGAGAAAGGGCGGGACCGGGGCTCAGCCCGCCGCAGGCGCACCCGACGCACTCAGCTGCTCCGCCAGCCACGTCGGCACGCCGCCCAGGACGCGGACCAGCCGCCGCGCCTCCTCGCGCAGGCGCCCCGCCTCCGCCTCCTCCTCCGTGACCGCCGCCAGCGACGCGAGCGCGGGCGCGATCCCCACCAGGTACCCCAGCTCCTCCCTGATCCGCAGCGACTCCGCGAACCCGTGCCGGGCCTGTTCCTGGCGTCCGTCGTGCTCGGCCATGGCCGCCAGGTGCCGCCAGGTGGCGGAGAGCAGCAGCCGGTGGCCGTGGGCGGCGGCGCCCGCGTGGGCGCGCTCGAAGGCGGCGGTGGCGTCGGAGGGGTTGTCGGACAGGTGCTGGGCGATCAGGCCGCGCCGGAAGTCCAGCAGGGGCCGGGTGGGCGAGCCCGGGGGCAGGAGGGCGGCGGCCCGGCCGAGGGCGGAGCGGGCCTCGTCGGCCCGGTCGCGCACGCCGAGCAGGGTCGCCGCATAGGCGAGGTGGCCGCGTTCGCAGGCGGCGGCGCCGCGTTCCTCGTCGCCGGCGGCGAGGGCCTCGGCGGCGCGCAGGGCGTCCTCGGCGGGTTCCCAGCCGTCGGCGGTGTAGAGGCACTGTTCGACGAGGACGGCCGTGCGGTGCAGGGCGGCGGCCGGGTCGGTGGTGGCGGCGGGGGCGAGGAGTTCGGCGGCGTCGTGCCAGCAGGCGCGGGAGCGCAGCCGCCATACGGCCCGGTCGAGCGGTTCGTCCGCCCGGGGGCCGGGTGCCGGCCCGGATGCCCTGCCCGATGGCCTTCGTTGCTTCGACAACCCCGCGTTCCGCATGGCGGTTTCCGCCACAGTGCCCTCCCCAAAGCGCGCCGTCGAGCCGGAAGCCTGCTCCGATCTCAGCACGCGGACCCGGGCGCGGCCAAGGGTCCGGTGTGAAGGAATTCACAAAGCCCGGCGTTCAGCGCGCACCCTACCGGCGCGGGCGGTCAGCTCATGCGCAGGGCGAGGAAGAAGTCGAGCTTGTCCTCCAGGCGGGACAGGTCGCGGCCCGTCAGCTGTTCGATGCGCCCCACCCGGTACCGCAGCGTGTTGACGTGCAGGTGCAGCCGGGTCGCGCAGCGGGTCCAGGAGCCGTCGCAGTCCAGGAACGCCTCCAGCGTGGGGATGAGCTCCGCCCGGTGGCGCCGGTCGTAGTCGCGCAGCGGGTCCAGCAGCCGGGCGGTGAAGGCGCGGCGCACGTCGTCGGGGACGAACGGCAGCAACAGCACGTGGGAGGCCAGCTCCTGGTGGCCGGCGGCGCACACCCGGCCGGGCCGGGCGGCGGCGACGCGGCGGGCGTGCCGGGCCTCCTCCAGGGCGCCGCGCAGGCCCTCGGCGGAGTGCACGGCGGCGCTGACGCCGAAGGTCAGGCGGCCGTCGCCGTCCAGGCCGCGGGCGAGCGGGTCGCGCACGGCGGCGAGCAGCGCGTCGGCGTGCAGGCCGGCGGAGGCGTCGAGGCCGGTGGCGGGGGTGCCGTCGGCCGCCGCGGGGGTGACGGCGGGCAGCGGGACCAGGGCCACCGCCTCATCACCCGTGTGGGCGACGGCGATGCGGTCGGACGGCTCGGGCCCGGTGGCGCCGGGGTCGACCAGGACCTCCTCCAGCAGGGCCTGGGCCACCGGGCCGCCGGGGATGTCCGCGCCCTCCCACTCCACGCGGGCGACGACGACCTGCCAGTGCGGGGCCGTGCCCAGGCCCGGCAGCAGCACGGGTGCCGCCACCCGCAGGCGGGCGGCGATCTCGGCGGGCGCGGCGCCGGCCTGGACGAGCTCCAGGACCTCCTGGGCCAGGCGGCGGCGCACGGTGCGGGCGGCGTCGCGCCGCTCGCGCTCGACGGCGATGAGCTGGGTGACGCCCTGCAGCAGGTCGAGGCGCTCCTCGGGCCAGTCGCCGGCGTCGGCCTCGACGGCCAGCAGCCAGTCGGACAGCAGGGTCTCGCGGGTGTCGGCGGGTGCGGGGCGGGTGTCGCCGGCGATGGGGAAGAGGGAGTAGGTGGTGCCGCCCACCGTCACCCGGTGCGGGCCGGGCCGGCCGCCGCGCGCGGCGGCCAGGTGCTCGCCCGCCAGGGCGGCCCCGGCGGTCGCCGGCAGGCCGGGGCCGGCGTCGGCGAGGGAGGAGCCGGCGATGCGGCGCCCGGTGGGGGAGAGCACCCAGGCGCGCAGGTCCAGGTCGGAGCCGAGCAGGTCCAGGACGACCTCGGGCCCGCCGCCCGCGGGGCCGCCGGTCATCAGCCGGCGGTGCCGGTCGACGACGGCGGCGAGGTCCCCGGCCCGCTCGCTGGAGACCTGCCGCACGACGTGCTCGGTGATGGAGGCGAAGGACACGGTCTCGTCGACGGAGAACAGCGGCAGCCGGTGGCGG
Source organism: Streptomyces luteosporeus (assembly GCF_039532865.1). Lineage (NCBI taxonomy): Bacteria > Bacillati > Actinomycetota > Actinomycetes > Kitasatosporales > Streptomycetaceae > Streptomyces > Streptomyces luteosporeus. Next base: position 2,532 of record NZ_BAAASL010000017.1, read on the forward strand.
CCGCAGGCCTCGATCAGGTCGTCGGGGGTGGAGGCGATCTCCGCCTCGCCCGCGGCGAGCCCGGCCACCCCGGCGGCGGTCAGGATGCGCACGAAGCGCTCCGAGTCCGCGGGCTCGCGCCGCCAGGCCAGGCCCGTGAGGACCAGTTCCCCGCCGGAGAGGTACCGGCTGGGGTCGCGCAGGTCGGTGGTCATCACGCCGCGCACCGTACGGTCGAGCTCCTCCTCGCCGCCCAGCAGTCGCAGGCCCAGCGCCTCGGTCTCCAGGAGTGCGCGCAGCCGCATCGTCGTCGCCGCCGATCTGTCTTCTTGTTGCCAGTGGAATGCAGTGAGGTTTCCGAACCCCGTCTTTCGTTCGAATCTACAAGACACTGCGCCCGACCAGCCAACCGCTTCATGGTTTCGGTGACTGCACCGGCCCGCCCGGCCCTCGCTGTACTGGCTGCACCTGGCTTCCATCCCGCTCCATCCGGCTCCATTCGGCTCCACGAGAAGAGACCGCCCATGGACTTCCTGCGCCCCGCGAGCTGGGAGGAGGCGCTGGCCGCGAAGGCCGCCCACCCCTCGGCCGTGCCGGTGGCGGGCGGCACGGACGTGATGGTCGAGATCAACTTCGACCACCGCCGGCCGGCACACCTGCTCGACCTCGGCCGCATCGGCGACCTCCACGACTGGCAGGACGAGGGGACGTATGTACGCCTGGGCGCCGCCGTCCCCTACACGCGGATCATCGACGAGCTCGCCGCCCCGCTGCCCGGCCTCGCCCTGGCCGCCCGCACCGTCGGCTCCCCGCAGATCCGCAACCGCGGCAGCGTCGGCGGCAACCTCGGCGCCGCCTCCCCGGCCGGCGACAGCCACCCGCCGCTGCTCGCCGCGGGCGCCGAGGTGGAGGCCGCGTCCGTGCGGGGGGTGCGGCTGATCCCCGTCGAGGAGTTCTACACCGGCGTCAAGCGCAACGCCCTCGCCCCGGACGAGCTCGTGCGGGCCGTGCGCGTGCGCAGGGCCACCGGCCCCCAGCAGTTCTCCAAGGTCGGCACCCGCAACGCGATGGTCATCGCCGTCTGCGCGTTCGCCCTCGCCCTGCACCCGGACCGCCGCACGGTGCGCACCGGCATCGGATCCGCGGCGCCCACGCCCGTACGGGCCCGGGCCGCCGAGGAGTTCCTCGCCGCGGCCCTGGCCGAGGAGGGCCTGTGGGAGTCGGGCGCGGCCGTGCCGGAGGCGGTGGCGCGCGAGTTCGCCGGCCTCGCCGCCGGCGCCTGCAACCCGATCGACGACGTGCGCGGCAGCGCCGCGTACCGCCGGCACGCCGTCGCCGTCATGGCCCGCCGCACGCTCGGCTGGGCCTGGGAGGCCTACCGGCGGGGCGAAGGGAGGGCGGCACCGTGCGCGTGACGTTCACCGTCAACGGCCGCGAGCGGCAGGCCGACGACGTCTGGGAGGGCGAGAGCCTGCTGTACGTGCTGCGCGAACGGCTCGGCCTGCCCGGCTCGAAGAACGCCTGCGAACAGGGCGAGTGCGGCTCGTGCACCGTCCGCCTGGACGGCGTGCCCGTGTGCGCCTGCCTGGTGGCGGCCGGCCAGGCCGAGGGCCGCGACGTCGTCACCGTCGAGGGCCTCGCCGCGGCCGAGGGCGAACTCGGCCCCGTGCAGCAGGCGTTCGTCGACGCCGGCGCCGTCCAGTGCGGCTTCTGCACCCCCGGTCTGCTCGTCGCCGCCGACGACCTGCTGACCCGCAACCCCGACCCCTCCGACGCCGACATCCGCGAGGCCCTCTCCGGCAACCTCTGCCGCTGCACCGGCTACGAGAAGATCCTCGACGCCGTGCGCCTGGCCGCCGCCCGCACCGGAAAGGCCCCGTGAGCATGCGCGACATCACCCCCGCCGGCCTCACCCAGAACAGCCGCACCAGGGGCGGCATCGGCGAGTCCACCCTGCGCCCGGACGGCACGCTCAAGGTCACCGGCGAGTTCGCCTACGCCTCCGACCTGTGGCACGAGGACATGCTCTGGGGCCAGACCCTGCGCAGCCCCCACGCCCACGCCCGCATCCGCTCCCTGGACGTCTCCGCCGCCCTCGCCACGCCGGGCGTCCACGCCGTCCTGACGTACGCCGACCTGCCCGCCGCCACCCGCTACGGGCTGGAGATCCAGGACACCCCCGTCCTCGCCGACGGCGTCGTGCGCCACCACGGCGAGCCCGTCGCCCTGGTCGCCGCCGACCACCCCGAGACGGCCCGGCGCGCCGCCGCGAAGATCGTCGTCGACTACGAGCCCCTGCCCGTCGTCACCGACGAGCGCAGCGCCACCGCCCCCGGCGCCCCCGTCCTGCACCCCGGCCGCACCGACGCCCACGCCCGCCACGTGCCGCACCCCAACGTCGTCCACCGCCAGCCGGTCGTGCGCGGCGACGTCGCGGCCGTCGAGGCGCTCGCGGACGCCGTCGTCACCGGCGACTACGAGGTCGGCATGCAGGACCAGGCGTTCCTCGGCCCCGAGTCGGGCCTGGCCGTCCCCGCCGAGGACGGCGGCGTCGACCTGTACATCGCCACCCAGTGGCTGCACGCCGACCTGCGCCAGATCGCGCCCGTCCTCGGCCTGCCCGAGGAGAAGGTCCGCATGAACCTCTCCGGCGTCGGCGGCGCCTTCGGCGGCCGCGAGGACCTGTCCATGCAGGCCCACGCCTGCCTGCTCGCCCTGCGCACCGGCCGGCCCGTGAAGATGGTCTACAACCGCTTCGAGTCCTTCTTCGGCCACGTCCACCGCCACCCCGCCCGCCTGCACTACGAGCACGGCGCCACCCGCGACGGCAGGCTGCTTTTCGTCCGCGCCCGCATCGTCCTCGACGGCGGCGCCTACGCCTCCTCCTCCCCGGCCGTCGTCGGCAACGCCGCCTCCCTGGCCGTCGGCCCGTACGAGGTCGGCCACGTCGACGTCGAGGCCCTCGCCCTCTACACCAACAACCCGCCCTGCGGCGCCATGCGCGGCTTCGGTGCCGTCCAGGCGTGCTTCGCCTACGAGGCGCAGATGGACCGGCTCGCGGCCGAACTCGGCATGGACCCGGTCGAGTTCCGCCGCCGCAACGCCATGTCCCAGGGCTCGGTCATGCCCACCGGCCAGGTCGTCGACGCGCCCGCCCCCGTCGCCGAACTCCTGCGCCGCGTCAAGGCGATGCCCCTGCCGCCCGAGCGGCAGTGGGAGAGCGCCGGCGGCGCCGCCGACATCCGGGCCCTGCCCGGCGGGCTGTCCAACACCACCCACGGCGAGGGCGTCGTCCGCGGCGTCGGCTACGCCGTCGGCATCAAGAACGTCGGCTTCTCCGAGGGATTCGACGACTACTCCACCGCCCGCGTGCACCTGGAGATCGCCGGCGGGGAGGCGGTGGCCACCGTGCACACCGCCATGGCCGAGGTCGGCCAGGGCGGGGTGACCGTCCACGCGCAGATCGTGCGCACCGAACTCGGCGTCGCCCGCGTCACCCTGCGCCCCGCCGACACCCGCATCGGCTCGGCCGGCTCCACCTCGGCCTCGCGGCAGACGTACGTGACCGGCGGCGCCGTCAAGCGCGCCTGCGAGGAGGTCCGCGCGAAGGTCCTCGCCCTCGGCCGGGCCCGGCTGGGCACCTACCACCCGGCCTGGGACACCGCCGAACTGCTGCTGGAGGACGGCAAGGTCGTCACCGACGCCGGCGAGGTCCTCGCCTCCCTGGCCGACGTCCTGGGCGAGGAGGGCGTCGACGCCGAGGTCGAGTGGCGCCATCGCCCCACCGAGCCCTTCGACCTGCGCACCGGCCAGGGTCGCGGGCACGTGCAGTACTCCTTCGCCGCCCACCGCGCCGTCGTCGAGGTCGACACCGAACTCGGCCTGGTCAAGGTCGTGGAGCTGGCCTGCTCCCAGGACGTCGGCAAGGCCCTGAACCCGCTGTCCGTCGCCGGCCAGATCCAGGGCGGCACCACCCAGGGCCTGGGCCTGGCCCTCATGGAGGAGATCGTCGTCGACCCGGTGACCGCCAAGGTCCGCAACCCCTCCTTCACCGACTACCTCATCCCCACCATTCTCGACACCCCGGCCATCCCCCTCGACGTCCTCGAACTGGCCGACGCCCACGCCCCGTACGGGCTGCGCGGGGTGGGGGAGGCCCCCACGCTCTCCTCCACGCCCGCCGTCGTGGCGGCCGTCCGGCAGGCCACGGGCCTGGCCCTGACCCGCGTACCCCTGCGACCGGAGCACCTCACCGGCACCTGAACCCCCCTTCGTCCCTCTGAACGCACACCCCCCGCATCCACCGTCTCGGGCCGTCCCCCGGGCCGGGTCGTGCAGCCCCCACCCGGACATCCCTGGAGCAGGCACCATGACCCATGCACCCGCGCAACCGGACGGCCTGGCCGCAGCGGCGGGCCCCCGCCCGCGCCCGCCCGCCGGACGGTCCCGGCTCGACACGTACTTCCGCATCGGCGAACGGGGATCGACGCCCGCGCGCGAAGTGCGCGGCGGCGTGACGACCTTCATGGCCATGAGCTACATCCTGCTGCTCAACCCCCTGATCCTCTCCGGCCCCGACGCCGAGCAGCACACCCTGGCCCGCACCGCCCTGATCACCGCCACCGCCCTCGCCGCCGCGGTGTCCACCCTGCTCATGGGCCTCGTCGGCCGGGTACCGCTCGCCCTGGCCGCGGGCCTGGGCGTCTCCGGCGTCGTCTCCACCCAGGTCGCCCCCCACATGACCTGGCCGCAGGCCATGGGCCTGTGCGTGGTCTACGGCGTGGTGATCATGCTGCTGGTCCTCACCGGGCTGCGCGAGCGGGTCATGAACGCCATCCCGCTCGCACTCAAGCACGCGATCACCATCGGCATCGGCATGTTCATCGCCCTCGTCGGCCTGGTGAAGGCCGGCTTCGTGCACGCCGCCAAGGCCGGCGGCCCGGTCACCCTCGGGCCGGCTGGCGAACTCGCCGGCTGGCCCGTCCTGCTGTTCTGCGTCACCCTGCTGCTGATCTTCGTGCTGCAGGCACGCGAGGTGCCCGGCGCCATCCTCATCGGCATCCTCGCCGGCACCGTCCTCGCCGTCGTCGTCGACGCCGTCTTCCACCCCGGCCCGCGCGCCTGGCAGAACGGCGCCCCCACGCTCGACGGCGGCGCCGTCTCGCTGCCCGACTTCTCCCTCCTCGGCCGCGTCGAGTTCGGCGGCTGGGCCGACGTGGGGGGCGTCACCGTCGCCATGACCGTCTTCACGCTCGTCCTGGCCGGCTTCTTCGACGCGATGGCCACCATCATCGGCGTCGGTACGGAGGCCGGGCTCGCCGACGAGCGCGGCCGGATGCCCGGACTGAGCCGGGCCCTGCTGGTCGACGGCGCCGGCGGGGCCCTCGGGGGCGTGGCGGGTGCCTCCGGGCAGACCGTCTTCGTCGAGTCCGCCACCGGCGTGGGCGAGGGCGCGCGCACCGGCCTGTCCTCGGTCGTGACGGGCCTGCTGTTCGCGGCCTGCCTGTTCCTCACCCCGCTCACCCGCATCGTGCCGGGCGAGATCGCCGCCGCGGCCCTCGTCGTCATCGGCGCCATGATGACGACCCACGCCCGGCACATCGACTGGGCCGACAGAGCCGTCGCCGTCCCGGTCTTCCTCACCGTCGTCCTCATGCCGTTTACCTACTCCATCACCGTGGGCGTGGGCGGCGGCGTCATCGCGTACACCGTCATCAAGGCCGCGCAGGGCAAGTGGCGCGAGCCGGGCGCCTTCATGTGGGTGCTCACCGCCGTCTTCGCCGGCTACTTCGCCCTGCACCCCATCGAGCAGTGGCTCGGCGTCAAGTGAGGAGCGTGCGACCACCGTGCTGGAACTGGCCGAGGAACTCGCCCGCTGGAGCGCACAGGGCCGCGACTTCGCCGTCGCCACGGTCGCGGGCGTGCGCGGCAGCGCCCCCCGCCCGCTGGGGGCGGCCCTGGCCGTCGCCGCGGACGGCACGGCCGCCGGATCGGTCTCGGGCGGCTGCGTCGAGGGCGCCGTGTACGAGCTGTGCCGCGAGGCCCTGACGAGCGGCCGGCCGGTGCTGGAACGATTCGGCTACTCCGCCGAGGACGCCTTCGCCGTCGGCCTGACCTGCGGCGGCGAGCTCGACGTGCTCGTCGCGCCCGCGGACCCGGTGACCACGGTGGCCGTCCGCGCGGCGGCGGACGGCGCGAGCGTGGCGCTGGTCCGCGCCCTGACCGGCCCGCCCGGCCTGCTCGGCCGGGCCCTGCTCGTGACGCAGGACGGCACGTACGAGGGCGGCCTGGGCGGCGGGGCGGCCCTGGACGCCACGGCCGCCCGCGAGGCCCGCGCCCTGCTGCACGCCGGCCGCAACGGCCTCGTCGAGGTCGGCGCCGACGGCGCCCGCTGCGGGGAGACGGTCCGGCTGCTGGTGGAATGCCGCGTCCCGCCGCCGCGGATGCTCGTCTTCGGCGCGATCGACTTCGCGGCGGCGCTGGTGCGCGCCGGCAAGTTCCTCGGCCACCACGTCACCGTGTGCGACGCGCGGCCCGTCTTCGCCACCCGCGCACGCTTCCCCGAGGCCGACGAGGTGGTCGCCGACTGGCCCCACCGCTACCTCGAGCGCCAGGAGCTGGACGCGCGCACGGTGGTGTGCGTTCTGACCCACGACGCCAAGTTCGACATCCCCCTGCTGGAGCGCGCCCTGCGGCTGCCGATCGCCTACGTCGGCGCAATGGGCTCGCGCCGCACGCACGCCGCCCGCCTGGCCCGGCTGCGCGAGGCGGGCCTGACCGACGCCGAACTGGCCCGCCTGCACTCCCCGATCGGCCTCGACCTGGGCGCCCGCACCGCCGAGGAGACGGCCCTGTCCATCGCCGCCGAGATCGTCGCCGTACGCCACGGCGCCTCCGGCGCCCCTTTGACGACCGGGACGATGCCGATCCACCGCGATGCGCGCAGCTTGGCGCGTCGGTAGCGCCCCGCAGGGGCGCGGGGAACTGCGCGACAAGCCACGACGTGTCCGCAGCCGGAGTGCCGTGCTCCGCCCGGACGGGCCGTCGACGGGGCGCTGCAACACCCTAGGCTGAGGCCGTCGTACAGGGGGAGGGGCCCGGAATGAGCCGGTGGCTCAACGTGTGCATACGTGTGGTGGTCCTGGCGGCCGCGGTCCTCGGCCTCGTGCAGGCCACCTCGTGGGTGGAGGAGGCGTACCGCGACCGCGTCGCGTACCGCGCGGCGCCCGCGTGTTCCGGCGCGCACACCGGCGGCGACTGTGTCGCACACGTGAGGGGCGAAGTCGTGGACAAGGGCATCAGAGGATGCCCCGGCGAGGAGTGCCACAAGGACCACCGCCTCCGCATCCGCCACGGCCAGGACACCACGTGGCTGAGCGTCGACCAGGAGACCTTCGAGGCGGCATACGTCCACGCCCCCGCCGACCTGCGCATGTGGCAGGGCACCGTGACCAGCGTCGCGGTCGGCGGCCGCACCACCCGCCTGCTGCCCGACTCCGGCAGCTCGCTGCTGTGGCGGCTCGCCGTCTACTGGCTCCTGCTCGGGGCCGCCGCCTTCGCCGCGGTGGTGCCGTACCGGCCACCCGTGGGCTCCCTCGCCACCGGCTGGCTGCTGCTGACTCCCTCCGCCGTCATCCTCGCGGACTCCGTCCTGCTCGGCACCTTCGGCGTGGGGGACGTGGTCTTCGGCGCCCTCCTGGCCGTACCGGCCGTGCTGGTGGGCGTCCTGGGGCCCCGGGCCGCCAAGGCCCGCGCGGGGGACCGCCGCTTCTAGGATCGCCGGGTGACGACCGGCACCTGGCACCCCACCGGCCCCGGCGTGCTGCGCCTGCCCTCCGGCCGCCTGATCCGCGGCCGCGGCCTGCGCCAGCCCCTGCCCCCGGGCCCGCACCCCCACTACGGCGTGTACCTGCTCGGCAGGCAACCACCCGCGACCGCCTGGGAGTCCTGCTGGCTGCGCTGGCCGGACTTCCGCCTGCCGAGCGATCCCGGCCGGGCCCGCTCCGTCCTCCACGACGCCTGGTCCCGTGCCGCCACCGAACGCGTGGAGGTCGCCTGCGGCGGCGGCCGCGGCCGCACGGGCACCGCCCTGGCCTGCATCGCCGTCCTGGACGGCGTGCCCGCCGCGGAGGCGGTGGCGTACGTGCGCGCCCACTACGACCGTCACGCCGTCGAGACGCCCTGGCAGCGGCGATACGTCAGGCGCTTCGGCCGCTCCTGAACCGGGAACCCGGCTACCAGCGCAGCAGCACCAGTTCGGTGGTGAAGCCCGGGCCCATGGCCACCAGCAGGCCCGCCGACCCCGGGGCGGGCGGGGCGGCCGTGTGACGGCGCAGGACGTCCAGTACGGAGGCGGAGGAGACGTTGCCGTGCTCGGCCAGGCAGGCGCGGGTGTGGGCGAGCGCGGCGGGCGGCAGGCCCAGGGGGCGGGCCACGGCGTCGACGACCTTGGGACCGCCCGGGTGGACGACCCACGCGGCGACGTCCTCCACGGTCAGGCCGTGGTCGGCGAGGAAGCGGTGGATTTCGTCGGGCAGGTGCTTCTCCGCGACCTCGGGCACCTCGGGGGAGAGGAAGACGGCGAGACCGTGCGTCCCCGCGCGCATCCCCATCAGGTGCCCGGTACCGGGGTGCAGGCGGCTGCGCCCGGCCAGCAGCGCCGGGCCGTGCGCCGCCGCGCGCGGATGACGGGCGCCGAGGACGACGACGGCCGCCGCGGCGTCGCCGAAGAGGGCGGTGGCCACGAGGTTGGGCGGTGAGGTGTCCGCGGACTGGAAGTTCAGCGAGCACAGCTCGACCGACACCAGCACGGCCACCCGCTCCGGGTGGGCGCTCAGGTGGTCGTGCACCCGGGCCAGGCCGGCCGCCCCGCCCGCGCAGCCCAGCCCCAGCAGGGGCACGCGCACGACGTCCGGCGCAAGCCCGGCGTCGCGGACGAGCCCGGCGTCGTAGGAGGGCACGGACACGCCCGTGGTGGTCGTGCTCACCAGCACCCCGACCTCGTCCGGCCGCACACCGGCCGCCGCCAGGGCGCGGGTCACGGCCTCGTGGCCGACCCGGGCCGCGGTGCCGGTCCAGACCTCGTTGTACTCCGTGAACGTGCGCGGCCGGCGGTAGGCGTCCAGCGGCAGCGACAAGTTGCGGTACGCGATGCCGCAGCGCGCGGCGATCGCGGTGAACCGGCGCCGCACGGCGTCGTCGTCGGACAGGAACGCCTCCCCGAACACCGCCGCGATGTCCCGCTGCCGGTACCGGTGGGGCGGTACGGCGACCGCGACGGCGGCCACGCGCGGACCGGGGACGTGCGCATCGATGGCCATGGATCCCCCTGTGTTCGTGCGCGGCTCACGTCGCCTCACGGTGCGGGGGCGCCGGGGCGTACGGACAGGGCGCGAGGTACGGGATCCGGCGCTGTGGCCCGGCAGTGCTCCCGGGGAGCCGGTGCAATGCGCCGCGCGATGGGTAGCCAGAAGGCCCAAGGGACGACGGACATGGGGGAAGCGATGCCGGTCAGCAGGCGTGGTGTCGGAACGGTTCTGGGCTCCTTCGCGATGGTTGCCGCGACCGCCCTCGGGGCGCCGGCCGCGCACGCCCACGGGTCGTCGTCCTTCGAGTGCACCGGCCAGGAGAACATCACCTACGGCGGCCTGGGCCTGTCGTCGGAGCCCACCACGGTGTCGGTGGACGGGCTCTACCACTGCTCGGACGACTCCGGCTGGAAGGCCACGGCCCCGTACCACACCGAGGGCACCACGCCGGGCACGTGCCTGCTGTTCGCCTCCAACCAGTCACGGGAGACCGTGCGGTACAGCGACGGCACGAAGTCGGTCATCGAGTACAAGAACGGCACCTCCACCCGCCTGCTGGGCGTCAACCGCGCCACTCTCCACGGCGTCGTGGTCGCCGGCCGCGGCAAGGGCTCCACCGCGCAGAAGACCATTCAGACGCTTCCCGACGGCCTGCCCACCGACTGCGCCCTGGCCGGCGGCATCCGGCACAGCACCGGCTTCACGCACCTGAGCGTCGGGGCAGCGTGAGGACCAGGGCGTCGAACTCCTCCCCGCCGTCCGCGAACCGGCACCGGCCCACGTCGACGTAGCCCCACCCGCGGTACGCGGCCTGGGCCGGGCCCGCCGCCGGGTACGCGTGGAGGGCGGCGCGCTCGACGCCGGCCCCGTCCAGGAGCGCCGCGTGCAGCGCGGCCGCCGTGCCGCGCCGGCGCCACGGCCCGCGCACGGCGAGCTGGACGACGGCGAACGTCCGCGTCCCCGTCTCCCGGGTGAACTCCGGCGGCAACGGCTCCAGCATCAGCCCCCACCACGTCGCATCCGCCGGCAACGGGAAGCCGAACGCGAACCCCACGACCTCCGCCCCGGCCCCCGCCCCCTCCCGCGCCAGCACCAGCCGGAAACCGGGACGCTGCGCGTGCTGCCGGAAGCGCCCGACGAACTCTGCGGCGTCCTGCGGGCCTTCGCAGTACGGCGGTTCGGCGTAGACCTCTTCGTAGGCGGACAGGAAGGCGCCCAGCAGCCGCGCCGCCTCCGGGCCCTCGTGCCGTTCGTACGTCACTGTCACCGTGATGCCCCCCCCCTCCAGGGCCGTGGCCGGTGGGCGACAATCGTGTCATGAGACCCGACGATCTTGTCCTGCCCGATACCGGGGCCTCGGCGGCGGCCCTGGAGGTGGCGAGCGCGTACTGCTCGCCCGCCCTCCTGAACCACTCGATCCGCTCCTACCTGTGGGGCGCGGCCCACGCCACCGCCCACGACATCGCCTTCGACGCGGAGCTGCTGTACGTCGCCGCCCTCCTCCACGACCTCGGCCTGGTGCCGGAGTTCGACAGCCACACCGTGCCCTTCGAGGAGGCCGGCGGCCACGTGGCATGGGTCTTCGCGGCCGCCGCCGGCTGGCCCGCGGACCGGCGCCGGCGCGTCTCCGACGTCATCGTCCGGCACATGTGGAACCGCGTCGACCGCGCCGACGACCCCGAGGGCCACCTGCTGGAGTACGCCACCTCCCTCGACATCTCGGGCCGCGGCGCCGACGCCCTCCCCGCGAGCCTGCGCACCGACGTCCTGGAGCGCTACCCGCGCCTGGGGCTCCCGGACGAATTCATCACCTGCTTCAAGGACCAGGCCACCCGCAAACCGGGCAGCGCGGCGGCATCGGCGATCGCCGCGGGCATCACCGACCGCGCCACGACGAACCCCCTGGACGGCTGAAGTCCCACCCAGGGCGCCGGAGGGGACGGGGCGTCCGGGTGACGGTGTCAACGAGGTGCGGCCCGTCGCCCGCAGGACGGGATCTTCAGCAGCGAGCGCAACCGGCACCGGTCTCATCGGTTAATCGCACGAATGAGACAGCCGGGGCCTGCCCCGACCCACTCCAGGGAGTCAGTCATGCTGCAGCGCATCGCCGCGTCCGCCCTCGGCCTCGCCCTCGCGGCGGCAGGTGCCCTCGCACTCGCCGCCCCGGCAGTCGCCCACGACAGGGGGCAGCACGACAGGGGGCAGGCCGTCGCCCACGACGACTGCACGGCCGGCAACATCTGCTTCTGGTCCGAACCCGGCTTCCACGGACAGAAGACCGTCTACAAGTCCGCACTCGCCGAATGCACCCGCATCGTCAAGCCGTCCGCGGACGCCCCCGAACGCCTGATGACCGCCCGCTCCGTCAAGAACCGCACCGACCGGAGCGTCGTCATCGGCTACAACGACCCGCTGTGCCTCGTCCCCGCCGGCCTGACCTCCTCCCAGACGCCCCTTCACCTGACGGCTCTGTCCGACAACGCCGACCTCGGTCAGGGCATCCAGTACATCCGCACCACCTGAGCACGCACGCCTCAAGGACGTTCCGCCACCATCTCGCGGACCAACCGGACGAGCGCCGGGATCGCCGGGTGGGCCGGGACGCCGGCGCGCCAGGCCAGGAACAGCGGCACCGCGGGGGCGTCCACCAGCGGGCGGTAGGCGATCGTCGGGTGGTCGTGCAGGCGGGGCGTCGCCGCCGTCGAGATGCCGACCGCCCGGCCCGCGGCGATGGCCGTCAGCCACTCGTCCGTATTGGCGACCTCGATCGTGCGCGTGGGACGCGCCCCGGCCGGCCACAGGTCCAGCGTGGTGGTGCCCGCCACCGTGTTCAGCGCGATCGGCCAGGCGGCGAGATCCGCCAGCGTGAGGGTCTCGCGGCCGGCCGGCTCGCTGCCCGCGGGCACCACGGCCACCCGCTCCTCCTCCAGCAGCAATTCCGTCACCAGCCCCGGCGCCGTCACCTCGCCGCGCAGCAGCGCGACGTCCACCGCGCCCCGGGTGAGCCCGGCCGTCCGGTCGTCGATCCGGCGCAGCAGCAGTGGTACGTCCGGGTGCTCCACGTCCCAGCGGCGCAGGAGCGGAACCGTGTGCTCCCCGAACGCGGCCCACGGGTGCCCCAGGCGCAACGGCAGTACCGGCAGCGCGCGCGGGTCGAGAGCCGCATCGACCGCCGCCAGCGCCGTGGCCGCCTTCTCCCGGAACGCCCGGCCCGCGGCCGTCAGCTCCAGGTGATGCGTGGAACGGTCGATCAGACGCACGCCGAGATGATCCTCCAGCTGGCGCAGCGTACGGGACAGGGCGGGCTGGCCGGTGTGCAGCCGGGCGGCGGCACGCGTGATCGTGCCCTCGTCGGCAATGGCGAGAAAGGCCCGTAGATGGCGCAGCTCCATGCTCATGCCTGTCAAGCATAAGCGCCGGTGAACCGGCATTTCACGGCGGAGCGGTCCGCTTCGTAGCGTGGACACCATGACGCAATTGAGGTCCCGGGCGGCGGCCGGGGCAACCCCCGTCCGCATCCGTACGACGACCACCCCCGGCCCCGGCAGCCTCGGCGGCATCGCCCTGGTGCTGGCCGGCACGCTCTCGGTGCAGTTCGGCTCCGCCGCGGCCGCCCTCCTCTTCCCGCGCGCCGGCGCCCTCGGCGTGGTCGCGCTGCGGGTGAGCCTCGCGGCGGCCCTGCTGCTGGCCGTGTGCCGGCCCCGGCTACGGGGCCACAGCCGCGGCGACTGGGCCGTCGTCGGCGCCTTCGGGCTGGCGCTCGGCGGCATGAACATCCTCTTCTACCAGGCGATCGACCGCATACCACTGGGACCGGCGGTCACGCTGGAGGTCCTCGGCCCCCTGACCCTCTCGGTGGCCACCGCCCGCCGCGCGGCCGGCCTGCTGTGGGCCGCACTCGCCCTCGCCGGCGTCTTCCTCCTCGGCCGCGACGGCCTCGACCGCACCGACCCGGCAGGCGCCGCGTTCGCCCTCGGCGCGGGCGCCCTGTGGGCGGCGTACATCGTCTTCAACGCGCGAGCAGGAGCCCGCTTCCCCCGCCTGGACGGACTGGCCCTGGCGATGGCGGTCGCTGCGCTGGTGAGCCTGCCGCTGGGCGCCGCCGCGGCGGGCACGACGCTGCTGCAGCCGCGCGTGCTGGGGCTGGGCCTGGCGGTGGCCGTCCTGTCCTCGGGCGTCCCGTACGCCCTGGAACTCCTGGCCCTACGCCGCCTGCCCGCACCGACCTTCGCGATCCTGATGAGCCTCGCCCCGGCGGTGGCGGCCCTGGCCGGCTTCCTGGTCCTGGACCAGGCACTGTCGGCGGTGCAGTGCGCGGCAATCGCCCTGGTGGTGACGGCAAGCGCGGGAGCGGTACGGACGGGGACGGCGAGGCGCGGGGGATGACGGGGCTGCGCCCCGCTCCGCTTCGCTGCGCGGGGTGGTGGAGTGTGCGCTGCGCCGCTTCGCTTGCTTGGGGGGCGGAGGGGGCGGGCTGCGCCCTGGGGGCCCACCCGCTGCGCGGCTGGAAGGGCGAGCCCCGCACAGGTGGGGTGCGCAGAATCGTTTGCCTGGCAGAGTGGGTCCCGCCGCTGCGCGGCTGCGGGAGTGCTGCTGCGGGGTGGCAGCGTTTCCCTTCGCGGTGGGTGGGTTGCTCCGCTTCGCTGCGCTGGGGCGGCAGCGTGCGCTGCGCCGCTTCGCTTGCTTGGGGGGCGGAGGGGCGGGCTGCGCCCTTGGAGCCCACCCGCTGCGCGGCTGGAAGGGCGAGCCCGGCAGAAGTGGGGTGCGCAGAATCGTTTGGCTGGGAGAGTGGGGTCCGCCGCTGCGCGGCTGCGGGAGTGCTGCTGCGGGGTGGCAGCGTTTCCCTTCGCCGTGGCCGGGCCGCTCCGCTTCGCTGCGCTGTCAGGAGGCCCGACCTCGGCTCGGGTGCCGTCCTGGCAGCGGAACCCTCGCGTTGGGTCTCCTTGCGGTGAGGGGCAACGCTGTCAGTGCGGGCTGTCCCCTCAAGCCGCGCAGCGGCGGGCCAACTCCGCCAGACAAACGGCTCGGGGATCCAGCACCGTGTGGGGCTCCCCCTTCCAGCCGCGCAGCGGGTGGGCCCCCAGGGCGCAGCCCGGCCCTCCGCCCCCCAAGCCGCGCAGCGGCGCAGCGCACGCTCCGTCACCCGCCCCCGGTGCCGGGCACCGCTCCCGTGCGGGGCTCGCCCTTCCAGCCGCGCAGCGGATGGGCCTCAAGGGCGCAGCCCCCGCCCCGCACCTCAGGTGAGCCGGAGCACCATCGCGTCGTACACCGGGGCCTCGTCCCACGGCTGGGACCGTCCCACCTTCACGTACCCCCACGCCCGGTAGGCGCACTGCGCCGGTGCCGCCTCGGGCTCCGGTCGCATGGTCAGGGTGATCCGTTCGACGCCTGCGCCGTCGATGAGATGCGCGTGCAGCGCGGCTGCGATGCCCCGGCGGCGCCACGGCTTGCGCACGGCGAGCTCGATGACGGCGAAGGTGCGGTCACCCGTTTCGCGGGTGAAGTCCTGCGGGAGCGGGTCGAGCAGACCGTTCCACCAGGTGGTGTCGGCCGGCAGCCGGTACCCGAACGTGAAACCGACCACCTCCTCACCCGCCCGGGCGAGTACGAGGCGGAAGCCCGGCCGCCGGGCCTGGCGCCGGAAGCGTTCGAGGAACTCGGCGACGTCCCGCGGGCCTTCGCAATACGGGGGCTCGACGTACACCTCTTCGTAGGCGGGCAGGAAGGCATCGAGCTGCCCGATTGCCTGGGCGCCGTCGGTGTGCTGGTAGGTCACTTCGGCCATGCCGGCTCCTGCGGCGCAGGGTCCGCGCCGTGGGCCGCGGCAATGGCGTCGATCCGCTCGGCGAGGTCGAAGTCGGCCTCGGTGAGCTTGTGACCGGCGTCGTGCGTGGTGATCGAGAAGCGGACGTGGTCCCACCTCAGGTCGATGTCGGCATGGTGGCCGATGAGGCGTTCGATGTCCGCGACGTGCACGATCAGTGCCACCCCGCCGTGGTAACGGATGCCGAATGCACGGGTGATCCGGTCCTGTTGGCGCTGCCAGCCCGGCAGCGACCCGAGTCGCTCGGAGATCTCCTCGTCCGTCATCGGGGTCACCGATGCCTGGCCCACGTCATCCCCTTCCCGCGGCTGCTGCGAGCACCGCATCGAGTTGCTCGCCGACCGGCTCATCGTGCCACGGGTGCATGGCCCGCCGCAGGAGTCCGAGCTCCCGGCGCATCCGTGCAGAGCCGGTGTCCCGGGCGATCCGCGCCGCGTCCCGCGCGATGTCCACGGCACGGTCGGGGGCCCGGGCGATTGCCGCGGCGGTTGCCTGGCGGGCCAGGTAGACGCCGCGGTCGCGGCGGGCTGTCGCCGGAACCTCGGCCAGCACGTGGTTCCAGAGCGCATCGGCTTCCGCGCCGAGCCCGAGGCGTCCGTAGCACGTCGCGCGCTGCACTTCGAGGTAGCAGGGGGTTCGTCGGCAGGCGTTGCCCCAGGGCACCTCGTCGTCGACACGCCCCAGGAGTGCTTCCGCTTCGTCGATGAACGTGTCGACGGACCGGCGGTCGTCGTTCAGGCTCGCCCCGTGGGCCTGCTGCTGCAACGCCATGACCCGCACCTTCGGGGAGAGCGCACGTCCGCCCGTCAGCACCGCCTCGCACAGGTCGACCACGCCGGTGCCGTCCCCCAGGTCCGTTCGTACGTGGGCCAGGTTGACGAGCGAGTAGCCGATCAGATCGGGGTCCTGCACCCGCATGGCGAGCTCTTGCGTGATGCCTCGCCAGAACGACGCCGCGCCGAGATCGCCGGCGTCCTGGTAGAGCCAGCCGATCAGGGCGGCGTACGCGGCTCCGACTCGGAGCAGTTCGCGTCGGGTCTCTGCCCGCGCAGCCCTGACCAGCCGGTCGATCAGCTCGTACTGGGCCGACACCGTGCCGATGAGATCGTGCGGGCCGAGCAGCATGTCGGCCTTGTAGTGGCCCTCCAGCTGGTCGCGGAAGTATCCGATCAGCGCGGGGTCCACATGACGTCGTTCCACGGGCCCGGTGGTGAGGGCGGCAGCCGTCACGGAGGCGAGGGTGGGGCGGTCCGGTCGGGGCGACTCCGCACCGCGCTCTGCGCGGACCCAGCCGGAGGGCGCCGCGAAGCCCAGGTCCTCGGGCCATGCGCCGAAAGCGGCGTGGAGCGCCGTGGCGTAATCACCGCGTGGCCACCCGGGCTTGGCCGACTCCCAGCGCCGCCATGTCCTCGGGGAGACCTCGAATCCCGCGTCGCCGAGTACGTCTCTGCCGGCTTCCGTAACTCCTCGCGCGGCGGCTTCCCCTGATCGCCAGCCGCGCTTGAGCCGCGCTGCTCGTAAGAGGTGGTTTCCGCCGTCCGGCGTGGTGTGGTGCCCCATGGAACGCTCCGCAGGTGTGGCCGTCGAATGGCCGGTGAGTGGCCGCTCGTCGGCCTGGTCGGCAGGTGTCGCGGAACAGCATCATCCCCCTGTGATCAGCGAACACGCACAGAAGTCGAAGAACCTGCCCCCATCAGGGGACTGCCTGCAGCCCGCAGGGGCAACGTCCGCCGCCCGCTGGCTCGTCTCCCGCGCGACGCACCCCCGTGACGCCTGGGAGGACTGGGCCCACGGTCAGCCCGCCATGCTGCGCATGGGTGCGCACCTCGAAGCGTTGCGGTTGCCGGCCGGGCTCGTGCATCGGGCCGCCGGTGGGGAGGAGCCCGGTGTCGTGCGGGAGGTGTTCCGGCGGTGCGGCGTGGGGCGTGGGGTCATTGTCGGGGTGCACGGGTGGTCGTACTACGTGCTCGTGCCGCCCGGTACGTCCCGCACGCGGGGTGATGGGCGGATCGCCTGTGCCGGGCCGGGGGATTACCTCGGGGTGCCCGCCGTGGAGCGGGATGCGCCGCCCGGTAGTTACTGGTTGCTGCCCCCGCCCGAGGGGCCGGGCGAGCTGTGCGACCCGGCCGCCGTACTCACCGCGGTGGTGGCACCGTGATGCGGTGGTGTGCCTGGCACAAGGAGATGGTGCCGCCCGGCGAGGCCCTCGTCGTGGATGTCGTGTACGGCGATCAAGTCGCCGCCCACGTCTACGCGTGCGACCGCTGTGTCGCCGAACACGGCTCCCGGAGAGCATCTGCACCTCACGGATCGCGTGTGGCATGCTGGGTGGCCGAAGGTGCCCCCGCGAGCGAGGAGGTGGTCGGGATGAGGAGTCACAGTCCCGAGGGAAGTCCTCGCATCAGCCGTTCGGCCCACTGAGTCGCGCGGGATTGCGCGCGGGATTTCCTGTTTCCTGAAAGCCCCTGGCGGGTTTTTCTGTTGCCTCGGTGTTCTTTCGGGCGTTTTCTGCTGCCCGTCGTTCCGTCCGGTGCGGCTGCCGTTTTCGTTGAATTCGTCGTGCCGCCGTGACGAGGAGACGAAGAAGGAGGAGAGCGGACCATGGCGGTGATCAACGAGTGGCACATGGCGGCCAATATCGGCGCGGGTCTGGGCTTCGGTGCGTGTATCGGGCTGGAGCGTCAGTGGCGGGCGCGGATGGCGGGGTTGCGTACCAATGCTCTGGTGGCCGCCGGGTCCGCCCTGTTCGTTCTGCTGTCGACGTACGGGTTTTCGACGGCGACGAGCAGTGCGGGTTATGACGGCTCGCGGGTGGCGGCGCAGATCGTCTCGGGCATCGGTTTTCTCGGTGCGGGTGTCATCATGCGCGACGGGCTGAACGTGCGGGGGCTGAACACCGCGGCCACGCTGTGGTGCTCGGCCGCCGTCGGTGCGCTGGCCGGTACGGGGTTGTACGTGCTGGCGGGGCTGGGTACGGCCGGGGTGATCGCGGCCAATACGGCGTTGCGGCCGCTGGCGCGAGGGTTGGACCGGGGGAGCCGGGGCGGCGCGGAGGTCGTCACCGACTATCTCTTCGAGGTGGTGTGCACCGAGCCGGAGGAGGCCCATGTGCGCACCCTGGTGGTGCAGGCCGTGGCGCGGCCCGGGTTCCTGTTGCGGTCGGTGCACAGCAAGGATGCCGAGACGCCGGGGAAGGTGACGGTCTCGGCGGAGCTCAGCACCGAGCGGCGGGACGAGCGCATGCTGGAGGAGGCCGTGAGCAGGCTGTCACTGGAGCCGGCGGTCTCGGCCGTGAGCTGGACGGTGCTGAGCGGTCCGGCGGACGACGAGAACGGTGACGCGGACGACGACTACGGCCGCGGCGGGCGCGCCCAGCGCCGGGTGCGCAACCTGTTCACCCGGGGGTGAGGCATGAGGTACGTTCTCGGGACCGAAGGACGTCGAGGGACGTAGCAGGACGCAGGGGGAGGAACGCCGCGCGTGGGATCGTCGCTGTTCATCAAGATCTGCGGGCTGAGCACCGCGCGGGACGTCGACACCGCCGTCGTGGCGGGGGCCGACGCGGTCGGTTTCGTCTTCGCCGAGAGCCCCCGACGGGTCGACGCGGCGACGGCGCGGCGCCTGGCCGAGCGGGTGCCCGGCAACGTGCTGACGGTCGGGGTGTTCCGCGGGCAGTCCGTGGCCGAGGTGCGCGAGCTGAGCCGTGCCGCGGGGCTGCGCTCCGTACAGCTGCACGGCGACGAGGGGCCGGAGTACTACGAGGCGCTGCGGCCCGAGGGCTGGACGCTGATCCGGGCCACGTCCTTCCGGGGCGCCGCGCTGCGCTGCGGTGAGCTGGGGGAGGACCACCTGCTGCTGGACGCCCCGGCCCCGGGGGCGGGCCGGCCGTGGGACTGGGGGGACGAGGCGTTCGTCGCGCCCGAGGGCTCCTGGCTGCTGGCGGGCGGCCTGACCCCCGGCAATGTGCGCGCGGCGGTGCGGGCCACCGGCTGCTGGGGCGTGGACGTCTCCAGTGGTGTGGAGGCGAGCCGGGGCGTCAAGGACCCCGTTCTGATTGAAGAGTTCATCACTGCGGCCCGTTCCGCCGCCGTCCGTTCCGGGGAATAAGCGGAATCAGACCGGCCGCCGCGCGGGCCACGGTGCCGGTGTATGCTTCGAACGCCGACGCGATGAGCGAACGTCATTTCGGTGACCGTGGTTCCGTCGTCGGCTTCCTTGTGGATGCTTTCCTTCCACTTCTCGTTCCCCCGCGTTTTCTCCTTCACGCACTTCTCGCACCTCCCGTTTCTCTCCACGCACCAAGGCACGTCGGCACACGGCAAGAGCTTCGGTAATCACGAGAGCGAGGGCGGCACATGACCGCGAGCGACTGTAGACTGACCGGCTCCTGGGTCGGCAGGGCCGATCTGCGGCTGATAGCCGATCAGGTAGGGACGCCGGTCTTCATTTACAGCCAGGAACAGATCCTCAAGAACATAGCCCGCATCAAAGGGGCTGCTCAGGCCGCCGGGCTCGGCTCGCGCGTCGAGCTGTACGTACCGTTCTTCCCCAACTCCAATCCCCACGTCCTGAAGCCCTTCCAGGAGCTCGGCGTGGGGATTCTGCTGCAACTGCCCAGTGAATACCGGCTGTTGCGACGGTTCGGCTTCGAGAAGTTCATCGTCTCGCCGGGCCATGTCTCCGACGAGGAGATCACCTTCTGGGACCGCGCCGGCCACCCCGTCTTCCTCTCCAGCCTCGACGAGGTCGCCCACTCCCTGCGCACCGGCGCCCCGACCATCAGCGTGCGCATCGACAGCCTCGACTCGGGCAAGCCCGGCGTGAAGTTCAGCCAGCTGGGCGAGCTCTCCGCACTCCTCGCCGACCACGGGCGGGAGCTGGAGTGCCTGGAGGTCTACTGCGGCAGCGGCAATTCGCTCGACGACATGGTCGGCATCATCGAGAACCTGTTCCACATCTACACCACCCACTTCCCGACCGCGCGGTCCATCAACTTCGCCGGCGGGCACGGGTTCGTGTACGAGAAATGGGACGAGGAGGAGAAGCACTTCGACTGGCGGCAGTACTTCGCGGCCCTGCGCGAGACCGCCGACCGGATGGGCATCCCCGAGCACGTCACCTTCCTCTTCGAGCCGGCCCGCGACGTCCTCGCCGACACCGGTGCACTGCTGCTGAGCGTCGAGCGCAACGTCATCACCCACTCCGTCGGCAGCCTCGTCGTCACCGACGGCTCCCGCATGCTCATGCCCTCCGCCCAGCTGCGCGACCGCCGCCACAACGTGGTCTTCCTCGACGCGGACATGAAGGAGCTCCCGCCGGGCGACGGCACCAAGGGCGTCGAGGCGATGCTGCGCGGCCGCAGCATCCTGCGCCACGACTACATCCTGCCCGGCGAATACGCCGTGCCCGAGGGCGTGGGGGCCGGCGGCCACCTGCTCATCCTCGACGTCGGCGCCTACTGCGCCACCCAGCACATGGAGTTCCTCAACATCCCGCCGACCGCGGAAGTGCTCATCGACACCGCCGGCACGCCGCACCTGATCACCGCCCGGGGCGACGACCTCGACAAGTGGCGGCACCTGCTGCACGAGAAGCAGCCCGTCGGGCGCTAGGGCCCGACCGTGCCACCGGCGTCCGGACGATTCGAACCCACGGCGAGGAGCGGGCCCGTGCCCACCGACGACCGAGCACTGCCTTCACCCGACAGCGACCCCTTCGAGCTCTTCGGCACCTGGCTCACCGACGCCGAGGCCGGTGAGCCCAACGACCCCAATGCCGTGGCCATCGCCACCGCGGGCCCCGACGGCCTGCCCGACGTGCGCATGGTGCTGCTCAAGGGGTACGACACCGACGGATTCGTCTTCTACACCAACACCCAGTCGCAGAAGGGCACCGAGCTCGCCGCCAACATGCAGGCGGCCGGCGTCCTGCACTGGAAGTCCCTGCGCCGGCAGGTACGCTTCCGCGGGCCCGTGGAGCGCGTCACGGACACCGAGGCCGATGCCTACTTCGCCTCGCGCCCCCGCGACAGCCGCATCGGCGCCTGGGCCAGCCGGCAGTCCCGCCCGCTGTCCGGCCGCGCCGAGCTGGAGGAGGCCGTGGCCCGCGAGAGGGCCCGCTTCGCCGCGGGCGAGGTGCCGCGCCCGCCGCACTGGACCGGCTACCGTGTCAGACCCGTCTATCTGGAGTTCTGGACGGACAGGCCCTTCCGGCTGCACGACCGCCTGGTGTTCACCCGGGACAAGCCGGAGGGCGACTGGGACAGGGGCCGGCTCTACCCCTAGCGGCGGCCCCGCGCCCAGCGGCCCGTACCACCGCACGATCCCGTACCCGGCACACACTTCAGGGACAGCACGCATGTACTTCACGCACGCCGATGCCGTCTGGGAGGCCCACCCGGGCCTGCGCGCCGCCGTGATCGCCGTCGACGGCGTCCTCGGCATCACCGCCACCCGCGCCTACCAGGACAAGCTCCTGCCGCGCGTCGAGGAACGCCTCGCCGCCGGCGGCGAATCCGCCATGCCGGAGATCTCCGCCTGGCGCGAGGCGTTCTCCGCCATGGGCCTGAAGCCCACCCAGTACCGCTGCGCCTCCGAGGCCCTGCTGCGCCGCTACCGCAAGGAGCGCTCGCTGCCGGCCTTCCACCCGCTCGTCGACTACCTCAACACCGTCTCCATGGCCTTCGCCGTGCCCGTCGCCGTCTTCGACTGCGACCGCGTCGCCGGCGGCATCACCGTCCGCCCCGCCGAGGGCACCGAGGAGTACACCACCTTCCAGGGCGACAGCGAGCACCCCGCGCCCGGCGAGGTCGTCTTCACCGACGCCGCCGGGTACGCCCACTCCCGGCGCTGGACGTTCCGGCAGAGCGCCCGCTCGGTGGTCGGCCCGCACACCGAGCGCGCCCTGATCGTCGCCGAGGCCCTGCACCCGAGCGCCGAAGCCGACCTGACCGCCCTCCAGCAGGAGATCACCACCGTCCTGGGCGAATGCCGCGTGCGCGTCGGTGCCGCCAAGCTCGTCCGGCCGACCGAGCGCCGGCTGGAGTTCTTCTCCGCATTCCCCGGCGAGGAATCCACCAGCGAGGAGAGGCCGTGACCACCACCGAGGAGACCCCGCGCACCGATCCCGTGGCCGGCCTCGCGGCCGTGCGGCAGGCAGTGGACAGCGCGTGCGCCCGCGCCGGGCGGGAGGCGGGATCGGTCACCCTCGTGGCCGCCTCCAAGACCGTGCCGCCCGACGTCCTCGCGCGCACGATCGAGGCCGGGCACCTGGTGTACGGCGAGAACCGCGTCCAGGAGGCCCGCGCCAAATGGCCACCTCTGCGCGAGCGATGTCCGGAGATCGAACTGCACCTGATCGGGCCCCTGCAGAGCAACAAGGCGCGCGAGGCGGTGGCCCTGTTCGACGTCGTCCACTCCCTGGACCGCGCGAGCCTGTGCCAGGCCCTCGCCCGCGAATGCGCCCGCCAAGGCCGCATGCCCCAGTTCTTCGTCCAGGTCAACACCGGTGCCGAGCCGCAGAAGGCCGGCGTCCTGCCCGACGCCGCGGACGCCTTCGTCGCCGCCTGCAAGGAGACCTACGGCCTCGACGTGCGCGGCCTGATGTGCATCCCGCCGGCCGGTGAGCCGCCGGAGCCGCACTTCGCCCTGCTCGCCGCCATCGCGGCCCGCAACGGGCTGCCCCTGCTGTCGATGGGCATGAGCAACGACTACGCCAGTGCCGTCGAGCACGGGGCCACCCATGTGCGCGTGGGCAGCGCGATATTCGGTGCGCGGCCGCCGTGGACGGCCGCATGAGCAGGCCCGCGCGCTACGACATCCTCTTCGAGCCGGTGCGGATCGGCCCGGTCACCGCGAAGAACCGCTTCTTCCAGGTGCCGCACTGCAACGGCATGGGCCGCGCCTTCCCCAGCTCCATGGCCGCCATGCGCGGGGTGAAGGCCGAGGGCGGCTGGGGGGTGGTCGTCACCGAGCAGTGCGACGTCCACCACTCCGGCAACCACCTGCGCGAGCTGCGCCTGTGGGACGAGCAGGACATCCCCCACCTCGCCCGGGCCGCCGAGGCGATCCACCGCCACGGCGCCCTGGCCGGCATCGAGCTCGCGCACAACGGCTTCCACGTCGCCAACCTCGAAAGCCGCACCGTCCCCATCGCACCGAGCCTGCGGCCCACCCGCGGGATCGCGCCCGTCACCGCCCGGGCCATGGACAAGGACGACATCCGGGCCGCCCGGCGCTGGCACCGCACCGCCGCCCTCAACGCCCGGCGCGCCGGCTTCGACATCATCTACGTCTACGCCGGCCACGACATGTCGCTGCCCGTCCACTTCCTCTCCCGCCGCCACAACCACCGCACCGACGAGTACGGCGGCAGCCTGGCCAACCGCGCCCGCTTCCTGCGCGAGCTGATCGAGGACGCCAAGGAGGCCGTCGGCGACACCTGCGCCGTCGCCGTCCGCTTCGGCGTCGACGAGCTGATGGGCCCGCGCGGCATCGGTGCCGAGGACGAGGGGCGCGAGGTCGTCGAGATGCTCGCCGACCTGCCCGACCTGTGGGACGTCAACCTCAGCAACTTCGACAACGACGGGCAGACCTCCCGCTTCGCCGCCGAGGGCTTCCAGGCCGCGTACGTGAAGTTCGTCAAGAGCGTCACGACCAAGCCGGTGGTCGGCGTCGGGCGCTTCACCTCGCCCGACACCATGGCCGCCATGGTGCACGGCGGCACCCTCGACCTCATCGGCGCCGCCCGCCCCTCCATCGCCGACCCCTTCCTGCCCCGCAAGATCGAGGAAGGCCGCTTCGACGACCTGCGCGAGTGCATCGGCTGCAACATCTGCGTCGCCGGGGACAAGGCGGGGGTGCCCATGCGATGCACCCAGAACCCCACCATGGGCGAGGAGTGGCGGCGCGGCTGGCATCCCGAGTACATCCCGCCCAAGGACACCGACGACACCGTCCTCGTCGTCGGCGCGGGCCCCGCGGGCCTGGAGGCCGCCCGCGCGCTGGGCCAGCGGGGGTACGAGGTGCTGCTGGCCGAGCGCACCCGCGAACTCGGCGGCCGGGTCACCCTGGAGAGCCGGCTGCCCGGCCTGGGGGAGTGGGCCCGGGTGCGCGACTGGCGCCTGACGCAGCTGCGCCGGATGCGCAACGTCCAGATAGCGCAGGACAACGAGATCACCGCGGACATGGTGCTCGACGCCGGTTTCTCGCTCGTCGCCGTGGCCACCGGCGCCGCCTGGCGCGCCGACGGCATGGGGCGCGTCCACAGCGAGCCCCTGTCGGGCCTGGGCGCCGTGCCCGTCCTGACCCCGGACGACATCATGGCCGGGTGCCTGCCCGCCGGCCGGGTCGTGGTCTTCGACGACGACCACTACTACATGGGCGGGGTCCTCGCCGAGCGGCTGGCCGCGCACGGCTGCGAGGTCACCTTCGTCACCCCCGAGCCGCTGGTGTCGGCCTTCACCCAGTTCACGGCCGAACACAAGCGCGTGCAGCGGCGGGTGATGGAGGTGTGCGCCGACGTGCTGCCGACGACGGCCCTCGTCCGCCTGGAACCGGAGGCCGCCGTGCTCGCCTGCACCTACACCGGCCGCGAGCGGACCGTCGCCGCGGACGCCGTCGTCCTGGTCACCGGCATGGTGCCGCGCGACGACCTCTACCGGGACCTGCGCGCCCACGGCGAGCAGGCGCTGGCGGCCGCGGGCATCCGCCGCGTCGTACGGGTCGGTGACTGCCTGGGGCCGGGCATCATCGCGGCCGCCGTGCACAGCGGCCACCTGTTCGCCCGCACCCTCGACACGGCCCTGACCGACGAGACGCCCTACCGGCGCGAGAACGTCGAGCTCCGCCCGGAGCGGCCCCTGCCCCTGCTCGGTGCCGACCCGCGGGCCACGCGCTGAAGGAGACCAAGCCCATGACCGGAGCTTCCGCGTTCACCGACTTCAAGGACGTGGTCCGCACCGTGGCGACCGGGGCGGCGCTCACCCGCCACCAGGCCGCCCACGCCTTCGAGATGATGATGGCCGGCCGGGCCACCCCCTCCCAGATGGGCGCGCTGCTGATGGCCATGCGGCTGCGCGGCGAGACCGTCGAGGAGATCACCGGCGCCGTCACGGCCATGCGCGCGCGGATGCTCCCCGTGGCCGCCCCGCCCGGCGCGATGGACCTGCTCGGCACCGGCGGCGACGCCTCCGGCTCGTACAACATCACCACCTGCGCCGCCTTCGTCGTCGCCGGCGCCGGCGTGCCCGTCGCCAAGCAGGGCAACCGGGCGCTGTCCTCGCGCAGCGGCGCCGCCGACGTCCTGGCCGCCCTCGGCGTACGGATCCAGCTGCCGCCCGCCGCCATCGAACGGTGCCTGGCCGAGGCCGGCATCGGCTTCATGTTCGCCCCCGACCACCACCCGGCCTCCCGCCACGTGCACCCCACCCGCATCGAGCTCGCCACCCGCACCGTCTTCAACCTGATGGGCCCGCTGACCAATCCGGCCGGGGTGCGCCGGCAGGTCGTCGGCGTCTTCGCCCGCGAATGGACCGAGCCGCTGGCCCGGGTGCTCGGCGAACTCGGCTCGGAGCGGGCCCTGGTCGTCCACGGCTCCGACGGCCTGGACGAGATCACCACCGCCGGCCCCACCACGATCGCCTCGCTCGAGAACGGTACGGTCCGCACCTTCGAGGTCGCCCCGGAGGACGTGGGCCTGCCCCGCGTCGCACCCGAGCACCTCAAGGGCGGCGACGCGCGGGCCAACGCCGATGCGCTGCGCGCCGTGCTGCGCGGCGAGCCGGGCCCGTACCGCGACGTGGCGCTGTTCAACGCGGCCGCGGGCCTCGTGGTGGCCGGCCGGGCCGCGGACCTCAAGGAGGGCGTGGCGCTGGCCGCGCAGTCCGTGGACTCCGGCGAGGCCCTCCGCCGCCTGGACCTGCTGGTGGCCGCCTCGAACGCCTGACCTGCCCCACCGCAACCGTCCTGCGAGGAGCGTGTCTTGTCCGACTTCCTGCCCCGCATAGAGGCCTACAAGCGCGAGGAGATCGCGGCGGCCAAGCGCGAGCGCCCGCCGGCCGTCCTCGCCCGCGAGGCCGCCGCGGCCCCGCCGCCGCGCGGCTTCCTCGCCGCGATCGAGGCCCGCACGGCGAGCGGCGCGTACGCCGTCCTCGCCGAGATCAAGAAGTCCAGCCCCTCCAAGGGCCTCATCCGCGCCGACTTCGACCCGCCCGCCATCGCCCGCGCCTACGCAGCCGGCGGCGCCACCTGCCTGTCGGTGCTCACCGACGCGCGCTCGTTCGAGGGCGCCCCCGGGCACCTGACGGCGGCCCGCGAGGCCACCGCCCTGCCGGTGCTGCGCAAGGACTTCCTCTACGACCCCTACCAGGTGATCGAGGCCCGGGCCTGGGGCGCCGACGCCGTACTGATCATCATGGCCGCGGTCGACGACGCCACCGCCAAGGACCTGGAGGACACCGCCCTCGGCCTCGGCATGGACGTGCTGGTCGAGGTTCACGACGAGGGCGAGCTGGAGCGGGCCCTGCGCCTGCGCTCCCGCCTTCTCGGCATCAACAACCGCGACCACCACACCTTCGAGACGACCCTGGCCACCAGCGAGCGGCTGGCCCCGAGGGTGCCGGCCGAGCGGGTCGTCGTCGGGGAGAGCGGCCTGACCGGCCCCGCCGACCTCGCCCGGCTCGCCCGGGTGGGCATCAACGCCTTCCTCATCGGCGAGTCCCTCATGCGGAAACCGGACATCGAGGCGGCCACCCGTGCGATCCTGACGCGCGAAACGCCCGAACGCGACGCGGCGATCGAGTAAAACGTCTTTCGTACGATCCGATCCCGCCTCCGTCGCTAAGGAGCACCGCCCGTGGGCATCGAATTCCTGGTCACGTCCTTAATCGTGACCGTCTCGCCCGGCACCGGCGTCCTGTACACCCTCGCCACCGGACTCTCGCGCGGCTTCCGGCCGAGCATCGTGGCCGCCTTCGGGTGCACCCTGGGAATCGTCCCCCACATGGCCGCCACCATCATGGGCCTGGCGGCGCTCATGCACACCAGCGCCCTCGCCTTCCAGACCTTCAAGTACCTCGGCGTCGCCTATCTGTTGTACGTCGCGTGGAACACCTGGCGCGACCGCGGAACCCTGAGCGTCGACGAGCAGCAGGGCGAGCCGCCCTCGGCCGCACGGGTGACCCTGACCGGCATCCTGCTGAACATCCTCAACCCCAAGCTGACCATCTTCTTCCTGGCCTTCCTGCCGCAGTTCGTCAGCACCGACGAGGCCGACCCGGTGCCGCGCATGCTGGAGCTGAGCGCCGTCTTCATGCTGATGACGTTCGTGGTCTTCGTCGGCTACGGCCTGCTGGCCGCCTCCGTCCGCGACCACGTCATCTCGCGGCCCCACGTGATGATGTGGATGCGCCGCACCTTCGCCGGCGCCTTCGTGGCGCTGGGCGCCAAGCTGGCGTTCACCAACGTCTGAGGCCGGTGGCGGCGGGCCGCCGGCCCGCCGTCAGGACTCCTCGTCGTGCCGGTGCCCGGGGTGGCGCAGGTGCATCCACATGTCCCGGGCCCGGCGGCCGGCCTCGGCCCGGCTGCGGGCGACCAGCCGCCGCGCCTGCTCCGGCGACTCGACCATCGGGCCGGAGCCGCGCAGCGGCTTGCCCGCCGTCTCGTGCAGGAAGAACGCCGAGAAGAAGCCGATGACGCCCGCGCCCATCAGGTAGTAGGCCGGGATCATCTCGTTGTGCGTGCTCTCCAGCAGCGCCGAGACGACCAGCGGCGTGGTGCCGCCGAACAGCGAGACGGAGATGTTGTACGACACCGACAGCGCCCCGTAGCGCATCCGGGTGGGGAAGAGCGCCGGCAGCGTCGCCGCCGAGGTGCCGGCGAAGACCACCAGCAGCAGCCCGAGCATGAAGCAGCCGAGCGCCGGCAGCAGCACGCCGCCGGCCCGGATGAGCAGCACCGCCGGGACGGCCAGGGCGACCAGGGCGGCGCTGCCCGCCATGAACAGCGGGCGGCGCCCCCAGGTGTCCGAGCGCCGGCCGACGGTGGTGATGGTCAGCGCCACCAGGATCATCGTGGCCAGGACGAGCAGCTGCGCGGTGGTGGGGTTCTGACGAAGCGTCTCGGTCATGAACGTCGGCAGGTAGGACGTCACCACGTAGTTGGTGACGTTGTAGACCACCACCAGGCCCATGCAGATGAGCACCGCGTGCCAGTGCCCGGTGAAGATCTCCTTCAGTCGGCCGTGCCCGGACTGCCGGGCCTGCTCGGCGCTGGCCACCTCGGCCTCGCTCTCGGCCTCCGCGCGGAAGGCGGGCGTCTCCTCCAGACGCATGCGCATGTAGAGCCCGATCAGCCCGAGCGGGCCCGCCACCAGGAAGGGCAGCCGCCAGCCCCAGTCGGTCATGCCGTCGGTGCCCAGGGCCGCGGTGAGCAGGGTCACCAGGCCCGAGCCGAGGGCGTAGCCGATGAAGGTGCCGAAGTCGAGCCAGCTGCCGAGGAAGCCGCGCCGCTTGTCCGGTGCGTACTCGGCGATGTACGTGGTGGCGCCCGCGTACTCGCCGCCGGTGGAGAAGCCCTGCACCAGGCGGCACAGGAGCAGCAGGACGGGGGCGGCGAAGCCGGCCGTGGCGTACGCGGGCAGCAGGCCGACCGCGAAGGTGCTGACCGCCATCATGATCATGGTGGCCGCGAGCACCCGCTGCCGCCCGATGCGGTCGCCCAGCGGGCCGAAGACCAGGCCGCCGAGCGGGCGCACGACGAAGGCCGCGGCGAAGGTGGCGAAGGCGGAGACGACCTGGGCGCCGGGGGACGTGGCGGGGAAGAAGACCTTGCCGAGCGTGGCCGCCATGTAGGCGTACACGCCGAAGTCGAACCACTCCATCATGTTCCCGAGCGCCGCGGCCGAGACGGCGCGGTGCACCTCGGGGCGGTCGGTGACGGTGACGTCCTCGATGGTCAGCGGCTGCTTGCCGCGCCGCAGCACGATTCTGAGCATCCGGTCGGTGGCCGAAGTGCCGCCGCGCTGCGGGGTGCGCCCGGGCGCGGACTGCCGCTTCGGGAATCTTCTGCGATCGGCGCTCAAATCCTTCACCTGCTGTGGTCGGGGCCGGGACGCGGTGGCTCCTGCCCGGCCGGGCGCGGCCCACACGTGCGATGCCCGTGGTGGACCGGTCACGCATCGTCACTTCAATGAATCTTCACACGGCGTGAGCCGTGTGTCCGTCACCACACGGCCGTCCCGCGAAATGCCGGGTTTGCCGCACGCGCTTGATGATCGTGTGTCCGGATGTGTTCCCCGAGCGGGACGGGGGGCCCGGATCTGTTACTCGATCCTGTGGAGAAGTTGTGATGATCCAGTAAAGGAACAGGAAAGTGCGCCATTTGAATGGCCCGTGCATGCGGGAGCGGAGGGCAACGCGGTTGGAACTGCCACCGGTTCACGTGCTTACATCTGCGCACCGCAGCGGCTCTTCGAACGGTGGTCGATCCGACCGGGCCGCTGCTGGAATGGCCGGCCTTTGGCCGAGCCTGCCCGATTCCTGCCCGAATTCCCCCGGGAAAACACGAAAGAAAGGTGCGCACCCATGCGTGACAACCTCGAGACCCGCGAGATCGCCGACGCCGAGCTGGACGCCGTGGCCGGCGGCATCGGCATCTCCGGTGGCCTCCTCGGCGCCGTGACCGGCGACGTCGACAACGTCCTGGGCACCGTGACCGGCCTGCACACCGTCCACGCCGCCACCGCCCTGCCCGGCCAGGTCGAGGGCATCGCCGGCGTCCACGTCGGTATTGCCGGCCTCTGATCGACGGCTTGCAAATGAACCCCGGAACTCTCCCCGTTCCGGGGTTCACTGCCGTTGCCGTTCCTTTTGCCGCCGCGTCACGAATGCAGTTGAAGGACCCATCCGTGCAGTTCCGCCAAAAGGCGCTTTCCAAGCTGCAATCGCCCGAAGAACTCGATCTGCCCGTGCGTTTCGCCAGGCCGCAGGGCCGGCTCGTGCTCGCCGTCACCCTCGCCGTCCTGGCCGCCGGCTGCTGCTGGGCGCTCACCGGATCGGTTCCGGCCACGCTCGGCGCGAGCGGTGTCCTGACCCACGCCGAGGGCAGCTACCTGCTGCAGAGCCCCTACGCCGGACAGGTCACCGCCGTCCTCGTCCGCGAGGGCCAGCAGCTGGCCCCGGGCGCGCCCCTGCTCACCGTCACCACCGACCGGGGCGAGAAGACGGTGCGCGCCGTGGCCGCCGGCCGGGTGGCGACCCTGCGCACCCGGATCGGATCGGTCCTGACCACCGGCGCGGACGTGGCGACCGTGGAGAAGGTGACCGACCCCGCCGAGGCACCGGTGGCCGTCCTGTACGTGCCGGGCGCGGACAGCGCCGGCATCGCCGCGGGCGCCCCCGTGGACCTCACCGTGCCCACCGCGGCCGCGCAGTACGGCGTCCTGCGCGGCCACGTCGCCCAGGTCGGCCGCGCCCCCCTGACGCCCGAACAGATCACCGGCTTCCTCGGCGACACCCGCCTGGCCGCACAGTTCGCCCGCCAGGGCGACCCGGTCGCCGTCGTCGTGCGCCTCGACCGCGCGGCCACCCCCTCCGGCTACCGCTGGTCCCGCGCCGGCGGACCCCCCGAGGCCCCGCGCACCACCACCGCCGTCACCGCCGCCGTCCACCTCGCCGACCGCCGGCCCGTCGACTGGCTCCTGCCATGAGCACCACCACGCACCGCGCCCGCCGCCGCACCCGCCCCGCCGGCCGCCCGCCGCGGGCCGTGCGCACCCCCACCGTGCTGCAGATGGAGGCCGTCGAGTGCGGCGCCGCCGCGCTGGCCATGGTCCTCGGCCACTACGGCCGCCACGTGCCCCTGGAGGAACTGCGCATCGCCTGCGGCGTCTCCCGCGACGGCTCGCGCGCCAGCAACCTCCTCAAGGCCGCCCGCAGCTACGGCCTCCAGGCCAAGGGCATGCAGATGGACCTGGCCGCGCTCGCCGAGGTCCGCCCGCCGGCCGTGCTGTTCTGGGAGTTCAACCACTACGTCGTCTACGACGGCACGGCCCGCCGACCCGGCCGCCGCGGCATCCACGTCAACGACCCCGCGAGCGGCCGCAGATGCGTGCCCATGGAGGAGTTCGACACCAGCTTCACCGGCGTCGTCCTCACCTTCGAGCCCGGCCCCGGCTTCCGCCGCTCCGGCCGCCGCCCCGGCCCCGCCACCTCCCTGCGCGGCAGGCTGCGCGGCATGTCGGGCACCATGCTCGCCGCCCTGCTCGCCAGCCTGCTGCTGGTGGTCACCGGCGCCGCGGTGCCCGCGCTCAGCCGCACGTACATCGACGAGTTCCTCATCGGCGGGCGGACCTCCTCCCTCGCCGTCCTGCTCACGGCGATGGCCGTCGCCCTGGCGCTCACCGCGACCCTCACCGCCCTGCAGCAGGCCAACCTGCTGCGCGGGCGCATCATCTCCTCCACCCTCGGCAGCGCCCGCTTCCTGCGCCACCTGCTCCGGCTCCCCGTCGCCTTCTTCGCCCAGCGCAACCCTGCCGACCTCGTCCAGCGCCTGCGCTCCAACGACGCGGTCGCCGAGACCCTCGCCCGGGACCTGGCCGCCGCGGCGGTGGACGCCGTGGTCGTCGTCCTGTACGCGGTGCTGCTGTGGACCTACGACGCGCAACTGACCGTCCTCGGCGTCCTGATCGCCCTGCTCAACGTCGTCGCCCTGCGCATCACCGTGCGCGTACGGGCCACCGGCGCGCAGAAGCTGCGCGCCGAGAACGCCCGGCTCACCAACCTCTCCTACAGCGGCCTGCAGCTCATCGAGACCATGAAGGCCACCGGCGCGGAGGACGGCTTCTTCCGCCGCTGGGCCGGCCGGCACGCGGTCACCCTCGACGTCCAGCAGCGCCTCGGCGTGCCCGCCGCCCGGCTCGCGGTCACCGCGCCCGCGCTGGCCGCCGTCGACAGCGCGCTGATCCTGGCGACCGGCGGCGTCCGCGCCGTCGAGGGCCACCTGTCCATCGGCCTGCTCGTCGCCTTCCAGGCCCTGATCACCGGCTTCACCGCACCCCTGACCCGCCTCAACGGCGTGGCCGGCCGCATCCAGGACTTCGCCGCCGACGTCGCCCGCCTGAGGGACGTCGAGGACTTCCCCGCCGACCCCCTGCACACCCGCCCCGCACCCGCCGGCGCCACCCGCCGCCTCGCGGGCCACGTCGAGGTGGACGGCATCACCTTCGGCCACAGCCCCCTCGACCCACCCCTGCTCAAGGACTTCCACCTCGCCGTCGGCCCCGGGCAGCAGGTCGCGCTCGTCGGCGGCTCCGGCAGCGGCAAGTCCACCGTCTCCCGCCTCCTGTCCGGCCTGCACGCCCCCTGGGAGGGCACCATCCGCATCGACGGCATGCGCCTGGAGGACATCCCGCGCGGCGTGCTGGCCGCCTCCGTCTCCTTCGTCGACCAGGACGTCTTCCTCTTCGAGGGCACCGTCCGCGACAACGTCGCCCTGTGGGACCCCTCCGTCACCGACGAGGCCGTCGTCGCCGCCCTCACCGACGCCGCCGTGTACGACGTCGTCGCCCGCCGCCCCGGCGGCATCCGCAGCCGCGTCGAGCAGGACGGCCGCAACTTCTCCGGCGGCCAGCGCCAGCGCCTGGAGATCGCCCGCGCCCTGGTGCGCCGCCCCAGCGTGCTGGTCCTGGACGAGGTCACCAGCGCCCTGGACGCGGTCACCGAACGGCTCGTCATCGACAACCTGCGCCGCCGCGGCTGCGCCTGCGTCGTCATCGCCCACCGCCTGAGCACCGTCCGCGACAGCGACGAGATCGTCGTCCTGGAGAGGGGCACCGTCGTCGAACGCGGCCGCCACGAGGACCTGCTGGCGGCCCGGGGCGCGTACGCCCGGCTCATCGGCGGTCAAGGAGCCCTGCCGGCATGACGACACCGACCACGACCGGTGCGACCGCCCACCACCAGGACACCGTGGCCGCGGCCTTCGGCGCCCTCGGCACCCCGGTCGACTGCACCGGCCTGCGCAGCCTCGCCCTGGAGGGCCCGCACGTCCTGTGGCTCCTCGCGGCCGGCGAGATGGACCTCTTCGCCGTGGACGCGCAGGCGGCCGGCCCCTGGCACCACCTCGGCCGCCTGGCGCCGGGCTCCCTGCTGCTGGGCCCCGCCCCCGGGCCGCGGCACACCCTCGTCGCACGCCCCGGCCGCGACTGCGTCCTGCGCCGCATCGCCCTGCGCGAACTGCAGTGGACCGAGCAGGACGGATGGTCCTGGTACGGCACCGGCGAACCCGGCCCCCTCGAACAGTCCTTCGCGCTCGGCGCGGGCCGCGGTCTGCGCGTGCTGTGCCAGACCCCCGACGACGTCCTGGGCATGCACGTCCCCGCCGGCAGCGTCCGCTACGGCGCGGCGTACGAGGGGTACGCGGACGGCACGCTCCTGATCGACCCCACCCTGTGGCAGGGCATGGTCGAACAGCAGCACCGGCTCCTGTACGCCGTCGACCGCTGGATCGAGGAGCTCGAACGGGCCCACGAGGACCGGGCGGCCGCCGGCATCGCGGCCGGCGAGGCGGCCCGCGCCGGCGCCGACCGCACCCTGCTGGCCTCGATCGGCGGCCCCGGCCGCCGGGGCCGCCGCGCCGCCGCCGGCGCCGACGCGACCTACGCCGCCTGCCGCCTGGTGGCCGAGGCGGACGGCATCGAGCGGGCCGAGCCGGCCGAGGCGGCCGAACCGCCCGGCGCGGCCCTCCGTCACGACCCCGTCGCCCGCATCGCCCTCGCCTCCCGCGTCCGCACCCGCACCGTGCGCCTCACCGGCCCCTGGTGGCAGGAGGACACCGGCCCCCTCGTCGGCCACCGGGAGGACGACGCGGCCCCCGTCGCCCTGCTGTGGCGCCGCGGCGGCTACGAGGCCGTCGACCCGGCGACCGGCAGCCGCGAGCGCATCGGCCGGCACAACCACGACCACTACGCGCCGCGCGCCGTCATGTTCTACCGCCCCCTGCCCGACGGCCGGGTGACCCTGCGCACCCTGCTGCGCTTCGGCCTGCGCGGCAGCGGCCGCGAACTGCGCGGCATCGCGCTCGGCGTCCTCGTCGCGGTCGGCCTGGGCGCCCTGGTCCCCGTCGCGACGGGCAAGGTGCTCGGCGTGTACGTCCCGCGCGCCGAGACCGGCCTCATCGTGCAGACCGGCCTGGCCCTGGTGGCCGCGGCCGTCGTCTCGGCCGCCTTCATGCTCCTGCAGAACACCGGCGTCCTGCGCCTGGAGGGCCGCGTCGAAGCCGCGCTCCAACCGGCCGTGTGGGACAGGCTCCTCAGGCTCCCGGCCGCCTTCTTCGCCGGCCGCTCCACCGGCGAACTGGCCGGAGCCGCCATGGGCATCAGCGCCATCCGCCGCACCGTCTCCGGCATCGCCCCCGTGCTCCTCCAAGCCGGCACGGTGGGCGCGGTGAACCTCGTGCTGCTCCTCGTCTACAGCGTGCCGCTCGCCCTCGTGGCCCTCGCGATGCTGCTGGCGATCGCCGCCGTCTTCCTCGGCCTGGGCTGGTGGCAGCTGCGCCACCAGCGCCGGCTGGTCGCCCTGAGCCACAAGCTCGACAACCAGGCGTTCCAGACCCTGCGCGGCCTGCCCAAACTGCGCGTCGCGGCGGCCGAGAGCTTCGCGTACGCGGCGTGGGCCAAGGAATTCGCCCGCACCAGGGAACTGCAGCAGCGCATCGGCCGCCTGAAGAACACCGTCACCGTGCTCAACGCCGTCTGCCTGCCCCTGTGCACCCTCGTCCTGTTCGTCCTGCTCGCGGGCCCGGCCCGGGGGAGCCTCACGGCCGGCGACTTCCTCACCTTCAGCACCTCGGTGACGATGCTGCTGACCTCGGTCACGCAGCTGACGGGCGCCCTGCTGTCGGCGGCGGCCGTACAGCCGATGTACGAACAGCTGCGCCCCATCCTGCAGGCCCACCCCGAAACCCGCTCCGGCGACGCCCCACCGGGCGAACTGACCGGCGCCCTGGAGGCCCGCGACCTGTCCTTCCGCTACGCGGACGAGGGCCCGCTCGTCCTCGACGGCGTCTGCCTGCGCATCCACCCCGGGGAGTTCGTGGCGATCGTCGGCGCGAGCGGCTGCGGCAAGTCCACCCTGCTGCGCCTGCTCATCGGCCTCGACACCCCGACCTCGGGCACTGTCCTGTACGACGGCCAGGACCTGGCCGCCCTCGACCGCTCCGCTGTACGCCGGCAGTGCGGCGTCGTCCTGCAGAACGCCCAGCCCTTCGCCGGCTCGATCCTGGAATGCATCGGCGGCGCCGAGACGTACTCCCCGGAGGAGGCCTGGGAGGCCGCGGCCCTGGCGGGCCTGGCGGAGGACATCAAGGCCATGCCCATGGGCCTGCACACGATGCTCTCGGAAGGCGGCGGCACGATCTCGGGCGGCCAGCGCCAGCGCCTGATGATCGCCCAGGCCCTGGTGCGCAAGCCGCGCCTGCTCTTCCTGGACGAGGCGACGAGCGCGCTGGACAACGAGGCGCAGCGCATCGTCATCGAGTCGACGCGAGCGCTGCGGGCCACGCGCGTCGTGGTCGCCCACCGCCTGTCGACGGTGATGGACGCGGACCGGGTGCTGGTGATGTCGGAGGGCCGGGTGGTGCAGGAGGGGACGCCGGCGGAGCTGCTGGCGGACGAGGGCGGGCCGTTCCGGGAGCTGGTGCGACGGCAGATGGAGTGAAAACACGCGATGCCCCGCCGGGAGTATCCCGGCGGGGCATCGCGCATTTCTTGCCTAACCCTCCTTGAGGTAGTCGATCGTCAAGAGGAGGAACTTGCCGTATCCGAAATGACGATTGAGCTCTTCGAAGGCTTGCCAGGAATCAGCGGCCACAGGACTGTCGTATGCGGCGTAGGCGCGCAGGAGGAAGCGGAAGGCGAGGGCCGCGCCGACCTCCGTCGCGCAACGCTGCACTGCTGCAATCACCGCCCGGGCGGGCAGGGGCTCCAGCGGAAGCTCTCGCTGCGGCGTCAGGCGTTCGGCGAGTGCACAGACCGCCGACTGCGCTGATGCGCTCGTACCCCGGGAGGCGGGGGCTGCGTCCACCGGTTCCCGGAGGAACGGCCGGATCTCGCGGTCGACGTCCTGCAGCCAGGCACGTCCACGCGGGGGTTCCACACCGTCCGCCGGGAAGTCCGGATAATACGTCGCCGCCACCCTCCACAAGGCGTGCAGTTCCTCATCGGACAGCGATGAGGCGAGCAACAGCTGAATGTCCTCGTGGAGAAGTCGGACGTCTTCCGGGCTTCCCTCGTCGCCGCCGGAGACCTCGGCCCAGCCGCGTACCACGTCCTGAGGCGTGTTCCCGCTGTACCGCCAGTCCATGTGGAACTGTTCACCCAGCGCTGTCAGCCCGAAATCGAATTCCAACTGTCTCCCTTTCGTCTATCGGAACGGACTTTCGTTCCCGCCTACTCCGGATAAGCCGTGTAGACGTAGAAACCGCCCGGGACCTTCTTGCCCGCCGGGTCCTTCTTGGCCCTCATCAGGACGACTGTGACCTTGTTTCCCGTGGCCCCGGAAGAACCGTCCCTCTTGAGGTACGTGCCCAGCGAGGGGGAATCCTTGAAGTACCTGGAGGGAAGCTCCAGCTTACTGCCCTCGGTCCACTTGGCCATCCGCTTGCTGATGAACTCCTTGATGTCCGGGTCGGAAAGGACGTGGTCGACCGCCTTCTGCGCCGTATCGGCGTCCGTCCAGCGTGTGGCGATTCCGTCCCGGGCGGCCTTTGCCCTCATCTGGTCGTTGGTGATGCGGACATGGTCCTTGAGCGTGTGGGCGAAGTCCTCACCGAAGCGGCGTTCCGCGGCCGACAGATCGCCGCAGTTGTGGACCAGGGCATCCGTTGCACCGACGCCCACGTAGTAGGTGTGGAATTCGCCGACCGTGAGGTCATGGGTCCGCTGGCGCTTGTGATAGTTGACGACAGCGGTCACCGCCAGGCCGGAGCCCGACGGGGTGCGCAGGATGTTGCCCGCGCGCAGGTCCCCGGCATCCACCCACTGCTTGCGGTCCGACGCCCAGAAGGGGTGGTTGGCGGTCGCCGTGATGGCGGCGGGCCCCTGGGAGGTGGCGACCGTGAGACGGACGAAGTCCTTGTCGTCCTCAGTGGTGAAGTGGTTCGTCACCGGACGGGCTTCGGTCTGCCCGCTCCCGGGGTCGGAGGCGATCACCCGGTCGCCGATGCGGACGTCCTCGATGGCCCGGTGACTTCCGTCCGCCAGCAGGACCTGCGTTCCCGGCAGGAAGCTGTGCTTGCGGGGGCAGTCGAGCTTCTTCCAGACGCTCTCGAGGATTTCCCGGGCCTTCTTCAGCTTCCCCTTGGCCTCGGTGACCTTGTCCAGGAATTTGGTGATGCCCGAAATCGCCTTGGCGATCCGCGGGAACTTCTCGGCGAGCTTGAGGGCCTTGCCCGGGCCTACGTTCTGGACGATCGCCCAGAGACAGGTCGGGATGTCGGGGTCCTCAACGCACTTCTTGATGTCCTCGAGGAAGAGCTCGACAAGGAGCTCTCCTCCGTTCTCCATCAGGTAGTCGATGAGGTCCTGGTCCGAGGCCTTCTGGGCCTCTTCGTACTCCTCCTTCGTCATGCCGGCGTCGGCGAGGGCTTCCAGTTCCTCGTCCGTCAGGTTCTCGCCGTGCTCCTTGCCCGCCTTGGCGGCCTCACGGCGGGCGTCGTCCTCCAGCTTCTTCTGGTATTCCTCGGCCCGCTTGGCCGCCTCGTCCGCCTCGGTGGCGTACTTGTGCGCGTTCTTGGCGGCCTCTTCCGCAGCCTTGGCGTGGCTCTCGGCGGAATCGGCGAGCTTGCCGGCGTCCGCGGCGTCCTTCTCGGCCTGGGTCGCGGCGCTCTGGGCGACGCTGGCGTCGTTCTCGGCACGGGTGGCGGCGCTGTCGGCCGCGGCGGCCTCGTTGTCGGCCTGGGCGGCGGCGCTGCGGGCGCGGGCGGCTTCGGCCTCCGCGTCGTTGGCGGCCTGACGTGCCGCAGCTGCGTCGGCGTAGGCCTGGTTGGCGGCCTTGCGGGCCTGGTCGGCGTCGGCCTGGGCCTGGGCGTCGGCCTGGTTGGCGCGTGCTGCAGCGGCCCGTGCCTTGGCGCCGTCGACGGCGGCCTGGGCGGCCGACTTCATGGCGGCGGCCATGGAGCGGGCGGCGTCCGCGGAGGAGCGGGCGGCCTCGGCGGCGGCCTTGAAGGCCGGCGCGACCTGGGCGCCCGCGCTCTTGGCCGCGGCTGCGGCGGCGTCGGCGGCCTTGACCGCTTCGGCGGCCTTGGCCTCGGCGGAGGCGACCTGCTCGTCGCCCGTCTCCTGAGCGGCGGTGGCGACCGCGGCGGCGAAGTCCGCGTCGACGTCCGTGCCGGCGAAGGGGGCGGTCAGCTGGATGGCGGTGTTGGCCGGGTCGGCGATGCCGGCGGCGGTGCCGCGGGCGGCCGCGGCGGCCTGCACGGCCACGGTGGCCTGGACCTTGGCCATCGCCGCCTCGCGAGTGGCGCCTTCGGCCTCGTCCTTGGTGCGGTTGGCGGCCTGGAGGGCGTTCTTGGCCTCCATCGCGGCCAGACCCGCCAGTCGCGCGGCCTCGTGGGCGGCGACGCCCGCGCGGGCCTCCTGCGCGGTGGCCTCGGCGGCCTTGGCGTTGGCCCGCAGGGCGGCGGCGTGGGTGGCGGCGGCCTCGGCCTCGGCACGGTTGGCCGCCGCGTTTGCCGCGGCAGCGGCAGCTTCGGCCTTGTTGGCTGCGGCATTGGCGCGCGCGGCATGCGCAGTGGCCTCGGCGGCCGCTGCCCGCGCCCGGGCCGCTGCACCTGCAGCCTCCGTGGCTGCCGAACGTGCCCTGACGGCCGCACCACTGGCCGCGTCGGCGGCACTACGGGCCTCGCCCGCGGCGCTGCCGGCGGCATTGGCGTCCGCCCTGGCATCCTCGGCCGCGGCCTTGGCGACACCGGCCTGGGCATCACCCCGAAGGGCTGCGGCCAACGCCTCGCCGGCCTTGGCGCGGGCCTCCTTCTCCTGGTGTTCCTTCTCCGCCGCGCGTGCCTTGTTGCGGGCTTCGCGAGCCTTGGTCTCCTCGCCCCGGGCGCTTTCGTCCGCCTTGGCGGCGATACCTTCCTTCTCCGCTGCGTCCGCACGCGCCGCGGCTGCCGTGGCAGCCGCGGAAAGGGCCTGCGCCCGCTGCGCGGCCGCGGTCCGGGCCTCGGCCTCGGCGCGGGCGCGGGCCGCGGCGGCGTTGTCGCGCTCCTGCTCGGCGCGGGCGCGGGCCGCGGCGGCCAGGTCGCGTTCGCGTTCGGCGATGGCGCGCTGGTCGGCGGCTATCTTGGCCTGGCGCTCCGCCTCCAGGCGGGCTTCGCGGGTCTTGTTCGCGTGCTCCCACGCCTCCGCTTCGGCCTTTTCGGCGGCGATGCGCGCGTCGCGGGTGCGCGTGGCGGCGTCCGCGGCGATCTTGGCCTGCTTGTCGGCGGCCTCGGCGAGCTTGGCGGCGGTCTTGGCGTGCTGTTCGGCGTTGGCGCGCCACTGCTTGGCCTGCTGCTCGTGCAGTTCGGCCTGGTTCTTGGCGTTGAGGCCCTTGGCGTCGGCCTCGGTGGCGTCGATCGCGTTCTGCGCGGTCTTCGCGGCCTGGACGGCGGCGTCGGCCGCAGCCGCGATGCCGGAGGCGACGTCCGACCACTGCGTGCCGTACGTCAGACCCGTTTCCACCAGGACGTCGGCCTGGACCTTGGCCTGGGCGGCGGCCACCTGGGCGGCCTTCGCCGCGCCCGCGGCGATCTCGACCTGACGGGCGGCCTCGGCCTTGACACCGTCGTAGGACGACAGGCGCTTGCCGGCCCGGTCGGCCGAGAGCATCCGGTCGGCCTCGCGGGCCTGAGCGGCCGCCGAGGTCATCGCGTTGGAGGCCTCCTTGAGGGCCTTGACCGCGGTGCCGTGGGCGGCGATGAGCTTGGTGCGGGCCTCGGCCGCGCGGGCGGCCTTCTCGGCCAGCTGGCGCAGCTTCTCCGCGGCCTCCTGGGCGTCCTTGAGGGCCTTCTCCGTCGCGGCGCGGTCGTCGGCGTCCTTCTGGGCCGCGACCTGGTAGCCCTTCTCCAGGAACTCCTCGATGACCTTGTCGTCGTTGGTGGCCAGTGCCGCGGTGGCGGCCTTCTTGACCTCCGGGCCACCCGAGTTGGCCAGCATCTCGACGCGCTTGCGCAGCTCGGCCGCGCGGTCCTTGGCGTTCTGCTCGTTCTTCTTGTCCTGCGCGCGGGCGATGTCCGCGCCGTAGGCCAGGAAGTCCGCCCGCGCCTTCGCGTCGGACTTCAGGACGCGCTCGACCTCGGCGTTGAACACCGGGCCGCCGGTGCCCCGCATCGCCTCGATCTTCTTGCGGTTCTCCGTGTCGACGCCGTCGCGCTTGTCCTTGGCACGCTGACGCGCCTCGGCCTCGCCGTGCTCCAGGAACGCCTTGATCGCGCCGGGGTCGGAGCTTTCCAGCGCCG
Source organism: Streptomyces luteosporeus (assembly GCF_039532865.1). NCBI lineage: Bacteria > Bacillati > Actinomycetota > Actinomycetes > Kitasatosporales > Streptomycetaceae > Streptomyces > Streptomyces luteosporeus. The sequence goes on from NZ_BAAASL010000017.1 coordinate 43,133, forward strand.
CCTTGGCGGCCGCGCGGACTTCCTCCTCCTCGTCGAACTCCGCGAAGTCCTCCACCAGCTGCCGGTCCCGGTCCGCACTGAGCTTGTCCAGCTCGGACTTGGGAGCAGCAGCCGGCGCAGCGCCGGGCTTCGGCAGGGCCGCGGCCAGCTTGTCCAGCGCCGCCAGTGACTTGGCGTACGAGGTCTGCTCGGCGCGGGCGTTCGTGGCGGCGGTGGCCTGGCCGGTCATGCCGCCCAGGATCGCCAGCGCGAGCGCCGCGGACACCGTCCGCGACGCCGTCACGACCGTACGGCCGCGTGATGTTCCGGCTCTCGGCCGGAATCTTCCCATCACGGGATGAATCCCCCTCAATTGACGAAAAAGAAAAACAAAGGTGCCCGGCCGGCGGGTCGGGCCGGCCGGGCACCGGGGCGATCGGGCCGGTCAGCCCTTCACGCGGGTCTCCGCCTCCTGGGCCCGGTCGGCCATGTCCTGCCAGAAATCGGCGGCCTTGGCCGCTTCGGCCTGCTCCAGCGACCAGGAGCTCTGGTGGGCCTCGGCCGGTTTGCCCATGTTCTTCCACAGCGCGTCCGCGGACTCCTGGGCCGCCGCGGCAATGGCGCGCCAGTTCTCCGCCTGCGCGGCAGCCGCAGCCTGCTCCGCCAGCCAGGCCGCGCGCGCGGCACCGGCGTGATCGGCCACCGCCTTCCACGCCGCCTCCGCATCGGCCCGCGCCTTCGCCGCGTCCGCCGCGCCCTTGACGGCCTCCTCCGCGGCCGCCGCCTTCGCGATCAGCTGCGACAGCACGGCATGCCGTACGGTCTCCGCGTCGGCCACCCGCGACCGGTACGCCTCGAGGTCCAGCGTTCCGCCCGTGGCCCAGCCGTAGCCGAAGAACTCGGCCACGTCCGCATCCGTGGCACCGGGCCGCAGCGCCCACTGCGCCGCCACCCGCACCTGCTCGCCCGGGTCGTGCTCGGCCACCGAAGCGACGAACGCCCGGTCCTTGGCACCGACCTCCGCCCGGTGCGCGGCATCCGCCTCGCGGACGGCCCGGTCGCGCTGCTGCGCCTCGGCGTACCCGCTCTTCACGAACGCCGCCTGGTCCGCGGCCGTGCCCTTCAGAGCACGCTCGGCCGCCGAGCGCACCTCGGGGGAGAACTCCTTGGTGTGGGTGGCCACCACCCGCTCGCAGAACGCCCTGTTGCGCGCCCGGACCTCGCGCGCCCGCTGCTTGGCGGCGTCGAAACCGCCGCCGGGAGCCAGCCACTGCGCGATGGCCGCGTCGCCGGCGGAGTTGCGCAGCGCGTTCCACGCGGAGACGCGCACCTCCGCGGCCGGGTGGTACTTCGCGTAGTACAGGACGCGGCCCCGCGCGTCCTCCGCCGCCGCGGCCCTCATCTGCGCGGGCCCGTCGGCGGCGGGCTGAGCAGCGGCAACGGTGGCCGGCACCGACGTGCCGGCCCACGCCGGAGCCACCCCGGCCACGGCGCCGCCGCTCGCCAGCAGCACGACCGTCACGGCCCGGGCCACGCGCCACCGACGGTTCACTGCGGTCCTCTGACGTTGGCCGGCGCGATCTTCCAGAGCTGGGCCGGGGTCTGGTTGCAGCTCCACGACTGCGCCATGGCGCCGTCGGCCTTGCTTCCCTCGGGGATGTCCAGGCAGCGGTCCTCGGCGTGGGTCGGCCGCAGCTGGAAGAGCTTCTTGACCGGGTCGACGAGGACGACCTGCCAGCGCATCTGCTTGGCGCCGTCGATGCACTTCCACTGCTGGGCGTCGGCGCCGAGCTGGGTGCCGCTGCCCTCGATCTCCAGGCACTTGCCGCTGGCCGCGGAGCGCAGCTGGTAGGAGGAGCCGGCGGTGGGGACCATGCGCCACTCCTGGGGCTTGCCCTCCGTGCACGCGGCCTGCGTGGCCTTGACGCCGTCGGCCGTCTTGCCGTCCTCGATGGTCAGGCACTTGCCGCTGTGGGCGGCCTGCAGGCGCACGAGCGTCTCCGGCATGGCCGCGCGGTTCTTGGCCTCCTGGGCGCCGGCGACGGCCGCCTGGGTGGCGTTGTACGCGGCCTCGGCCGCCTTCTTGGCGGCGTCGGAGGGGTCGTCGGTGTCCGCGTGGGCGGTCAGGGCGCCGCCGCTCAGGACGACGATGCTCGCGCCGAGGGCCAGCGCGGCCCGGGTGATCCGTGCCATGGTGTTTCTCGTTTCCTCTCGACTTTTTGAGCTCAGCCCTTGGCCGGCTGGATGCGCCACTGCTGGGCGGTGGTGCCGTTGCAGTTCCACTGCTGGACGACGGCGCCGTCGTCCTTGCTGGAGCTCTTGACGTCCAGGCAGCGCGCGTCGGCGTGGTCCGGGTGCAGCTCGTACAGGTCCTTGGTCACGTCGGCGAGGACGAGCCGCCAGCGCTGGTGCGCAGCGTTCACGCACCACCACTGCTGGGCCCTGGCACCGGTGTTGGTGCTGCCGTTCTCGACCTCCAGGCACTTGCCGCTGTGCTTGGCACGCAGCTCGAAGGTGGCGGAGGGGCCGGGCACCAGCTCGAAGAGCTGGTTGTCCAGGTCGTCGGCGCACGTGGCCTGCACGGCGTCGGCGCCGTTGCGCAGGCTGGCGCCCGCGACGGTCAGGCACTTGCCGCTGTGCGCGGCCTGCAGCTGGACGACCGAGGGGCTGCCCGCGGCGGTGGCGGGGGCCTCGTCGGCGTGGGCGGCGCTCACGCCGCCGGCGAGGGCGGCCACGCTCGCGCCGATGGCCAGCGCGACCCGGGTGATCCGAGACATGGGTGTTCCGTTCTTCTCAGGAGATCTCATGGGGGGTTGCGGCGCCGGACGGATCAGGGCGCGAGGGGAGCGGAGATCTTCCAGGTGGCGTCCTGGGCGAAGTCCTTCTCGGCGTCGTAGCGGTTCTTGCCGCCCTTGCCGGAGGCCGCGTACAGGTCGCCCCAGGAGCTGCGCAGGAAGCGGCCCTTCTGGGAGGCCGACTCGAAGGACGTGCCGGCGCCGGCCAGGCCCTTGCGGGGGCACCAGGTGGCGTCCTTGCGGAAGGCGGCGCCGGTGTCGTCGGCCATCAGGCGCACGCGCAGGTCCTTCAGCGCCAGGTAGTAGCCGGGCTTGCGGACGGACTCGAAGGAGTAGCAGCCGGGCTGGGCGTTGAGGGAGGGCACCACGACCCAGGTGGCGTCCTCGCGGTCGGCCTGCTTGCCCTTGGGGTCGACCGGGGCGAGGAAGACCTCGCCGCCGTCGGGGGAGGACTGGCGGACGTGGAAGCCGGCGGGCTTGCCGCTCGCCGGGGTCAGCGACTGGCGCTTGGCTCGGTACTGGGCCTCGTCCTTGAGGAACGCCGCCACGGCCTCGTCGCTGCCGGCCAGCGCCTTCTTGGCCTGGGCCACCAGCCACGGGTTCATGCCGGTCTTCTCCGCGGCGGCCTGGACGGCCAGGGCGCGGCGGCGGTTGACCTCGGCGATCTTCTTGCGGCGGGCCTCGTCGTCCCGCTTGTACGCCTGCTCGGCGCCGGTGTGGATGAACTCCTTCCACACGGCCGGGTCCGGGCTCAGGACGGCCTTCTGGGCCGCGGCGTACAGCTCGGTGCCCTGGGCGTCGGCCGGCACGCTGCGCAGCAGCTCGCGGATGAAGTTGTCGTCGCCCAGGCTCAGGACGGCGTCGGAGGGCGTCAGGCCGAAGAGCGCCGCGGCGTTCTTGCGGGCGGCCAGCTCCGCACGGCGCTGGGCCTCCTCGCGGTTCTTCTGCTCCAGCTCCTTGAGCTCGTTGGCCACGTCGCGCTGGTGGGCCTCGCGGGCGCCGTTGGTGATGAACGCCTGCCAGGCGGCGGCGTCGCCGGCCAGGGCTGCCGCGGCGGCGGCCCGTACCTCGGGGCCCGCGGCCTCGTGCTTCATGACGGCGCGGATGAAGTTGTCGTCGCTGAGCGCCAGCAGCTCCGGGGTGCTCGGTATGCCCACGGCTATCAGCGCCTGGGACTTGGCGAGCCGGGCGGCGCGGTCGGCGTCGGCCCGGTCCTTCTCCCGCTGCTTGTCGACGGCGTACGCCTCGTGGATGCCGGTGGTGATGAACCGCACCTGGTCCTCGGCGCTGCTGCTGACCATGGCCTCCTCGGCGGCCAGGCGCACGGCCTCCAGGGACTCGCCGGCGTCGCGGGCCTTCTGCCACAGGGCGTGGATGAAGTCCTCGTCGCTGAGCAGCAGCACGTCCGGGGTGGGGTCGAGGCGGACGACGGCGGCCGCGTCGACGCGCTGCGTGTCCGTGGTCCCGATGCCGGCGGCGCTGCTGACCGCGTCGGCGGGCGCGGCCAGGGCGGCCTGCGGCGCGGCCACCGCGGTGACGGCGGCGAGGGCGGTGGTGGTCACGAGGCCGTGCGTGAGGATCCGCCGCAGGCGGGCGGACGTGGTGTGTCTGAAGTCCATGCTGGTTCGACTGACCCTTTTCATCGCGATAAACCCCCCGTAAGTAAAGGGCTGGTGAAGGCGAAGTCTTGAAGAGTCACCGGATGATAGTCAAACCGGAAGTGATGGATATGATCAGCATAGCTATGACTTGCAACGACCGTGCCGACTCCGTGCGTTGCGGGAGCAATGGCCTCTGTGCGCCCATTGCCGGAATTGCTTATTCCGCTTTTTGCCGGGCCACCGGTAAAGGCCACGGGTAAGGTGCTCACCGCACAATGTGCCGACCGGCTGGGAAGGGTTGAACACCATGGCCGAGCAGAAGACCTACCTCGTCACCGGCGGAGGCACCGGGATCGGCGCGGCCACCGCGCGAGCCCTGAGGGCGGCCGGGCACGACGTGGTCGTCAGCGGGCGGCGGGCGGAGCCGCTGGAGCGCCTCGCGAAGGAGACGGGCGCACTGGCCCACCCTGCCGACACCGGCGACCCCGCCGACGTCACTGCCCTGGTCGAGGCTGCGGTCGCTGCGTACGGGCGGCTGGACGGGCTCGTCCTCAATGCCGGCACCGGGCGGCCCGGGAAGGTGGGGGAGCTGCCCGTCGAGGACTGGGAAGCGGTGCTGCGCACCAACCTCACCGGCCCGTTCCTGCTCCTGCGCGCCGCGCTCCCGCACCTCGTCCGCACCCGCGGCGCGGTCGTCGCCGTCGCCTCCGTCGCCGCCCTGCGCAACGGCATCGGCAACCCCGCCTACGCCACGTCCAAGGCGGGCCTGCTGCAACTGTGCCGCTCGATCGCCGTCGACTACGGCCCCCAGGGGCTGCGGGCCAACGTGGTGTGCCCCAGCTGGGTGCGCACCGACATGGCCGACGGGCGCATGAGGCGCTTCGCCGACGACGCGGACCTCGGCGCGGGCGAGGACGGTGTCGAGGCCGCCTACGCGCAGGCCACCCGCCTGATCCCCACCGGCCGCCCCGGCGAGCCCGGCGAGGTCGCCGAGGCCGTCACGTGGCTGCTCTCGCCCGCCGCCTCGTTCGTCAACGGCGCGGTGCTCACCGTGGACGGCGGCGTCACGGCCGTCGACCCCGGCACGGTGGGCTTCGGCTTCCACGTCGAACCGCGTACGTCACCGCTGTGACCGATGCGGCCCATGGCTCCGCGGCGCGTGTTCGCGCACGGCGTTCATGGGCGGCTTGTCAACGTTGGCGGTTGACTGTACTGCTATAGGCGCCGTCCTCGTCCACGCCAGCGGAGGGCGCGCGGCGCCGGTCCGATGAACGAGGAGCACAGAGGAACATGACGAGAGGCCAGGCCCGTCGCCCGGGGGCCGCCACCGAGCGGAAGATCGACGAGCGGCTCACCGCCCTCATCGCCACCGTCTACCCGGACGAGCGCAAGCGGCCCGGGTACGCCAAACTCGCCGAGGAAATACGGGAGACGACCGGGCGGCCGATTTCGGGCACGTACCTGTGGGAGCTGGCCACGGGGAAGAAGTCGAATGTGACGCTCGATCACCTCGACGCGCTCGCCGAGTTCTTCGGCGTCCCCACCGAGTATTTCCTGAATGACGGCGTGGCGGATAGGGTCAACTCCCAGTTGGCGCTGGCCTCGGCCCTCGGAGACGCCCAGGTGCGCAACCTGGCGCTGCGCGCGCAGGGGCTCTCGCCGGCCAGCCTGGACGCCCTGCTGGCGATGGTGGACGACGTCCGGCGGATGCAGGACCTGCCGCGGATCGGTGACGAGGGGCGCGAGGCCCCGCGGACCGCCGCGCAGGACTGAACCGCCCGTCCGCCGGCGGGCGCTCACGGGCGCTCCAGCGGACGTGACACAGCACGGGGGAACAGTCGATGCCGGCCAGGTATGTCAAGCTTCGCCGCCGGTGCGAGGCGATGCTGGACGAGCTGGACCCACCCCGCCCGTTCTCGCTGGACGAGCTCCGCCGTGCTCTGGTGCGCCGGCGCGGGCGCCCGTTGCACTTGCATCCGCTGCCGCTGCAGGCGGCGGCGTCGGGGGCCTGCGGCCTGTGGCTGGCCACCGACACCGACGACCACATCTTCTACGAGCAGCGCACCACGCGCGCGCACCAGGAGCACATCGTGCTCCACGAGATCGGGCACATGCTCTTCGACCACCGGTCCCTGCGGTCGGACGACTTCGGCGGCCTCGCCGCCCTGCTGCCGGATCTCAGCCCGCGCCTGATCCGACGCCTCCTGGGCCGCACCGACTACACCACGCGGGAGGAGCAGGAGGCGGAGATGTTCGCGAGCGTGCTGCGGACGTGGCAGGGCAGGCACGACGCGCCGGCGCCGGGCGGCGCCGGGTTGCCGGCCGGGCCGGAGGCGGCACTGGGAGTCGGAACGTCCTGATGATCGCTGAGCTGACCGTCCTCGGCCGCCGGCTCGAGATCGCGGCGGCCGTCGTCCTGTGGACCGCCGTGGTGCTGCGCGCCCCGTCGTCGGTCCGCCGTCCCCGGCAGCGCGGGCTGTGGCTGGCGGTGGCCACCGCGGCCACGGCCATGACGCTCAGCGTCGTGCCGGCACCTCTCCTGCGGCGGGCCTTCGGCTGCACCGAGGTCCTGGGGCTGGCCACCAACCTCTTCGGAGTCGTCTCCGCCGGAGCCGTCCTGGACTTTGTCATGGTCGCGACGGGCCGGGGTCGAAGACGCCGGTATGCCCTGTACCTGGCCACCGCCCTGGTGATCACCGCGCTGGTCGTGCTCGACCGGACCGGCAGCGCGCACGGGACGCACGCCATCCACCGCGTGGGCCTGTGCCACCCGGGACTGGCGTACTGGCTGCTGCTGATCGGGACCCACCTGACGGCGGACGCGGCCTGCACGTGGGTGTGCTGCCACTACGCCCGCCGCAGCGCGAGCCGCCCGGCCCGCCGCGGCCTGTGGCTCTTCGGCCTGGGTACCGCCTTCTCCGGCCTGTACTGGTCCGGCCAGTTGCTGCGGGTGACCCTGCCGGTGCCGGGCATCGGCATGCTGCTGCCGTACTGCATGGTCCTGCACGGGCTGCTGCGGGCGGGAGCGATCCTCGTGCCCCTGGTCACCGCGGTGGCCGGAGCCTGGGAAAACGTTGTCACGGTCTGGCGGCTGTGGCCGCTGTGGCGCGATGTGACGGCGCTCGCGCCCCACGTCGTCCTCGTCCGGCGGCGCTCGCGGCTGGGTGAACTGCTGCGTCCCCAGGGGTCCTTTTCGCTGTTGCAGTACCGCAAGGTGATCGAGATCCGCGACGCCCTGCTCGTCCTGAGCTCCCACAGCGGGCCCGCGATGCCCGGCCTGGCGGAGGAGTACCTGCGCACGGTGCGCGCGCCGCTCGTCGGCCACGGCGCCGCCGTCCTCGCGTGCCTGGCGCGCCAGGCACGCCGTGCCGTACTGGACGGGCTGCCGCCGGGGAAGGAGCCGTCCGCCGTCGGCGACTTCCGCACCGCGGATCTGTGCGAGGAGACGTCCTTCCTGGTCGAGGTGGCGACGGCGTACACCTCTCCCGCGGTGCGCGGCTTCGACGCCTGGCTCGCGCGCCGGGGCGGTGCGGTCACCGCGCTCCGTCCGCCCGGATGAACGGATGCCCGCCGGCCGGGCATCCGCCAGAATGGACAGTCGCCACCATGGAACGATTCCTTCATCCGCCATCGTTGACGGATGCATCAACTGCGTGCGATATTAAGGACGATTGGCCAGTATAAGTGACGACTGGCCTCTCGCCCAGCCGCACAAAGGGGGATTGATGCAGGCGGATCTCAAAAGTCGGCACGCCGACCCGTTAAGGGAGACCGAAGACGTCGAGGAGCTCTACGAACTGGCGATACGGCGGCAGTTCTTGTGCCTGAGCCGCGCGGCCGAGGAGCTGGACTGGCCGGAGGCCCGAGTGGCCCGGGCCGTGCGGGTGCTGGTGGAGGGGCAGCTGCTGCGGCCCCTGGCGAGCGGGCGCAGCGTCTTCGTCCCCGTCGCCCCGCGCACGGCCGCCTCCCGGCGGCTGGCCCCGCTGCACTCGCAGATCGCGCGCATGGAACGGGAGTCGGAGGAGATCCGCGCGGAGCTGGCCGTCTTCCAGGAACTGCACGAACAGGTGCTGCGCGAGGCCCGGATGGCGGAGCCGTTCCAGATGGTGGTGGGCGAGGACGCCATCGCGGCGGAGATCGCGGCGGCCGCCGAGGAGTGCCGCTCCGAGGCCCTCATCGCCCGGCCCGGAGGCGGCCGCAGCGCCGCCGACGTCCTGCAGATCGCCTGGGAGCCGCCCGAGGCCGAGCTCGCCCGCCGGGTGCGCACCCGGGCGCTGTACCAGCACGCCACCCGCTTCGACACGCCCACCAGGAAACACGTCGAGCGCATCGCGGCGGCCGGGGGAGAAGTGCGCACCCTCGGCGACTCCTTCGAGCACCTGCTGATCTTCGACCGTGACGTGGCCGTCATCCCGGCCGACGGCGACCGCGGCGCCGCCCTCGTCGTCCGCCAGCCCGGCGTCGTCGGCTACCTGGCCGGCGTCTTCGAGCGGGCCTGGCTGGCCGCCCGGCCCTTCGAGAGCCACAACCGCGCGGCGGACGTGAGCGAACTCATCTCCGGTGTGCGGATGTCCATCATCCAGCTCCTGGCCGAGGGCGAGACCGACGAGGCGATCGCCCGTCGCATCGGCGTCAGCGTGCGCACCTGCCGCAGTCACGTCGCCAAGATCTACGAGGAGCTGGGCGCGCGCAGCCGCTGCCAGCTGGGCGTGCTCATCGCCCAGTCCGGCCTCCTCGGGCAGAGATGAGCCCGGGTGCGGGCCGGTCGGCCGGCGGGCGCAAGCCTCTAGGATGCCGGGTATGACTGACCCGTCCCCCGCCACGCCCGGCGCCCTCCCGCGGGACCCGGAACTGGGCTTCCCGCCTCCCGGTGAGGTGTTGCACCGATTGCGCACGCACAAGGGGATGTCGCTGCGGCAAGTGGCCGCGGAGTGCGGGCTGTCGGTGTCCTTCCTCGCGGCGCTGGAGCGGGGCGAGACCGACATCGCCCTGGAGCGCCTGGGCCGGCTGGCCAAGGTCTTCGACCACGACGTCGGTTCCTTCCTGGGCTTCTCCCGGGGCCGGGCCACCCCCTCGCTCTTCCCCCGGGAGAAGCAGGAGGTGCTCCACCGCGCGCCCGGCGTGCTCTACCGCGTCCTGCGCTCGCCGGAGCTCGGCTACCAGGTCGTCACCGGCGACTTCGAGCCCCGCAGCGGCCTGACGGAGGACCTTCAGCACGAGGGCTCCGACCTGGTCACGGTGACCCGTGGCGTCATCGTCGCGCGGTACAACGGCGTGGACCACGTGCTGCGCGCCGGGGACTGCGCCCAGTGGTCGGCCGGCCATCCGCACAGCTTCCGCAACGACACCGACGAGCCGGCCCAGTTGGTCTGCATCCTCTTCTCCAGCCTCTACTGAGCGGCCCGCCGCCGGCGGCCTTCCCGTTTCCTGCTCAACAGCCCCACGGACCACGGTCCGTGGGGCTTTTCGGCTTTCGGGGCGACGTTGAGACTGAGCGATATTCTGCTCTACAGTGCTTTTTATCGAACAGGAGGGAGTGTCAGCGGTGTCCATCCCGAACCCGCCCGTCCACCGTTCCGAGCGCCCCACGGCCCCGGTGGCGGCCACCCCGGCCCCGGCCGCGTCCGGCGGGCGCGCCGCCGACCTCACCGCCCGCGCGGCCCTGGTGGTGGTGTGGAGTTCCGGCTTCATCTCGGGCAAGCTCGGGCTGCGGCACGCGGCGCCCTACACCTTCGCGGCGTTACGTTTCGCCATCGCCGGCCTGGTGCTCCTGGCCGTCGCGCTCGCCCGGCGCGACCGGCTCCCGCGCGGGCGGCAGCTGCTGCACCTGTGCGTGGCGGGCGCCCTCGTCCAGGCGGTGCAGTTCTCCAGCATCTACGTGGGCATGGACCTCGGCGTCCCCTCCGGCCTCGCGGCACTGATCATCGCGCTGTACCCGCTGACCGCCTCGTTGCTGGCCGTGCCGGTGCTGGGCGAGCGCGTGACGGCCGGCCAGTACCTCGGGCTCGTCCTCGGCCTGGGCGGCGTGGCCCTCGCGGTCGCCGAGGGCATCCACGTGAGCGGCGGCTACCTGCTGGGCCTGGGCTTCCTCGTCCTGGGGCTGCTGGGCATCTCCGTCGGCACGGTCTACCAGAAGCGGTTCTGCGGCCGGATGGACCCGGTGAGCGGCAACGCCGTGCAGCTGCTGGCCGCCTCGCTGGTCGCACTCGTCCCGGCGCTCGCGTACGAGGGCTGGGACGTGGAGTTCACCGCCGGCTACGCGCCCGTGCTGCTGTGGAGCGCGCTGATCAACTCCATCGTCGGCGTCGGCCTGCTCTACCACCTGCTGCAGCGGCACGGCACGAGCCAGGTCAGCAGCCTGTTCTACCTCGTGCCCATGAGCACCGCCGTGCTGGGCGCCCTGGTGCTCGGGCAGCACCTCGGCCCGCTCACCCTCGGCGGGCTCGTCCTGGCCACCGCCGGCACGCTGCTGGCCAACCGTGTCCGCCGCTGAACGGCGCGGGGGCCGGGCCACCGGCCCGGCCCCCGCCCCCCGCGGCACGGCTCAGCAGGCCGGGCGGCGCTCGAAGTGGTCGGCGATCAGGTCCTCGATGTCGTCGGCGCAGTCACCACAGCCGGTGTTGGCCTCCGTGGCCTCGCGCACCGCCGGCAGGTCGTGGGCACCGCCCTCGATGGCCTCGATCACCTCACGCTCCGTCACCCGAAGGCACGTGCACAGCAGCGGGCTCGACTCCTCGGTGTGCTTCTCCATCACTCTCCTCCTCCCACGTGCCGGGCAGCCGGTGGACCATGCCGGGCACCTCGGCCCGCTCCCGCAGCTCGGCGCGGCGGATCTTGCCCGAGGGTGTCAGCGGCAGCCGGTCGGTGAACTCCAGCAGCCGCACCCACTTCTCCCGGGGCAGCTCCTCGACGGCCCGGCGGAAGACGGCCTCGGCACAGGCCGCGTCCGCGGCATGGCCGCGGGCGGGCACCACGTACGCCTTCGGCTCCCACAGACCCACCGGGTGCGGGACGGCCACGACCGCGGCGTCGGCGACCAGCGGGCTGCGCAGCAGGGCGCGTTCGAGCTCCAGCGGCGAGATGCGGTGGTCGAAGGACTTGAACATGTCGTCGGTGCGGCTGAGGTAGCCGAAGCTGCCGTCCTCGTGCCGCACCACCAGGTCGCCCGTGTGGTAGACGCCGCCCTCGAAGGCGCGGGCCGTGCGCTCCTCGTCGCCCGCGTAGCCCGTCATCATGCCGGCGGGGCGGGGGTCCAGGCGCACGCACAACTCGCCCGGGGTGCCGTCGGGCACCTCGCGTCCGCTCTCCTTGTCGATCAGCACCAGGTCGTAACCGGGCAGGGCCCAGCCCATCCGGCCGGGCGTGATCGGTCGCCCCGGGGGATTGCCGATCTGGGCGGTGGTCTCGGTCTGGCCGAAGCCGTCGCGCACCGGCATGCCCCAGGCGTCGTGGACGGCGTGGAAGAGGGCCGGCTCCAGCGACTCGCCGACGGCCGACGCCTCCCGCAGGTGGGCCGGCCGCTCGCCCAGGCCCTGCTGGACCATGCCGCGCCAGACGGTCGGCGGGGCGCACAGCGTGGTGATCCCGTGGGTGCGCAGCGCGTCGAGGACCGTGGCCGGTCCCGGCCGCGGGTCGGCGAGGACGACGATCGTGGCCTCGGCGTTCCACGGCACGAAGAACGAGCTCCAGGCGTGCTTGGCCCAGCCGGGCGCGGAGACGTTCAGGTGGAGATCGCCCGGGCGCACACCGTTCCAGTACATGCCCGACAGATGGCCGACCGGGTAGCTGAGGTGGGTGTGCTCGACCATCTTCGGCCGCGAGGTGGTGCCCGAGGTGAAGTAGCGGAACAGCGGGTCGCCGGAGAGGGTGACGCCCTCCGGCGTGAACTCCTCGGGAGCGGTGCGCGAGGCGGCGTACGGCAGCCAGCCCGGCCGGTCGTCGCCCACCGCGATGCGCGTGAAGTCGCCGGCGATGCCCGCGAAGCGGTCCACCAGGGAGGAGGCGGCCACCACGTGCCGGATGCCGGCCCGCTCCACGCGGTCGGCCAGGTCGGCCGGAGTGGTCGTGGTGTACGTGGGGACGACGACGGCCCCCAGCTTGATGGCCGCGAGCATCACCTCCCACAGCTCGACGCGGTTGTCCAGCAGGAGCAGCAGCGGGTCGGTGCGGCGCACGCCCAGCGCCTGCAGCCAGCACGCCACCTGGTCCGAGCGGCGCGCCATGGCGTCGAAGGAGTGGTCGGTGACCCCGCCGGGGCCCAGGACCCGCAGGGCGGGGCGGTCGTTGCCGCGGGCGATCACGTCGAACCAGTCCAGCGCCCAGTTGAAGCGCTCCGGCCGGGGCCAGCGGAAGAGCCGCCGGGCCTCGTCGAGGTCGTCGCGGTGGTCGAGCAGGACGTCGCGTGCCTGCCGGAAGGCGCGCGTGGCGTCGTTCTCGTGCAGTGTCATTGCCGGTGGTGCCTTTCGTGGTGGGAAGGGTGGGGCCTAGCCGTGCGCACGGGACTCGGGCCCGGCGAGGGCGGCCTGCGCGGCGACGAGCGCATGGTGGGCCCGGGGGCCGTCGCCTGCGGCGAGCGGGGCCAGCACGTCGCGGGCGACGGTGTCCGCCACCTTCATGAAGTCGGTGGCCACTCCCGGGCGGCCGTTGCCGATCTGGGTGAACCAGCGCACGTGCTCGGTCGGGATGCCCAGGGCGTACAGGCCGGGGTGCACGTGCCCCGCGCCGTCACGGACGCGGAAGGAGCCCTCGACGACGTCGACGCCCCCGGTGGCGAACCGCGTGCCGGACGGCTCGTCGGTGTTCACGAACTCCCGTACGACGCCCTCGGCGAGCAGCTGGCGCATCAGCGGCGAGGTGTCGCGGGGCAGGGACGGGGTGGGGATACGGGCGTCGATCAGCACCTCGGCCGTCCGCTCCGAGCCCGCCACCTGCGGCGATCCCACGACGAACCGGCCGGTCGCGGCGTCGGTGGCGAACCGGGTGCCGGGCCCGGCGACCTCCACGACGCCCGCCTCCATCAGCGCCATCAGCTGCTCGGTGCGGACCATGGGCGGCCCGGCGGAGAGCAGGGCGTTGACGGGCACGTAGTCGCGCAGGAACGCGTCGCGGTGCGAGTGCGGCAGCAACCCGCCGTAGTCGACGGCCCAGCGGACGATCCCGCGCAGGTCCCGCAGGGCGTCCAGGGCGGCCTTCAGCGGACCGTCCACGGTGCCCAGCGCGGCCTCCGCCACGTCGCGCCGCAGCACGTCGAAGAGGCGCTCGCGCCACTGCAGCGGGCTCTCGAACGACTCGCCCTCGAAGGGGCGGGCCAGGGCCCACAGGTCGAGCGCGGGAACGTCGTCCAGGCCGGCCTCCTTGAGCAGGACGGAGGTGTCCTCGTCCGCGTGCAGCAGCTGCGCGTGCGCGCGGGCGAACTCCTGCGCCGCCTCCTCGCCGGAGCGCATCCGCACGTACGTCGTGCGGTAGACGTGCTCCACCTCCTTCAGCAGCAGCGGCAGCAGGTCCTCGGCGAAGTCCAGCAGCGCGCTGCCGGTCGCCTCGCGCCGCCGGGCCCGGGCGGCCGCGACGGCCTCCTTGGTCAGGAACAGCGCCGGGTGCACATAGCCGGGGTCCTTCTGGCTGCGCCCGCGCGCCGGGATGGGCAGGCCGCTGCGGGAGCCGGCGACGATGCGGGGTTCGCGCCCGCCGGGCACGTACCGCAGCCGGCCGTCGTCCTCGCGGGCGAAGGTGCCGCCGCGCCCGACGGTCAGCGACAGCACGACGTCGTAGAAGGACAGCCCCAGCCCGCGCACCGCCACGGTGGCCCCGGGAGGCACGGCGGAGGCGAGGTCCATGTCGGCGGCCGAGTCGCCGGCTATGTAGGCCAGGCCCGGGTGCTCGGCGGCGAACTCCTGCATGGTCCGGTCGAAGTCGTCGGGCTCGTTGCGGGGGTGCCCGGTGGCGAGCACGACCTTGTGCGCCGTGAGCGTGCGGGAGTCGTCCAGGGTCACCCGGTACTCGCCCGGCGGACCCGGCCGTACGGCGGTGACCCGGCCCCGCACGGAGAACAGGCGGACGTGCGCCGGGAGTTCCTCGGTGATGGTGCGGTGGACGAAGCGCAGGTAGCGCCCGTAGTCGAGGCGGGAGGCGAAGTCGTCCGGGTCGGGGGCCGGGCGATCGGCGGCGTCCGGCGCGTACGCGGCGAGCCACTGGCCGAGCGAGGGCCCGGCGCCGGGACGCGGACGGCCGCCGTCGGGCTCGCCGGAGAACATGGTGACCTGCCCGATGACGGTGTTCATCGTGTACCAGGGGTCCTGGTCGGTGCGCCACACCCGGCCGGCCCCGACCTCCACGGCGTCGACGGCGTAGATGTGGACCGGATGCGGATCGGTGCCGGCGTCGCGCAGCAGGACGGCGAGGCGCTCCAGGACGGAGACGCCCCGGGGCCCGGTGCCGACGACGACGACGGTGTAGGGGACGGGCGGCTGTGCGTGGCTGTTCACTGCGACTCTCCTAGTGCCCGGTGGGGTGCGGTGCGCGCCGCACGGGGCGGAAGGGGTGGGGGAACGGGAGGCTGGGGGAGCGGGGGCGAGGGCGCGGCGAAGGCGTCAGGCCCGGGCGAGGGCGGCGTGGTCGAAGGCCGACTGCACGTGCGAGAGCATCCCGAGGAGGTCGTCCGCCCGCAGCCGCGAGGCGCCCGGCGGCGCCTGGGCACGGATCGGCATGGACCCCACCGAGAACCAGCGCAGCCGGCCGTCGCCGTCGATCCAGCTGCGCGAGCGCTGGGCGTTGTCGGCGTGCAGGCAGTACGGCACGTCCAGGTATCCGCGGGCGAACGCGGTGACCAGCGCCCGCCCCACGTCCGCGTCGAGCTCCAGGACGGCCTCCACCAGGGCCCGGGCCTCCTCGTACACCCCGTCGTCGGCCACGGCACCGGGCCGTGCGCCGTACGCGGCCGCCGCCCGGGCCGCCTCCGTCAGCGCCAGGACGTTGTCCTCGACGGTGGGGATGCGGTGGGCCTCCGCCGGGGTCTTGACGATCAGGCGGTCCACCCCGGTGTGCGCGGCCAGGGCGGCACTGTGCCGCAGCAGGGCCAGCGCACCGGCCTCGGTGCGGGGGAAGACGCCCATGTACGTGTACAGGACCAGGTGCCAGCGCGAGCGCGTGAGCATCTCCCTGGCCAGCCGGCGCAGCGCGGCGATCGCCGCCGCGTCCTGGCCGAAGTGCGTCTGCTGGGCGTAGCTGAGGGAGATGTCGCGCAGCCCGTGCTGCTCGAAGAACAGCCCTTCGAGCACGGTCGTCGCCACCAGCAGGCCCGGCGGGCACAGCTGGCCCAGCAGGCAGCCGCCGAAGCTCTCCAGGTGCGCGGTGGGCGAGCGGGCCGCGAGCATCTCGCAGCACCGCGCCCACGCCCGGACCGAACGCTCCAGCGGCGTACGGCTGTAGGGCAGGCAGTACGAGACGGGACCGCCCTCGGTGGCGTCGAGCCCGGCGTCGAGCAGCGTGCGGAAGATGTCCAGCGGCAGCGACGAGCCGTGCCGGACCTGCAGCGCGAAGTGCCGCCCGCCGCCCAGGCCCGCGGTCATCTCCCGCGTGGCCGCGGCGCCCTGGGCGACGAGCGGATAGCCGTTGAGGCTCTCGCCGCCGTCGAGGGCCCGGCGTGCGGAGGCGTGGTCGCCGACCCTCGTGTAGCTGTCCAGCGTGATCGTGCCGACGGTGCGCACCGGCACGTCCCGCACGGCCTCCAGCCCGCGCCGCATGGCCGGCCGGGTGGCGAAGCCCATCCGCGGCTGGACCACCAGCTCGCCGGCCGCCCGGGCCGCCGCGACCGCCGCCCCGAAGGACGGCACGGCCGGCACGAAGCCGCCGGACGCCGCGGGGCCGGCGCTCACGCCACGCCCGCCAGGGCCGGCGCCGCCGGCAGCAGCAGGGCGCCGTGCGGGTCGAGGTACGCGCGGAAGTCCTCGATGGCGTCGTCGCCCTCGAAGACGGCGGTGAACCCGGCCGCCAGCAGCTCGGGCCCGTACCGGCCGGCGCCCGCGCCCTCGGTGCCGAGCTTGCCGCCGATGACGACGGGCAGCGCCGCGAGGTCCGCCTCGCGCCGCAACCGGCCGATCAGGCGCCGCCCGTCGAGGAAGCCGTGGCCGTTGACGCTGCTGATGACCACCAGGTCCGGCCGCAGGCGGCGGCACTCGCCCAGCAGGAGGTCGTCCGGCACGCAGGCGCCGGTGTTGTGCACTTCGTGGCCCATCTCCTCCAGCAGCAGCTGGAGATAGACCAGATTCCAGGTGTGGGAATCGGAGGAAACGCTGGAGACGAGGACTCGCAGCCCCTGGCGGGGCATGGTGAATTCCCGGTCGGATACGACCGCAGGAGAGGACATGGAGGTTGACTCCCGTGGAAGGAAGGGGGGTCGGCGACGCCGCGCGTGTGACGGCCTTGCGGCCGTGGGTCGTTCACGCGGCCGCCGCCCGTAAAGATCCCGTGGTCCGGCATCGTGAGAATAAGCCCCGGCCCCTGCGGCTCCGCTCCTTCAGCAAGCTGCAATGCAGCTTCATGACCGTGATCCGCACTGGATACGGCGTCTTCGAGCGGCCCAGAATCATGGCGACCCCCCGACCGAACAGGGAGCTTTGGGTGATGAGTTCGACAGAAGCAGCAACCGGCATCAAGCCGTTCGAGGTGGACGAGAACGGCATGCGTCCGGTGGAGGTCCACTGCCACGGATTCGGCGACGTGGACTTCTCCGACTTCACCCGCGTGGACCTGGCCCGCCTCGACAAGTGGTGTGCCGGCGAGGGCGTGCTCGCCCTGCCCACCATGTACCTGCACCGCGACCGGCTCGCCGAGTTCGAGCAGTTCATGAAGCGCTATGCGCAGATGCGCAACGACGGCCTGCTGCCGCACGTGCCCGGCGTGGCCCTGGAGGGCCCGCTGCTCTCCCACCGCGGCGGCACCCCGACCTCCACCGTGTGGGCGCCCAGCCGCCAGGAGTGGGAGCGCCTGGCCGCCCTCGGCGACCACGGCCTGGTCTACACCGTGGTCTCCCCCGACGCCTACTCCCCGGAGTCCGTCCTGCAGGACGACCCCAACCTGCGCACCAGCGACTTCTCCTGGATCGTGCCGACCCTGCTGGCCCACGGCGTGCGCCCGGCCCTCGGCCACTTCACCCGCGACAACCCGCAGCGCAGCGCGGACACCGTGGACGCCATCGTGGAGATCGCCTACCAGTCGGAGTGGAACGGCACGGGCGTGCGCGTGACCACCGACCACCTCTTCAACGACATGCCGCTGAACATCCGGCACGCCTTCCGCACCGAGCGGGCCCGGCGCGAGCGCGACCGCATCATCGAGTCGTACGACGTGCCCAACTGGACGCTGGACAACATCAGCGAGATCGCCGGCCCCGTGCCCGGCGCCATCATCAAGCAGGCCGTCAACTGCCGCATCGCCGCCTGCATCAACTTCGACGGCGAACACGTCGACCTGGCCCTGGCCACCCGCGCCGTCCAGCTCATGGGCCCGCGCAACGCCATGATCATGACCGACCGGTGCGACTCCGCCCGCCTCGGCGGCCGTCCGCTGCACCACACCGGCGACAACGGCCTGTGGTACGAGGAGAACGGCGTCGTGGCGGCCGGTTCCCAGCCGCTCGCCCGGCACATCGCCAACGCCAAGGCCAACGGCCTGTCCGACCAGGACATCCAGTACCTCATCGCCCGCACCGCGCACCGCACCTTCGGTATCGCCGCGGAGGCGATGGTGGCGGCGGCCTGACGACCGCCCTTCCCGACGGCGCGGCCGGCGTACCCCCGGCGCCGGCCGCGTCCCCTCGCACGCCGGGAAACCACTGGCACAGCCTCGGCGCAAAACCCCGGGAAATCCCCGGAAACCCCCTGGAGGATGGGGCCGTGTTTGATCACATCGCGGACGCGATGAAGCAGCCGGATGTGGTCCGGCTGGACCGTGACACTTATGTCCTGCGCTTCGAGATGATGAAGCTGTATTCCGCTCTCGAAGCCGTCCGGCATCTTCTGGCGACCGGAGTCGTCGAACCGGGCGATACGCTCATGGACAGTTCGAGCGGCACGTACGGCTATTCCCTGGCACTGGCCTGCCACAAATACGGAATGAAATGCCGGATCGTCTGCTCGACGAAGGTCGACGACAATGTCCGGCGGCAGTTCGAGATGCTGGGCGCCGAGGTCGACCAGGTCCGGGTGCCGCCCGGTCCGCTGGTCGACAAGATGGACCAGGGCGCCCGGCTGGCCCGGGTGGCCGAGATCCTCGAGACCGAGCCCGGCGTCCACTGGATGCGGCAGTACCACGACTCCGTGCACTACCTGGGCTACCGCGAATGCGCCCAGTTCCTGAACAAGGAGTTCGGCGGCGAGCCCTTCACCCTGGTCGCCGGCGTGGGCACCGGCGCCGCCTCCGGCGGCCTGACCACCGCCCTGCGGGAGCTCAACGACGACGTCCGGCTCGTGGGCGTCGAACCCTTCGAGAGCGTCACCTTCGGCAGCGACCCCGTCGAGGACCCCGTCGCCAGCATCTCCGGCATCGGCAGCCCCATCGTCATGGGCAACGTGCGCCACGAACTGTTCGACCGGGTGCACTGGGTGGGCTTCGACGCCGCCGTGAGCGCCACCGTCGAACTCTTCAGCCGCCACGGCGTCTACGCCGGGCTCTCCTCGGGCTGCAACTTCCTCGCCGCCCGCTGGGAGGCGGCCCGGGAGACCGGGCGCCCCTGCGTCTTCCTCGCCGCCGACACCGGGCACCGCTACGCCGAGAACGTCTACGCCCGCCCCGGGGCGCTCGACCACGGCGTCCTCGACCTGGCCCCCCGGCGCATCGACTCCCTGGACCAGCTGGCCCTGCCCTGGTCGGTCATGGACTGGGACCGCCGGCCCTTCCACCACCACCTCAAGGAGCACGCCCAGTGAACACGCCCTCGGGACGGAACATCATCGCCCTGGAGTGGCTGCAGTTCGGCCTCGGCCGCCTCGTGGCCGCGGCCGCCGAGGAGGGCCTGACCGTCCACCTGCTGACCTGCGACCGGCCGGAGTACCTGCACGAGCTGTCCCTCGTCCGCAGCCCCCACCTGGTCGTCCACGACGTCAACACCCACGACGTGGGCGAGGTCGTCGCGGCCGTCCGCCGCATCGGCGACGTGGCGGGCCTGGTCAGCACCACCGACACCTGGAGCCTGGTCTCCCTCGCCGTGCGCGAGGAGCTCGGCCTGGCCGGTCAGGACCCCGCGGGCGTGCGCCTGGTGCGCGACAAGGCCCGGCTGCGCCGGCGGCTGTACGAGCACGGGCTCTCCCGCGCCGACGCCTCCCCCCTGGCCCCGGACGACGACGCCCGCGCGGTCGCCGCCCGCGTCGGCCTGCCCCTGGTCCTCAAGGACAGCGCCGGCACCGGCAGCAAGCACGTCTGGCTGGCCCGCACCTTCGACGAGCTGACGTCCGCGCTGGAGCAGATCCGGCGCTCCTCGCTGCGCGGCCGGCCGACCGCCGAGCCGTACTTCCTCGGACCGCTGTACAGCATCGAGACCCTCACCTGGGAGGGCCGCACCCGGGTGCTGGGCGTCAGCAGCCGCGTCCTGTCCGCGCCCCCCGTCGTGCGCGAGGAGGCCCTCGCCTTCCCCGTCGCCCTGCCGCCCGCCCTCGCCGAGGACGCCGCCGGATGGATCGAGCAGGTCCTCAAGGCCGTCGGCTACACCGAGGGCTTCGCCCACACCGAGTTCATCCTGACCGACGACGGCTTCGAGGTCGTCGAGATCAACCCCCGCCTCGGCGGCGGCCTGCTCGGCGAGCAGATGTGCCGCACCCTCGGCGCCAACGTCTACGGGGCCTTCGTCGACCTCGCCCTGCGCCGGCGCCCCGCCCTGCTGGACGCCCCGCTCACCCCGCGCCACGGCACCGCCCACGCGCGGGTGTACGCCCCGTGCCCGGGCCTGTTCACCGCGTGCGAGGGCGAGGAGCTGCTCGACGGCCACCCGGGCGACCCCGCCCTGTACCCCGCCCTGCCGCCCGGCACGGTCGTGCAGGCCACCTCCCACCAGGACGGCTGCGTCGCCGTGGTCTTCGCCCACGGCGCCACCTCCGAACTGGCCCTGCAGAACGTCCTGTCGGCCGCGGCCGAGATCACCGTCCGGATGGAGGGGGAGTGCCGTGACTGACCGCGCCCCGCACCTGCTCGTCCTCAGCGGCTGGGCCGGAGTCGTCGAGACCGCCCTGTCGCTTGGCTTCGACGTCAGCTTCATCGGCAACACCGCCGACTTCGCCCCGCGCGACATGGAGGTCCTCGACCGCTGCCGGTTCGTCGCCCCGATCCCCGCCGAACAGGTCGTCGCCTGCCTGAGCGCCGCCCGCCGCTTCGACGCCGCCCACCGGCTGGACGCCACCGTCTCCTTCGGCGAGTTCGGCCTGGAGAGCTGCGCCGTGATCGCCGACGCCCTCGGCATCCCCGGCCTGCCGCTCGAATCGGTGGCCGTCACCCGCTACAAGGACCGGATGCGCGAGATCCTCGCCGACCACCCCGAGCTCGCCCTCGGCTGGGCCCGGGTCGCCGGCGCCGGGGACCTGGAGAAGTTCCACGCCCGCCACGGCCTGCCGCTGATCGTCAAGCCCGTCGCCGGGTCCGGCAGCGTCGGGGTGCGCCAGATCACCACCCCCGACGAGCTGCGCGCCCTGCTGGAGGACTCCGCCTTCTGGATCAAGGGCCCCTACATCGCCGAGGAGTTCATCGAGGGCGACGAGCTCTTCAGCGTGGAGACCGTCACCCTCGGCGGGCGGCACGCGGTCGCGGGCGTGTCGCTGTGCCGCCTGGCGGCGCACCCGAATCCCGCGATCACCGAGGTCTGCGTACCGCCGCCCGCCCCCCACGACCGGCACGTACCGGCCCTCGCCCGCACCGTCGTGACCTTCCTCGACACCATCGGGCACACCTGGGGCCTGACCCACACCGAGCTCAAGATCGCCCGCGACGGCCGGCCGGTGATCATCGAGTCCCAGACCCGCATGGGCGGCTACCGCCTCTTCAAGATGGTCGAGCACGCCGGCGGCGTCGACGAGATCGCCACCGCCCTGCGCAGCCTGCTGCCGGGCGGGCAGGACGTCACCTCCCCCCACCTGCCGCCCACCCACGCGATCGGCATGGTCGTCTCGCTGATCCCGCCCGCCAAGCGCATCCGCCGCACCGCCGACCCCGAACTCCTGCGCGCCATCGACGGCGTGGACGACTTCGAGATCGACCTGCGGCCCGGAGAGGTGCCGCTGCCCGTCGCCGCCAACACCAAGCGGCCCGGCCTGATCTGGCTGCACGTGCCCGACGAGGCCGCCGCGGAGGCGACCAAGCAGGAGATCTCCCGCACCTACTGGGTCGAGTTCGAGGACGGCGATGTCTGGCACCCGTCGTTCTGAGCTGTGGGCGCAGCTGGCCGGCCTCCCCGTCACCCTGCGCTTCCTGCTCGCCACCTCGTTCTTCATGCCGCTCGCCAGCTTCATGGTGCTGCCCTTCCTGGCGATCCTGCTGCACGAGCGCATGGGCATGGCCATGGGCACCGTCGGCCTGCTGCTGGGCGTGACCTCCTTCCTGCAGTTCGCCGGGGCGCTCGGCGGCGGCCTCGTGGCCGAGCGCATCGGCCTGAAGACCGCCATGGTCACCGGACTGGCCGTCCGCACCAGCGGGTTCGCCCTGTTCGCGGCCGGCCTGTCGGTGCCGCGGCTCGCCGTCGCCGCCGTGCTGCTCACCGCCGTGGGCGACGCCCTGTACTCCCCGGCCAACAAGGCGTTCGTCGTGGGCGAGGTGCCCGAGGAGCACCGGCCCGTCCTGCTGTCGCTGAACAACTCGGCGCTGAGCACGGGCATGGCGCTCGGCACCCTGATCTCCGGAGTGCTCATCGTCACCCGGCCGTTCCTGGTGTTCATGGTGGTCACGGCGATGTTCGCCGCGCTCACGCTGCTGCACGCGGTGCTGCTGCCGCGCGCGTCGGCCACCCGGCCCACCGCGGGCGGCTCACGTGCCGACTGGGCCCGGGCCTTCCTCACCCCGCCCGCCCTGGTGGCCTTCGTGACCGCCTACGTCTTCTGGTTCTTCCAGAACTACCTCGGCGTCTTCGTCACCGCCGGGCACCCGGCCTTCGTCTACAGCCTGGCCCTCGTCGTCAACAGCGCCCTGGTCATCCTCGGCCAGCCGCCGGCGGCCCGCTGGATCGGCCGGGTGCGCTACCCGGTCGCCGTCGCCGTCGCCTTCCCCGCGTTCACGCTCGGCCTGCTGGCCTTCGCGCAGCCGGGAGTGGTGTTCGTCATCGCCGGCACCGTGCTGATGAGCATCGGCGAGGGCGTGATCTTCCTCAAGAACGAGCTGGAGGCCCTCGCGGCCGTCCCCGGCCGCCCGGTGCTCGCCGTCGGCAGCCAGCGCCTGGCGCTCGGCCTCGGCTCCTTCACCAGCGGCATCGCCGGCGGCCAGCTGTACGCCACCGCCCAGTCCGGCGGCGCCGCCGAGGACTTCTGGCTCTACGCCGGGGCGCAGGCCCTGCTCGCAGCGGTCCTCGTCGTCCTCGTCACCGCCCGGCCCGCCCGCCGGGACCGCACCCCCGTCCCCGCCCACCCGTCCGAGGGAAGTGGATCGTGACCCAGACCGCCGACGTTCCCGTGCCCGCAGCCCCGCGCCACAAGGAACCCTTCGTCAGCGGGGAACTCCCCGGCCCCCGCAGCGCGCAGCTGCTCGAACGGCAGAGCCGGCGCGAGTCCAGCGCCCGCACCTACCCCCGCCGGCTGCCGCTCGCGATCCGGCGGGCGTCCGGCAGCTTCGTCGAGGACCTCGACGGCAACGTCTTCCTCGACTTCCTCAGCGGCGCGGGCGTGCTCTCGCTCGGCCACAACCCGCCCGAGCCCCTGGCCGCGGCCCACCGCCAGCTGGACGAGCTGGTCCACGGCCTGGACTTCCCCACCCCGGTCAAGGACGAGTTCACCGACCTGACCCTCGGGATGCTCCCCGACGCCATGCGCGACCGTACGAAGATCCACTTCTGCGGGCCGACGGGCGCCAACGCCGTCGAGGCCGCACTGAAGCTGTGCCGTACGGCCACCGGCCGGGAGGAGATCATCGCCTTCCAGGGCGGCTTCCACGGCAGCACCCTGGCCACCCTGTCCCTGACCGGGCTCGTCGAGCAGAAGGCACCGGTGCGCGGCCGCATGCCCGGCGTGCACTTCTTCCCCTACCCCCACTGCCACGACTGCCCGCTGGGCCTGAAGCGCGACACGTGCGCCGTCAACTGCGCCACCTACCTGGAGCGCGCACTGACCGACCCCAACGGCGGCATCCCGCTGCCGGCGGCCGTCATCCTCGAACTCGTCCAGGGCGAGGGCGGCGTGATCCCCGCCGACCCGGCGTTCGTCCGCCGCCTGCGCGAGCTCACCCGCGCCCTCGACATCCCGCTCGTCGTCGACGAGGTGCAGACCGGATGCGGCCGCACCGGCACCTGGTTCGCCTTCGAGCAGTACGGCATCGAGCCCGACGTCGTCGTCGCCTCCAAGGCCCTCAGCGGCCTGGGCCTGCCCGCCGCGGTCATCCTCTACGACGAGCGGCTCGACACCTGGGCCCCCGGCGCGCACACCGGCACCTTCCGCGGCAACCAGGCCGCCTTCGCCGCAGGCGTCGCCACCATCAAGGCCGTGCGGCGCGACGGCATTCTGGCCAACGTCCGCGACCGCGCCGAACAGCTCACCCGCCACCTGGCGGACCTGCGCGGCCTGACCGACCGCGTCGCCGACGTCCGTGGCCTCGGCCTGATGCTCGGCGTCGAGCTCGCCGACCCGGTCACCGGCCGGCCCGCCTCCGACCTGGCCGCACGCGTCCAGCGCGAGGCCCTGCAGCGCGGACTGATCATCGAGCTCGGCGGCCGCGAGGACGGGGTGCTGCGCATGCTGCCGCCCCTGAACTGCACGGCCGAGGAGGTCGAGATCGCCGGCCGCATCCTGCGCGAGGCCCTCGCGGCCGCCCTGGCCGCCCCGCTCGCCCCCGCCGCCCCCACCAGCCGCTGAAGGCCCCCTCATGGACCAGCTCATGGACACCGGCCGGCCCGCGCCGGCCGCCGCCGACCTGCCCGTGACCCGGCTGCGCTGGGCGATCAGCCTCTTCTTCGCCCTCGACGGCTTCGTCTTCGCCGGCTGGGTCGTGCGCATCCCCGCCATCAAAGAACAGACCGACGCCTCCGCCGGCGCGCTCGGACTGGCCCTGCTGGGCGTGTCGGTGGGCTCGGTGACCACGATGCTGTTCACCGGACGGCTGTGCCGCCGCTACGGCAACCACCCCGTCACGGTGGTCACCGCGGCCCTGCTGTCGCTGTCGGTCGCCCTGCCCCCGCTCGCCGGGTCCGCGCCGGCCCTCGGGCTGGTGCTGCTGGTCTTCGGCGCCGCGTACGGAGGCCTCAACGTCGCCTTCAACGCGGCCGCCGTGGACCTCGCCGAGGCCGTCCGGCGCCCGATCCTGCCGTCCTTCCACGCCGCCTTCAGCGCGGGCGGCCTGGCCGGCGCCGGCCTCGGCGGGCTGCTCGCCCCCCACCTGGGCCCCCAGCCGCACCTGCTGCTGCTGACCCTGATCGGCCTGCTCGTCACCGCCGGCGCCGGACGCGTCCTGCTGCGCGCGCCCGTACCGCCCGCCGGCGGCGCCGCGGCCCGCGCGGAGACCGGGCAGGGCGGCGCGGGGACGCCGGCGGGCCGGGTACGGCTGTTCCTCACCGTCTACGGCCTGATCACCCTGTGCACGGCCTACGGTGAAGGCGCCCTCGCCGACTGGGGCTCGCTCCACCTCGCCGAGGACCTGCACACCGGGCCCGGCGTCGCGGCGGCCGGCTACGCGTTCTTCGCCCTGCTGATGACCCTCGCCCGGGCCACGGGCACCCGCCTCCTGGAACGCCTCGGCGGCACCCCCGTCCTCGTCGCCGGCGGCCTGCTGGCCGCGGTGGGCATGCTCACCGGTGCCCTGGCCCCCCAGCCCTGGCTGGTGTTCGCCGGCTACGGGCTCACCGGGCTCGGCCTCGCCAACGTCTTCCCCGTCGCCGTCGGCAGCGCCGGCGCCCTCGGCGGCTCCCACGGCGTCGCGGTGGCCTCCACCCTCGGCTACACCGGCATCCTGCTCGGCCCGCCCTCCATCGGCTTCCTCACCGAGGCGTTCGGCCTGCCCCGGGCCATGACGACCATCGCCGCCCTCGCCGCCCTCGCCGCGCTGCTCGGCCACCTGCTGGACCGCGCCCGGCGCCACCGCCCACCAGCCTGAGGGACGCTCACCGCCCACCGCGCCCACCCCGCGCCGCACCCCCTGTCACGACCGAAGGAGGCCCCATGGCCGTCAAAGGATGCATGTTCGACTTCTCCAGCACGCTCTTCCACCTGGAGGACGCCGAGACCTGGCTCGGTGCGGTCGCCGCGGACTCGGGGCTCGGCATCGGCGAGGACGACGTGCGCAGGTGGGCGGCACGGCTGCGGGAGTTCGGCGCCGTGCCCGGCGGCCCGGCCCCCACCGCCGCCGGCCCCGAACTCATGCGGCTGTGGCAGGAACGGGACCTCGACGTCGTCCGGCACCGGGCCGCGTACACCGGGCTGCTGCGCGCCGCCGGCCTGCCCTGGCCCGAGCTCGTCGAGCCCCTCTACGAGCGCCACATGACCCCGCCCGCCTGGCAGCCCTACCCCGACACCCTGGAGGTGCTGCGCACGCTGCACGAGCGCGGCGTGCCCGTCGCCGTGGTCAGCAACATCGGCTACGACCTGCGGCCCATCCTGCGCCACCACGGGATGGAGGAGTACGTCGACGCCTTCGTGCTCTCCTTCGAGCACGAGATCCAAAAGCCCGACCCGCGGCTGTTCCGCATCGCCTGCGACCTCCTCGGCCTGGCCGCACCCGACGTCGCCATGGTCGGCGACGACCGCGTCGCCGACGCCGGGGCCGCCGCCCTCGGCTCGCCCGTCCACTTCGTGGACCCCCTGCCCGTCACCGAGCGGCCCGGCGCGCTGCGCGCGGTGCTCGCCCACCTGCTGTGAACGGCGCCGGGCCGCCGGCCCGGCCGAATTCGGAACGAGCCGGAATCGAACGGAAAGACACCACCGTCATGACCCTCACCACCGACGCCCCAGCCCCCCGCATCGCCCTGGTCGGCGCCACCGGCGCCGTCGGCACCGCGCTCATCCGCCTCATCGAGGAGCGCGGCTTCGCCTACCGCGACGTACGCCTGGTCGCCTCACCGCGCTCGGCCGGCCGCGAACTGGAGGTCGACGGCCGCCCCTACCGCGTGGAGGCGCTGGACACCTTCGACTTCTCCACCGTCGACCTCGCCTTCTTCTCCGCCGGCAGTTCCGTCAGTCGCACCTGGGTGCCGAGTGCCGTCGAACAGGGCGCGCTCGTCGTCGACAACACCAACGCCTTCCGGATGGACCCGGCCACCCCCCTGGTCGTTCCGCAGGTCAACGCCCACGAGCTCGGCCGGCGTCCGGACAGCGGCATCATCGCCAACCCCAACTGCTCCACCATCCCGCTCGTCAGGCTGCTGCGGCCGGTCGCCGACCGGTGGGGCATCCGGCAGGTCGTGGTGAGCACCTACCAGGCCGCCTCCGGGCGCGGCCACTCCGGCATCGCCGAGCTGCAGGAGGCCAGCCGCGTCACGCTCGCGGACCCCGCCGCCCAGGCGCCGGCCGAGGAGTTCACCCCCACCCTCGCCTTCAACGTGATCCCCTTCATCGACGAGCTGCTGGAGAGCGGGTTCACGCTGGAGGAGCAGAAGATGCTCCAGGAATCCCGCAAGATCCTCGGCCTGCCCCACCTCGACGTGACCACCACCTGCGTGCGCGTCCCCGTCGTCAACGGCCACTCCGAGGCCGCCTGGGTGGAGTGCAACGACGTCGTCGACCGCGACGAGCTCGTCCGCCTGCTGGCCGCCGAGCCCGAGGTCACCGTCCACGACGCGACCACGCCCGGCGCCTTCCCCACGCCGCGCACCGCCGGCGAGCCCGACCACGTCCACGTCGGTCGCGTCCGCGTCGCCCCGCACAACCCGCGCGGCTTCTGGATGTGGATCGTGGCGGACAACCTGCGCATCGGCGCCGCCCTGAACGCCCTTCAGATCGCCGAGGCCCTCACCGAGCGGGGCGTGCTGTGAGTGCCGCGAAGTCCTCCCGCACGCCCGCCGTGCTGAAGTTCGGCGGCTCCAGCTTCCCCCGCCCCGCCGCCTACGGCGAGCTGGCGAAGGAGCTGGCCGCCCGCGTCGACGCCGAGGGCCGGCCGCTGGCCGTCGTGGTCAGCGCCATGCCCGGCGAGACGGAACTGCTGCGCGCGCGGCTGCACGAGGCCGACCCCCGGCCCACCGGCGACCGCGTCGCCGGCCTGCTCACCCTCGCCGACACCGTCAGCGCCCACCTGCTGGCCGCCGCCCTGAACGCGGCCGGCAGATCCGCCACCGTCCTGGCCGGGCACGAGAACGGGTTCACCACCGACGAGACCTTCATGTGGGCCCGGCTGCAGCACATCGACCCGCAGCCGCTGCGGCGGGCCGCCGCCGCGCACGACGTGGTCGTCGTCCCCGGCGGGCAGGCCGCCGACGGGCGCGGCCGGCCCACCTGGCTGGGCAAGAACAGCTCCGACCTGTCCGCGGTCGCCGTGGCCGTCGCACTGGGCGCCACCCACTGCGAGATCCACTCCGACGTCGAGGGCATCCACACCAGCGACCCCAACCAGGTCACCGGCACCCGTCTGCTGCAGCACGTCTCCTACCGGGACGCCGCCGAGATGTCCCGGCACGGCGCCAAGGTCCTGCACCGGCGGGCCGTGCGCCTGGCCGAACAGCACGGCGTCACCCTCGTCTGCCGCCACAACAAGGCACCCTTCGCGCGCGGCACCGTCATCGGCGCGGGCGGTGCCGGGGCCGACGCGGTCGTCCTCAACCTGCGCTCCGTCGTCCTGGACTTCCCCGATGGGACGGCCGCCGACCTGGCGTTCGACGCCTTCCGCGCCGACGGCGTCGACGCGATCCGGCTCGTGGACGGCCCGCGGGTCGCCGTCATCGGCGGCTACGTGGACCAGGAGGAGGCCCTGCGCCGCCACGGCCTGGCCCCCGGCCGCGTCGTCGGCATCCCCGTCACGCGGATCCGCGGCGGCCGGGCCGCCGTCCACGTCGCCGCCGACGAGGACGCGGCCGTCGCGCTCGCGCGCCGGCTTCACGCCGAACTGCCCCTGTCCACCCCCGATTCCCCGGACCTTCCCCTCCCCGCAGGAGCACGCCCATGACCGTCCACGCACCCGCGGCCGCCGCGGAAGCCACCCTCATCGAGATCGCCCTGCCCGACGACGTGCGCGACGGCCTGGGCGCGGCCCTGGCCGCCGAGGGCGAGCCGACCGCGGACATCGACCGGGCCATGACCCGCTACCTGCAGGTCTTCGCCCAGCTGCCCACCGACACCCTCCAGCGCATCCTCGACTTCGGCCGCCACTGCGACACCCCGGGCGTCGGTTACGTGCGCAACCTGCCCGTCGACGCGCACCTGCCCGCCACCCCGGCGGACGGCCGCCCCAGCCGCGAGAAGACCACCTTCGTCGCCGAGGGCGTGCTGCTGGGCCTGAGCGGCCTGCTAGGAGAGCCCGTCGGCTTCGCCACTGAGAAGGACGGACAACTGGTGCACGACGTCGTGCCGGTCCCGGGCGGCGCCATGACCCAGACCAACCAGGGCTCCTCCGTCTTCCTCAACTTCCACAACGACATCGTCCACGACGCCGGCGGCCGCTACGACCTGGCCAGCCCCGACTTCCTCGTGCTCAGCTGCCTGCGGGCCGACCACGAGGGGGTGGCCGGCACGTACTACGCCGACGCCCGCGACATCTGCCGCGCCGTCGACGCCGAGACCCTGACGGTCCTGCGCAGCCCGCTGTTCCGCATGAACGCCCCCGGCAGCTACGTGCGGGACGTCGCCGGCGGCGTCGACGTGCTCTCCGACCCGGTCCCGATGATCAGCGGCCCGGACGCCTTCCCCGAGGTGTCCGCCGCGGCCAACGGTGTCCACCCGATGACGCAGGAGGCCCGTACGGCCCTCGACCGCCTGCAGGCCGCCTGCCGCCAGGTCGCCCACGAGGTCCTCCTGCGTCCCGGACAGGCGCTGCTGATCAACAACCGCAAGGGCCTGCACGCCCGTTCGCCGTTCACCGCCCGCTACGACGGCCGGGACCGCTGGCTGCAGCGCACCTACGTGCGCCGCAACCAGTGGGACATCCGCCACCGGGCCGTCCCCGGCAGCCGCCGGCTCCACTGAGCCGCGCCCGCACCCCCGACGAAGCCCCTCGCACGCCACAGGAAGAGGCCGACTCCCATGACCAACGTCGCCGTGATCAACTACGGCCCCCGGCTCGACTACCCCGCCATGTTCCCCGACGCGAAGGACCGGCTCCACGTCTTCAGCCACCACGAGCTGAAGAACACCGAGGGCCTGGCCCACTACGAGTACGTCGAGAACTGCGAGACCGTGCCGTACCCGGAGCTGATGATCCGCCGCCTGGCGCGCGAGAAGCCCTTCACGCACATCATCACGGACAACGAGTACGACCTGGAGCGCGTGGCCCGCATGCGCGAGGACCTCGGCCTCCCCGGCCAGTCGTCCGCCAGCGCGCTGTCCTTCCGCGACAAGTCCGTCATGAAGCGCGTCGCCGCGCGCACGGTGCCCACCGCCCGCTTCGCCCGGCTGGAGGTCTTCACCGACCTCACCGACTTCATCGAGGCGACCGGCTACCCGGTGGTCGTCAAGCCCGTCAAGCAGGGCGGCTCGCGCGACATCTCCGTCCTGCGCGGCGACGACGACCTCGTCGCCTTCAGCCGCCGCCCCTGGCGCGAGGACCTCATGGCCGAGGAGTTCGTCGAGGGGCCGATGTACCACGTGGACGCCGTCCTCGGCCCCGGCTACCGCTTCGTGGCCTCCTCCCGCTACCTGCGCAGCTGCCTCGGCGTCTTCTCCGGCGAGAACAACGGCTCCGTGCAGCTGCGGCCGGACGATCCCTTCGCCAAGCGCCTGGAGGAGTACCTCGACCGGGTCCTGGAAGCCTTCGAGGTGCCTGAGGCCAGCGCCTACCACCTGGAGGTCTTCCACACCCCCGGGGACGAACTGGTCTTCTGCGAGATCGCCGCGCGCGTCGGCGGCGACCGCATCCCCGTCCTGACCCGCGCTACCTACGGCGTGGACCTGCACACCGCCGCCCTGCGCCTGTCGAGCGGCCTGCCCGCCGACCCCCCAACGACGGCCGCGCCCGCCGAGGTGCACGGCTCGGTGTCGATCCTCCCGCAGGGCCGGCCGGTGCGCCTGCCCGGCCGGCCGCCGTTCGAGTGGGTGCACCACTACGAGGTCAACGAACAGATCGCGCCCGACGCGGTCACCCTCCACAGCGCCTCGTACCTGTGCTTCGTCACCGTCCGCGGCCGCGACGCCGCCGAGGTGGAGGAGCGGCTCCTGCAGGCCGAGACGTGGCTGATGGAGCACCTGGAAGACCTGCCGAGCGCATGACCACGAGAAAGGCGACCCCCATGGCCTACCGGATCCTCGTCCTGGTGTCCGAGGCGTACAAGTTCAAGCTCGACAACCACTCGATCATCCCCAGCGCCCTGTACCGCGAGGGCCACGACGTTCACATCGGTGACATCGACACCCTCTGCCTGCACGACGGCGTCGTCGTCTGCGACCGCATGCGCGTCTCGCAGGAGTTCGTCGCCGGCGGCGCGTTCCCGCAGCTGAGCGAGTCCTACGCCTCCGCCGAGGACTTCGACCTCGTGTGGGTGCTGGCGGGCACCCACCCCGAAGCCCTCACCGACTACTTCCAGCTCCTGTGGCTGCTCAACCAGCGCGTGCCCTTCGTCAACGACGCCACCGCCCTCTTCTACCTCAACTCGAAGATCAACCTCGGTGCGCTGGTGCCCCGCGAGAACCTGCCGGTGTCGTACGTCTCCAACGACTACGACTTCCTCAACGAGCTCGTCGAGGCCGACCCCGACCGCTCCTGGGTCACCAAGCCCACCAACGGCGGCTGCGGCCAGAACGTCTACGTCGTCAACGAGCGCGACCGCAACCGCTCGGCCCTGCTGGCGTCCGCCACCGGCAACGTCACCTCCCGCTACATCAGCTACGGCCGCGACATCATCGGCATGGCCAAGCGGTACACCGCCATCCAGGAGTACATCCCCAACGTCCGCGAGAACGAGAAGCGCGTGATCCTCGCGGGCGACACCCCGGTCACCGGCTTCCTGCGCTTCCACCGCGAGAACGACAACCGCGCCAACGCCACCGTCGGCGCCCGCTTCGAGCGGCTGACCCTCACCGAGGAGGAGGACGCCTTCCTGCGCCGTCTCGGCAAGCGCATGATGGACCACGGCATCTTCTACGTCGGCATCGATCTGGCCTACCCCTATGTGATCGAGGTCAACATGGAGAACCCCGGCGGCCTGAACTACCACCGGCGCGCCACCGGCGAGGACCTGTCCTCCGAGGCCGTCAACGCCGTCCTGGCCTCCCTGCGCGCGGCGGGCAAGATCTCCTGACCCGCCCCGGGCCGGCCACCTCTCCGGCCGGTCCGGGCCCGGTCCCGGCCCTCACTCCCCGACGTCGCGGCTGCGCAGGTCGGCCGGTGTCTCGCGGCGGACGAGCAGGCGGGCGCGGCCGTCCGCGACCGCGACGACCGGGGGCCGGCCGACGAGGTTGTACGCCGAGGCCATCGACACCTGGTACGCGCCCGACGCCGGTACCGCGAGCACGTCGCCGGGGCGTACGTCCCGCGGCAGTTCCACGCCCTCGGCCAGCACGTCGCCCGCCTCGCAGTGCCGGCCCACCACGGTCACCGGGCGCGTGGGCTGTGCCGGGGCGCGGCCCACCAGCCGTACGGTGTAGCGCACCCCGTACAGCGCCGGGCGCGGGTTGTCGCTCATGCCGCCGTCGACGGCGACGAAGGTGCGGGCGCCGGTGTGCTTGACGGCGACGACGCGGTAGAGCGCCACTCCGGCGGGCCCGGCGATCCAGCGTCCCGGCTCCACCGTCAGCCGGGGCACCGGCAGGTCGGCGTGGGCGCAGCGCAGCGCCAGCTCGGCGGTGACGCGGGTGGCGTAGGCGACCGGGTCCAGGGCGCTTTCGCCCTCGCGGTAGGCGATGCCGAAGCCGCCGCCGAGGTCGAGCTCGGGGAACGTGACGCCGTGGTGGTCGCGGATGCGCGCGAGCACGTCGACCAGGCGGCGCACGGCGTCGACGTAGGGGCCGGTCGAGGTGATCTGGGAGCCGAGGTGGCAGTGCAGTCCGGTGAGTTCCAGCCGCGGTTGGCCCAGGATCCGCGCCACCGCCTCCTCCGCCTCGCCGCCCGCGACCGGCAGCCCGAATTTCTGTCCCTCCACCCCCGTGCGTACGGCCGCGTGCGCGCCCGCGGCCACCCCGGGCACCACGCGCAGCAGTACGCGCTGGCGCGTTCCGGCCGGTACCAGCGCGGCCAGCCGGGCCACTTCGCCGGCGCTGTCGAGGACGATGCGTCCCACGCCCAGCCGCAGGGCGGCGCGCAGGTCGGCCGGGCTCTTGGCGTTGCCGTGCAGGACGATCCGCTCGGCGGGGAAGCCGGCGTGGGCGGCGAGGTCCAGCTCGCCGGCCGAGCACACGTCGAGCAGGAGGCCCTCCTCCTCGACCCAGCGGATCATGGCGCGGGACAGGAACGCCTTGCCGGCGTACGCGACGTCCGCGTCCGGCAGCGCCGCCCGCCAGGCCCGGGCCCTGGCCCGCACCTCCGCCTCGTCGATCACGTAGACCGGGGTGCCGAAGCGGTCGGCGAGCTCGGCCAGACCGACGCCGCCGACGGCCGGATCGCCGGGGGAGAGGAGGGTGGTGGAGGCGGGCCACACCGGCGCGGGCGTCCCGGGCAGGGGCGGCAACGGCGGCAGGGCGGCGGGGGACAGGGGCAGGGTCACGTCAAGGACTCCAGGGGCACGAAGAATGAACGGCGAGCGCCCGCGGCACGGGGGCGCGGGGGCTTCGAGGCATGTCCGGCGCTCTTCGGCACGTGGCCACCACGGCGCCCCGAAGGGGCGCGGGGAACTGCGCGATCGGCCCGCGACGGCCCGCAGCTGACACACCGCCCCGAGGCCCGGGCGATCTGCGGGCGCGTCGTGGCTGGTCGCGCCCACGCGGCGGCAGCCGCAGATCGGCACCGCCCCGCGCCCCTGACGGGGCACTGGACGATCCGCCGGACACGGCCTACGCGGGCAGGGCCGGCAGGGAGGGTGCGGTGTCCTCCGGCGGCAACGGCCGTACCGGGGGAGCGCTCAGCTGCGGGTCCACCGAGACCTCGCGGACGCCCAGCGGCGCGGCCAGCGCCCGGACGGCCGGCAGGGACAGACGGACGGCGGCCACGCCGGGCCCCAGACAGTCCGACAGCCGCCGCCTGCTGCTGAAGGCGACGGCTGTCCGGGTGCCGAGGGGAGTGCGGAAGACGCGGAGGGCGAAGCCCCAGGGGCAGGGCCTGACGGGCACGTACAGGGGCTTCGCCGGGCCGGGATGGGAGGGTTCCCCGTCCTCGCCGGCGCGGCCGGCGGGGCCCTGCGGGGTGTCGGTGCCGGCGGCGGCCGCGGCGACGGCGGCGGCCTCGGCCGGGGTACGGCTCACATGCATGACGTTCCTCGGGAGAACAGTCGGAGGATCGGTCGGTTCGTCGGTCACGGTATGCCCGTTCCCGGCGCGGTCGTACGCCGCTTTGACAGCACATTGACCCTGCCCGGCCGTCCCTTGACGCGTCGCTGACGCCGCCCGCGGTCCGGGCCCGGTGCCTGCCCGGGCGGGAAACCACTCCCCCCGGGTCTGGTCCGCGGGCGATCACCGGCGCACGATGCTGGAGTGCGGGCCCGACCGGGTGCCCGGCGACAGGGAGGACATGTGACGGCAATGAACGCGACCGGCGCCCCGGGCCCGGCGGACGCACCGGCCCCGGCCGGGTTCCGGGCGGCGCGGGACTTCCTGCTCGCCCACCGCGAGGACTGGGCGGCGGCGTACGAGGGCTTCGCCTGGCCCCGGCCCGCGCACTTCAACTGGGCCCTGGACTGGTTCGACGCGATCGCCCGCGGCAACGACCGCACGGCGCTGTGGATCGTGGAGGAGGACGGCGGCGAGGAGCGCATCTCCTTCGACGCGCTGCGCCGCCGCTCCGACCGCGTCGCGAACCGGCTGCGCGCACACGGCGTACGGGCCGGGGAGCGCATCGTGGTGATGCTCGGCAACCAGGCCGAGCTGTGGGAGACGGCGCTGGCGGCGATGAAGCTGCGTGCCGTCGTCATCCCCGCCACCCCGCTGCTGGGCCCGGCCGACCTGGCCGACCGCATCGGGCGCGGCGGCGCCCGGCACGTGGTCGTGCGGGCGCAGGACACCGCCAAGTTCGCAGGTCTCACCGGTGACTTCACCCGCATCGCCGTCGGGGGAGCGCCCGAGGGCTGGATCTCCTACGAGGAGCCGGCCGGGGACGAGGAGGACTTCACCCCGGACGGGCCCACCCGGGCCGACGACCCCCTCCTGCTGTACTTCACCTCCGGCACCACTGCCCGCCCCAAGCTCGTCGAGCACACCCACACCTCGTACCCCATCGGCCACTTGGCCACCATGTACTGGATCGGGCTGCGCCCCGGTGACGTCCACCTCAACATCTCCTCGCCCGGCTGGGCCAAGCACGCCTGGTCCAATCTCTTCGCGCCCTGGAACGCCGAGGCCACCGTCTTCGTCCACAACTACACCCGCTTCGACGCCGCCCGCCTCATGGCGGAGATGGACCGCTGCGGGGTGACGAGCTTCTGCGCCCCGCCCACCGTGTGGCGCATGCTCATCCAGGCGGACCTGCGCGCCCTGCGCACCCCGCCGCGCGAGGCCGTGGCCGCGGGAGAGCCGCTCAACCCCGAGGTCGTCGAGGCCGTACGGCGCGCCTGGGGGGTGACCGTCCGCGACGGTTTCGGGCAGACGGAGACGTGCGTGCAGATCGCCAACCCGCCCGGGCAGCGCCTGAAGCCCGGTTCCATGGGCCGCCCGAGCCCCGGCTACCGGGTCGTCCTGCTGGACCCGCACACCGGGCGGCCGGCCGGCGAAGGGGAGATCGCCCTCGACCTGGGCGAGCGGCCGGTGGGCCTGATGACCGGCTACGCGGGCGACCCGGAGCGCACCGCCGAGGTCATGGCGGACGGCTACTACCGGACCGGCGACATCGGCGCCCGGGACGAGGACGGATACATCACCTACATCGGGCGGGCCGACGACGTCTTCAAATCCAGCGACTACAAGATCAGCCCCTTCGAGCTGGAGAGCGCCCTGCTGGAGCACGAGGCCGTGGCCGAGGCCGCCGTCGTGCCCGCCCCCGACCCGCTGCGGCTGTCGGTGCCCAAGGCGTACGTCGTCCTGGCCGAGGGCTGGGAGCCGGGGCCGGAGGCGGCCAAGGTCCTCTTCGCCCACTCGCGGGCCGTGCTCGCCCCGTACAAGCGCGTGCGGCGCCTGGAGTTCGCCGACCTGCCCAAGACCGTCTCCGGCAAGATCCGCCGCATCGAGCTGCGCGAGCGCACCGCGCGCGGCGAGGGAACCGAGTACCGCGAGGAGGACCACCGGTGAGCAGCACCTTGTCCGCGCACACGCCCGCGCATACGGCAGGCCCCACCGACACCCCGCTCCTGGAGGAGACCATCGGGGCGAACCTCGCCCGTACCGTCGCCCGCTTCGGCGACCGGGACGCGCTCGTCGACGTCGGCGGCGGGCGCCGCTGGACGTACGCCGAGTTCGGCCGGGCCGTGGAGGAGGTCGCCCTCGGACTGCTCGCCAAGGGGGTGGCCAAGGGCGAGCGGGTCGGCATCTGGGCCGTCAACTGCCCCGAGTGGGTCCTGATCCAGTACGCCACCGCCCGCATCGGCGCCGTCATGGTCAACGTCAACCCGGCCTACCGCGTGCACGAACTGGGGTACGTGCTGCGGCAGGCGGGCGTCGGCGTGCTCGTCGCCTCCACCGCGTACAAGACGAGCGACTACCGGCACATGACCGGGCAGGTGCGCGGCGACTGCCCCGGGCTGCGCGACGTCGTCTTCATCGGCGACTCCACCTGGGACGAACTGGTGGAGCTCGGCCGCGGCACCGACCCGGCCCTGCTCGCCGCTCGCGAGGCCACGCTGAGCTGCCACGACGCGATCAACATCCAGTACACCTCGGGCACCACCGGCTTCCCCAAGGGCGCCACCCTCTCGCACCGCAACATCCTCAACAACGGCCACCTGGTCGGGGAGGGTCTCGGCTACGGCGAGGAGGACCGCATCGCCCTGCCCGTGCCCTTCTACCACTGCTTCGGCATGGTCATGGGCAATCTCGCCGCCACCTCGCACGGCGCCTGCATCGTCATCCCGGCGCCCGTCTTCGACGCCACCGCCACCCTGCACGCGGTCGAACGCGAGCGCTGCACCTCGCTGTACGGGGTGCCGACGATGTTCATCGCCGAGCTGGGCCTGCCGGACTTCGCCACCTACGACCTGTCCTCCCTGCGCACGGGCATCATGGCCGGCTCGCCCTGCCCGTCGGAGGTGATGAAGCGGGTGGTCGCCGAGATGCACATGGCCGAGGTCGCCATCTGCTACGGCATGACGGAGACCTCCCCGGTCTCCACCCAGACCCGGCGCGACGACGACCTCGAACGCCGCACCGGCACGGTGGGTCTCGTCCTGCCGCACACCGAGGTGAAGATCACCGACCCGGTGACCGGCGCCACGGTGGGCCGGGGCGAGCCGGGCGAGCTGTGCACCCGCGGCCACGGGGTGATGCTCGGCTACTGGGACGACCCCGCGCGCACGGCCGAGGTCGTCGACGCCGAGGGCTGGATGCACACCGGCGACCTCGCCGAGATGGACGAGGACGGCTACGTGCGCATCGTGGGCCGCATCAAGGACATGATCATCAGGGGCGGGGAGAACGTCTACCCGCGCGAGATCGAGGAGTTCCTGCACACCCACCCGAAGATCGCCGACGTTCAGGTCGTCGGGGTCCCCGACGCCAAGTACGGGGAGGAGATCATGGCCTGCGTCGTCCTGCGGGATCCGGCCGACCCCCTCACGCGCGAGGAGCTCGCCGCCTACTGCGACGGCCGGCTCGCGCACTACAAGGTGCCGCGCCACCTGAGGGTGATGGACGCCTTCCCCATGACCGTCAGCGGCAAGGTGCGCAAGGTCGAGCTGCGGGAGCAGGGCGCGGCCCTGCTGGGCGGGACGGACCCGGCGGCCGCGGGCGGCTAGGGCCGGCACGGGCCGGGGGCGGTGGGCCGGCCCTTCACGGGCCCTGCCCCACCGCCCCCGGTTCCCCCGTCGAACTCTTCCTCGTTCCCCCCGTTGTCCCCCGTTCCCTCCTGCGTTTCCCCCGTTGGTTCCCCCGTGCTCCCCCGTTGGACGGGCCCGCGGTCCCCCGTGGCTCGCGGGCCCTGCGTCCAGTCTCCGCCTCGGCTCGCCCAACTGGCCATGGGGGAAGGGCAGTTCAGAGCAAGAATTGAGGTTTCACGCAGCGTGGGGGACCCGGTGGTACCCAGGGGGCGCCAAGGGCTCGCGCGCCTCAGGGGCGGCCCGTGCGCAGCAGGTCGTCCGCCCAGTCGTTCAGGGCCTGCGGAGCCCCGGTGAGGTCCATCACGAACAGCGGAAGGCGCAGGTCGTCCGCCCGGCACCGGGCGTCCCGGGCGTAGCCGGCGAGCGAGAAGCAGATGCCGATCACGTCCTCCATGAGACTGCGCAGCCACAGGCACTCCACGTCACGCAGCGTGGTGGGCAGGGTCGTGGGGTCGATCCGGGCGATCACCCGCGAGCCGCGGAGGTTCACCCCGGAGGCGGTGGGAGCCGCGCGGACGCCGGGCCGGCGCACGTCCGTGAAGCCGAGCCAGCGCAGGTAGCGCTCGGCCGACATGACCGCATCGCGCTCGGTGCGGATGGGCACCGGGCGGAACGGCCCGGCAGCCCGCGGCCGCTGCCGCTCCCGGCCGGCCGCAGACCGGGGCGCGCCCTGCTCGGCGGCTCCCCGCTCCGCCGCGCCCGCCTCCGGCGCACCCGGCTCGGCGGCGTTCGCGCGGGGCGGTACGACGGGCAGGCGGACCACGGTGCCGCAGGCGCAGCCCAGTTCCGGCCGCGGCCACTGGCCCTGCCGGTCGCACGAGGGGCAGCGCACCGCGACCCAGGAGTCGCGCCAGCTGCGGTGGGCCAGTAACTCCGGCGTCGCGTCGGCCGGCACGGGCAGGGTCAGCGGCGCTCCACAGGCGCAGGGGAAGGTCGGTGGGGTGAAGGAGTGCTCCCGGTGGCACGTGGGGCAGTGCACCGGCACGCTCTTGGCCATCTTCGGCTCCAGCGAAGGGTCCTAGGGGAAGTGGGGATCCCCATCGTCCACGATGCGGGGGCGGCCGGGGAGCGAATCGGCAAGGCAGGGCGGCTCATGTGCTCCGGACGGCGGCGCCGGGCGCGACCGGTCTTCTGTCGTGCGCCGCCGCCCGGAGGTTTCCGGGGCCACAGGGGCTCATGTCACGGAAGTGGCTCGAACTCCCGCACGGAATCGATGTTCGAGCCGTGCGGGGTGTTCGCCTCCCGGTCGATCATGATTTCGACGAGGACGGGCCGCGAGGTCGCCACCGCCTCCTTGCGGGCCCACTCGACGGCCGGCCGGATCTCCTCGGGCGTCTCCACCCGGCGCCCGGCGCACCCGTACGCGGCCATCAGCGCCACGTTGTCGGTGCCCCGCTCGTCGTAGTGCACGTCGACTTGATAGTTCATGCGATAGCCGACGGACGCCTGCCGGATCAGGCCCAGGTACTCGTTGTTGAGCATGATCAGGACGAACGGGATGTCGTACTGGGCCGCCACCGCCAGCTCCTCCACCGTGTACTGGAAGCCGTAGTCGCCGACGATCCCCACCACCTCCGTGGCGCCCCGCCCCATGCCGCGCAGCGCCGTCTTCACCCCGATGGCCGCCGGCACCTCCCAGCCCAGCGGTCCGGCCTGCCCGCACACCTGGTAGTGGCGCGGCCGGTGGGCCCTTTGGTGCTGACCGCCCCAGATCTGGTACAGGCCGATGGCGGTCACGAAGTACGTGTCCTCGCCGAACGCCTCGTTGATCTCCTTGTAGACACGCGGTGCCTTCACGGGCACACCCGCGAAGTCCTCCCGGCGGGTCAGGGTGCCCTTCAGGTGCCGGCACCGCTCCCGCCACGCCCGCCACCCCGCGCCCTCCCGTACGCCCCGGCGCTCGGCCGCCTCGAGCAGCGCGGCGAGGAACAGCCGGGCGTCCGAGACGATGCCGAGGTCCGGCTCGACGACCCGGCCCAGCTGGCCGGGGTCCACGTCGACGTGCACGAACGTGCGCCGCCCCCGGTAGACCGCGAGGTCCTCACCGGTGTGCCGGTCACCGAAGCGGGCGCCCACCGCGAGCACGAAGTCCGACTCCAGGAAGGAGGCGTTGGCATAGCGCTGGGACGTCTGGATGCCGGTGGTGCCCATGTTCAGCTCGTGGTCGTCCTCGATGACGCCCTTGCCCATCAACGTCACCTGGAACGGCACCCGCAGACGCTCCACCAGCGCCCGCAGCTCCGCCGCCGCCTCGGCCAGCACCACCCCGCCGCCCGCCAGCACCAGCGGCCGCTCGGCCGCCAGCAGCATCTCCAGTGCCGCCTCCACCCTCGGGGGGTGCGGGGCCGCCGTCCGTACGGGCAGCGGGGCGTCCAGGCCCGCGTCGTAGCGGATCTCCCGCCGCGCCACGTCCAACGGAATGTCGACCAGGACGGGCCCGGGGCGCCCCTCCCGCGCGACGCGGAACGCCTCCCGGAAGGCCCACGGGATCTGCGCCGCCTCCTTGACCTGCACGGCCCACTTGGTCACCGGCCGTACCACCGCGGTGATGTCCACCGCCTGGAACGCCTCCTGGTGCAGCTTGCCGGAGACCGCCTGACCGGTGACGCACACCATCGGAACCGAGTCCGCGAAGGCGGTGTACAGACCGGTCACCAGATTGGTGGCACCCGGACCGGACGTCGCCAGCGCCACCCCGACCCGGCCGTTCGTCCGCGCCCAGCCGTCGGCCATGTGGGCGGCCCCCGCCTCATGACGGACGATCAGGTGAGCGATCCGCCCGTCCACCTCCATGGCCTTGTACAGCGGCAGGATCGCCGCGCCGGGACAGCCGAAAACCACGTCCACGCCCTCGTCGCGCAGGATGTGCACGGCAGCTGCCATCGCCGGGACGACCGGCACGCTCACGACGCCTCCCCCTTCGGCGTGAGGCCCGAGAGCCGCTCCACGCCCCGCAGCAGGGCGGAATGGTCGAGCCCCCCGTCGCCCTGCGCCCGCGCCGCCGCCACCAGCGCCGCCACCAGGCCCCCCAGCGGCAGCGCCGCGCCCACCTCGCGGGCGGCCGCCAGGACGATGCCCATGTCCTTGTGGTGCAGGTCGATCCGGAACCCCGGCGGATAGGTGCGCGAAAGGAAGTTCTCCCGCTTGCGGGACAGGACGGCGGACGAGGCCAGACCACCGCCCAGCACGTCCAGGGCCGCGACCAGGTCCACCCCCGACTTCTCCAGCAGCACCACGGCCTCCGCACAGGCCTGCAAGGTGGCGGCCACGACCAGCTGATTGGCGGCCTTGACGGTCTGGCCGGTGCCGTGCGGGCCGCAGTGGGTGACCGTCGTGCCGAGGGCACGCAGCAGCGGCAGGGCCGCGGCGACGTCGTCGGCCTCCCCGCCGGCCATGACCGACAGCGTCCCCTCGACCGCCCCCGCCTCCCCGCCCGACACCGGCGCGTCCAGCACCCGTACGCCGCGCGGGGCGGCGGCTCGGGCGAGGGCCACGGCGGTGCCGGGGGAGACGGTCGACATGTCGATGAGCAGCGCGCCGCGGCGGGCGTGCTCCAGCACGCCGCCGTCGCCGAGGACGACGGCCCGCACTTCGGCGTCGGCGGGCAGCATCGTGACCACCACCTCCGCGCCGGAGACGGCCTCCGCCACGGAGGCGGCGGGAACGCCGCCACGGGCGGCGAGACGGTCGAGCTTGTGCGGTTCGAGGGTGTGGCCGGTGACGTGGTAGCCGGCGGCGAGCAGGTTCTCGGCCATGGGGGAGCCCATGATGCCGAGGCCTATCCAGGCGACGGAGCGTTTTGCGGGGGCCATGCGGTGTCCTTTCGGTGGGTTGTGGTGCCCCGGTCCCGCCCTTTCGCCGTTTCCCGGGGCTGCGCCCCGGACCCCCGGGGCGGTTGCTGCCCGGTGGGCCGGTTTGTGCCCACCCGTTCCGCCCAGCGGAACGCCTGCCCACAAACCGGCGGCAGGGGGTACGAGGCGCTCAGCGTCGCAGCCACGTGAAGCGGTCTGCGGGGGCGGCGCGGTATTCGAGGCCGATCCAGCCGCCGTAGCCCGCCTTCGCCAGCCGCGCGAAGACGTCGGGGAAGTCCAGCGAGCCGGACCCCGGCGCCCCGCGCCCCGGCGCGTCCGCGATCTGGACGTGGCCGGCTCGTGCCGCGTGGAGGGCGATGGTCTCCGCGAGGTCCTCGCCCTGCACCGCCAGGTGGTACAGGTCGAGGAGCAGTCGCGCGTTGTCCAGTCCGGTCACGGCGTTCACGGTCTCGGCGAGCCGGGCGGCCCGCGCCGACGACGTGATCGGGTAGTGCGGCGATTCGGCCGCGTTGAGGGCCTCGATGAGCAGCACGGCCCCGACGTCGGCCGCGGCCCGCGCGGCGAGCGCGAGGTTTTCCAGGGCGAGTTCGTCCTGGTGGCGCGGGTCGGCCCCGTCGGCCCGGTTGCCGTACAGGGCGTTGAGGGCCCGGCATCCCAGGGCGCCGGCGAAGGCGGTGGCGACGGCGGTGTTGGCGCGGAAGCGTGCGGACTCCTCGCCGGGTACCGAGGCGGCGCCCCGGTCGGGCCCGGGCAGGTGGCCCGCGTAGAAGTTGAGCGCGACCAGCTGCGTACCGGCGCGTTTCAACGCCGACGCGAGTGCGTCGAGTTCGTCGCGGTCCGGTACGGGCGTGCCGGGCCAGGGCCACCACATCTCCACGGCCGTGAAGCCGGCCGCCGCGGCGGCCGCGGGGCGGTCCAGCAGGGGGAGTTCGGTGAAGAGCATCGAGAGGTTCACCGCGAAGCGGTCCACCGGAAGCCACCTCCTTCCGTTATGCGGAAAGAAACTTCCAAAGCGTGAGGCGTGTCTGCAGGCTGCCGCTGCCCCGCAGCCCTGTCAAGTACCGTGAACCCGTGCGACTGAGACTGGAGTTCACGACCGAGCCCTTCGATCTCGACGAGCCCCCGCCGCACGCCGTCGCCGCCCGCGACGCCGTGCAGCGCGCCGCGCTGGACGCGGTCGAGATCGGCCCGTTCGGCAACACCGTCGAGGGCGGCGCCGAGGGCGTCCTCGGGGCGTTGGACACGCTGCTGCGCGAGGCCCTGCAGGCCGGTGCCACGCGGGTGTCGCTGCAGGTCAACGTCATCAACGGGGAAGAGGCGGGCGGCCGTTGAGCGAGCATCCCTTCCGGTCGGCCCTGCGTCCCCTCGTCGACGCGCTGGGCGGGGACATGCTGGCGCCGGAGGAGGCCGGCGAGGACGACGTGGTGCTCTCCTGGGAGGGCCGTGAGGTCGTGGCCGTGCGGTTGCCGCACCTGTCGGCCTCGCTCGGCGGGATACTCGCCGAGCTGGAGCGCCGGTACGGCGGGCCGCTGGCGGAACTGGACCGTGCCACCAAGCA
The DNA here is from genome assembly GCF_039532865.1 of Streptomyces luteosporeus. Lineage (NCBI taxonomy): Bacteria > Bacillati > Actinomycetota > Actinomycetes > Kitasatosporales > Streptomycetaceae > Streptomyces > Streptomyces luteosporeus. The sequence continues at coordinate 86,227 of NZ_BAAASL010000017.1, forward strand.
GGTGGTCGTGCGGAGCCTGGAGGCGCGCGGCGCCTTCGCGCTGCGGCACGGGGTGGAGACCGTGGCCGCCGCGCTCGGGGTGAGCCGCTTCACCATCTACAACTACCTCAACCGCCAACGGGCGGCCGAATGACCGGGGTTTATTCAACAAACTGTTGACGCAACCTCCCGGAGGGCGTTAGCTGTCCGCACGCTCGTCCGACGCGCCACGGAGGTCTGCGGAGGTCTGCACCGTGACTGCGAGTTCGCCGCCGGGCCTGGCCCGGTTCAACGCGGCCGGGCAGGACGCCGCCCGCGCCGCCCTGCACGAGATCTGCACCAGCACCGCCTGGGCCGACGACGTCCTCGCCGGCCGCCCGTACCACGACGCCGAGGAGCTGCTGACCGCCAGCGACGCGGCCGTCGCCCGGCTCGGCGAGGCCGCTCTGGCCGAGGCCATGGCCGGGCATCCGCCGATCGGCCGGCCCCGGCCCGGCGACGCCGTCTCCGCGCGGGAACAGCGCGGCATGGCGGACGCCCCGGCCGCCCTGCGGGCCGAGGTGGCCGCCCTCAACCTCGCCTACCAGGAGCGTTTCGGGCACGTCTTCCTGATCTGCGCCACCGGCCTGACGGCCGAGCAGTTGCGCGACGCGCTGCGCCGGCGCCTGGGCAACACCGCCGAGCGCGAGCGGGAGGTCCTGCGCGGCGAACTGGCCGGCATCAACCGCCTCAGGCTGGCCCGCCTGGCCGTGCAGGCACCCGCTGGGGAAGGGACGGCACGACCATGACCGCACAGCCGGCGACGACCACCGTCTCCACCCACGTCCTGGACACCGCCGCCGGCCGCCCGGCCGCCGGTCTCGGGGTGGAGCTGAGCGCCCTGTGCGCCGGCCGCTGGACCCCGGCCGGATCCGCCACGACCGACGACGACGGGCGCTGCACGGGCCTCGCGCCCCTGCCGCCCGGCGCCACCGCCGCCCGGCTGCGCTTCGACGTGGCGGCCCGCCGTGCGGGTGCGGCCTTCTTCCCCGAGGTGACGGTGACCTTCGTCGTCGCACCGGGCGAGCACCACCACGTACCCCTGCTGCTCAGCCCGTTCGGATACTCCGTCTACCGAGGGAGCTAGCACCGTGATCCTGGGCCAGAACCAGTACGGCAAGGCCGAGACCCGCGTCGTGCGCATCACCCGCGACGGCCCCACCCACCACATCAAGGACCTCACCGTCTCGGTCGCCCTCTCCGGGGACATGGCCGACGTCCACCTCTCGGGGTCCAATGCCAACGTCCTGACCACCGACACCACCAAGAACACCGTCTTCGCCTTCGCCAAGGAGCACGGCATCGCCTCCGCCGAGCAGTTCGGCATCCGGCTGGCCCGGCACTTCGTCACCAACCACGACCCCATCACCAGAGCGCGCATCCGCATCGAGGAGCACACCTGGGGCCGCATCCCCACCCCCGGCCCGAAACGCCACTCCTTCGTGCGCGGCCGCCAGGAGACGCGCACGGCGCAGGTCACCCACGACGACGGCGGCTGGGAGGTCCTCACGGGGCTCAAGCACCTGACCGTCCTGAACTCCACCGACTCCGAGTTCACCGGCTACGCCAAGGACCGCTACACCACCCTGCCCGAGACCCGGGACCGCGTCCTGGCCACCGAGGTCCACGCGGTCTGGCGGCACGCCGCCGCGCCCGGCACCGCGGAACCGGACCCCGCCACCCCCTGGGACGGCTCCTACGAGCGGATCCGCGAGCACCTCCTGCAGGCCTTCGCCACCACCTACTCGCTCTCCCTGCAGCAGACGCTCTACCGGATGGGGGAGCGCGTGCTGCAGGAGTGCCCCGGCATCGACGAGATCCGGCTGTCCCTGCCCAACAAGCACCACTTCCTCGTCGACCTCGAACCCTTCGGCCTGAAGAACGACCACGAGGTCTACTACGCCGCCGACCGCCCGTACGGGCTCATCGAGGCCACCGTCCTGCGCGACGGCGCCCGGCCGCGCATACCGGTCGACGTGACCAACCTGCCCTAGGGCGTGTCCGGCGGATCGTGCAGCGCCCCGTACGTGCTACCCCGGGAGCCGGACGAAGCACGGCACTCCGTCTGCGGGCGCGTCGTGGCTCGTCGCGCCCGCGCGGCGGAGCCGCAGATCGACGCTCCCCGCGCCCCTACGGGGCACCGTGATACCGCGTGACGAAGATCCGCCGGACAGGCCCTGGCCCGCCCCCCGACCTGCGAGCACGAGGACGTCAGCCCATGACACCCCCCGCCCCCACGGAGCGCCCCACGGGCCGCATCGTCATCGAGAACTGCGCCGTCGCCACCGTCGACGCCGACGACACCGAACACGCCACCGGGCACGTCGTCGTGGCCGGCAACCGGATCGAGTCCGTCGGCCCCGGCCCGGCCCCCGGCCACCTGGACGACGTGGTCCGCCGCGTGGACGGCACCGGCCACCTGGCCACCCCCGGCCTGGTCAACACCCACCACCACTTCTACCAGTGGCTCACGCGCGGCCTCGCCCAGGACGCCGCCCTCTTCGACTGGCTCGCCGCCCTCTACCCCGTCTGGGCCCGCATCGACGAGCCCATGGTGTACGAGGCCGCGCGCGGCTCGCTGGCCATGATGATGCGCGGCGGCGTGACGACGACCACCGACCACCACTACGTCTTCCCCCGCGGCTGCGGCGACCTCCTCGGCGCCGAGATCCGTGCCGCGCGCGAGCTCGGCGTGCGGTTCAGCCCCACCCGCGGCTCCATGGACCTCGGGGCCTCCGCCGGCGGCCTGCCCCCCGACTTCGCCGTCGAGAGCACCGAGCAGGCCCTGCTCGCCACCGAGGAGGCCATCGACACCCACCACGACCCCTCCTTCGACTCGATGCTGCGCATCGGCGTCGCCCCCTGCTCCCCCTTCTCCGTCACCACCGAGCTGCTGCGCGAATCCGCGGCCCTCGCCCGCCGCAAGGGCGTGCGCCTGCACACCCACGGCTCGGAGACCGTGCAGGAGGAGGACTTCTGCAAGGAACGCTTCGGCATGGGGCCCACCGACTACTTCGAGTCCACCGGCTGGCTGGGCGAGGACGTCTGGATGGCCCACTGCGTCCACATGAACGACGCCGACATCGCCGCCTTCGCCCGCACCGGCACCGGCGTGGCCCACTGCCCCTCCTCCAACGCCCGCCTCGCCGCCGGCACCGCCCGCGTGCCCGCCCTGCTGGCCGCCGGCGTGCCCGTCGGCCTCGGCGTCGACGGCACCGCCTCCAACGAGTCCGGGGAACTGCACACCGAGCTGCGCAACGCCCTGCTCGTCCACCGCCTCGCCGGTGACGAGCACGCCCTGACGGTGCGCCGGGCGCTGCGCCTGGGCACCCACGGCGGCGCCCGGGTGCTCGGCCGGGCGGCGGAGACCGGCTCGCTGGAGGCGGGCAAGCTCGCCGACGTGGTGCTGTGGAAGCTGGACGGGCTCGGGCACTCCACCATCGCCGACCCCGTCGCCGCGCTCGTCCTCGGCCCGCCGGCGCCGGTCGCCCTCTGTCTCGTCGACGGCCGGGTGGTCGTCGAGGACGGGCACCTGGTGACCGCCGACGAGGACGCCATCGCCCGCCGGGCGCGCGACGAGGCCCGGCGCCTGGCCCGCCTGGCCGCCGGCTGACCGGGCCGGGTGCGGGGCCATCACGAGCCGCCGAGGGGGACGGCCCTCGGCCGGCGGGACCGGGGCGCGGCACCGCCGTGCCCCGGTCCTCGCGTGGCGGCTAGAGTGAAACCCGCCATTACGGGACAATCGGGACGATCGTCCGCCCGTGCCGAAGGGGTCCCGCCGTGGAGGAGCAACCAGAGGAGGGGATGAAGGAAGGAGAGGAAGAGGGGCACAAGCGCGGATTCGTCTTCCCCAGCGCCCTGACCGTCCTCGCGGCCGTCACGGTCCTGGTGTGGATCGTCGCCTTCTTCATCCCCTCCGGTGCCTACGACCGCGGCCCCGACGGCAGCCCCGTCCACGGCACGTACCACCGCGAGGCCGCCCCCGGCGGCTTCGTCCACCGCCTCGGCCAGCTCTTCCTCGCCCCGGTCAACGGGCTCTACGGCGTGCGGGACGTCAAGACCGGCCAGGTCGCCCCCGACGGGGTGGGCGTGCTGTACGGCAGCGCCGCGGTGTTCCTGTTCGTCCTCGCCATCGGCGCCTTCATCACCGTCGTCTTCGCCACCGGCGCCCTCGACCGCGGCATCGAACGGCTCGCCCACCGGCTGCGGCACCGCGGCGGCCTGCTCATCGCCGCCGTCATGACCGTCTTCTCGCTGCTGGGCACCGTCGAGGGATTCGCGGAGGAGACGCTCGGCTTCTACGGACTGCTGGTGCCGCTGATGCTGGCACTCGGGTACGACCGCATGGTTGCCACCGGCGCCATCATCCTCGGGGCCGGCGTCGGCGTCCTGGCCTCCACCGTCAATCCCTTCGCCACCGGGGTCGCCTCCTCGGCGGCGGGCGTCTCCCTCGGCGACGGCATCGGCCTGCGGTTCGCGATGTGGCTCGTTCTGACCGCCGTGACCATCGCCTACGTCGTCCGCTACGCCCACCGGGTGCGCACCGACCCGGGGCGCTCGCTCGTCGGCTTCCGCGCGGGCGACCGCGAGCTCGCCGCCCAGGCCGAGGAGCCGCCGGAGCTGACGGGGCTGCAGAAGGGCGTGCTCGTCCTGGTGACCCTCGTCTTCGCCTTCATGATCTTCTCGGTGATCCCCTGGGCGAGCGCGCTGACGGGCCGGGCCGACGCCACCCCCTACGGCTGGGAACTCGACTGGTCCTTCGCCCAGCTGGCGGCGCTCTTCATCGCCGCCGCCGTGCTCGTCGGCGTGGTCGCCCGTCTGGGCGAGCAACGCCTGAGCGCGACCATCGTCCAGGGCGTCGCCGACTTCGTCGCCCCGGCCCTGGTGATCGTGCTGGCCCGCGGCATCACCGTGCTGATGACGAACGCCAAGATCATCGACACGGTGCTGCACTCCGTCGAGAGCGCGGTCAGCGGCGCGCCGGAGGCCCTCTTCGGCGTCATGGTCTACGTGGTCAACCTGCCGCTGGCCTTCCTCATCCCCTCCACCTCCGGCCACGCCACCCTGGCCATGCCGATCCTGGCCCCGCTGGCCCAGTTCGCGGGCGTCTCACGGGCGGTGGTCGTCACGGCCTGGCAGGCGGCGAGCGGCTGGATGAACCTGTGGGTGCCCACCACCGCGGTGGTGGTGGGCGGCGTGGCCCTGGCCAAGGTGGGCTACGACAAGTACTTGCGGTTCGTTTGGCCGCTGCTGCTCATCCTGGCGGTTCTGATCTGCGGCTTCGTTGCCCTGGGCGCGATGGCCGAGCCGTAGGCCCGACGGCAGTCCTCGGCAGTCCTCAGCCCAGTCGTTCGTACGCCGGCAGCGTCAGGAAGTCGACGTACTCCTCGCTCAGGGCCACTTCCAGCAGGAGGTCGTGGGCCTCCTGCCAGGCGCCGTCCGCGCCCGTGCCCGCGTCCGCGAGTTCCTCGGCGGCGACCTTGCGTACGAGGGCGTCCGTCACCTTCTCGCCGGTGTCGAGCACGACGCCCGCGCGGACCCACTGCCACAGCTGCGAGCGGGAGATCTCGGCCGTGGCGGCGTCCTCCATGAGGTTGAAGATGGCCACCGCCCCGATGCCCCGCAGCCACGCCTCGATGTAGCGCAGAGCGACCTGGACGGCATTGCGCAGTCCGGCCGCGGTCGGCCGGGCGTCGAGGCCGCCCACGGCGATCAGGTCGCCGGCGCCGACGCGGACGTCCTCGCGCAGGCGGTGCTTCTGGTGGGGGCGCTCGCCCAGGGCGGCGTCGAAGGCGGCGCGGGCGACCGGCACCAGGTCGGGGTGGGCGACCCAGGAGCCGTCGAAGCCGTCGCCGGCCTCGCGTTCCTTGTCGGCCCGCACCTTCTCCAGGGCGACGGCGTTGACCTCGGGGTCCTTGCGCGAGGGGATGAAGGCGGCCATGCCGCCGATGGCGTGGGCGCCGCGCTTGTGGCAGGTGCGCACCAGCAGTTCGGTGTAGGCGCGCATGAACGGCGCGGTCATGGTGACGGCGTTGCGGTCGGGCAGGACGAAGTCCTCGCCGGCGTCGCGGAAGTTCTTGATGAGGGAGAAGAGGTAGTCCCAGCGGCCGGCGTTGAGCCCGGAGGCGTGCTCGCGCAGCTCGTGGAGGATCTCCTCCATCTCGTAGGCGGCGGTGATCGTCTCGATCAGGACGGTGGCGCGGATGCTGCCGCGCGGGATGCCGGCGTACTCCTGGGCGAAGAGGAAGACGTCGTTCCACAGCCGGGCCTCGTGGTGCGACTCGGTCTTCGGCAAGTAGAAGTACGGCCCCTTGCCCGCATCGAGCAGGTGGCGGGCGTTGTGGAAGAAGTACAGGCCGAAGTCGACGAGGGCGCCGGGAACGGCCCGGCCGCCGGCGGTCAGGTGGCGCTCGTCCAGGTGCCAGCCGCGGGGGCGGGCGACGACGGTCGCGAGCTCGGCGTCCGGCCGCAGGGCGTACGTCCTGCCCTCGGGAGTGGTGAAGTCGATGCGCCGGCGGTGGGCGTCGATCAGGTTCAGCTGGCCATTGATGACGTTGTGCCAGGTGGGAGAGGAGGCGTCCTCGAAGTCGGCGAGCCAGACCCGGGCGCCGGAGTTGAGGGCGTTGACGGTCATCCTGCGGTCGTCGGCGGGGCCGGTGATCTCCACGCGCCGGTCCTCGAGGGCCGGCGGGGCGGGGGCCACGCGCCAGTGCGGATCCTCCCGGATGCCGGCGGTGCCGGGCAGGAAGTCCAGCCGTCCGGTGCGGGCGATCTCCGCCCGGCGTTCGGCGCGGCGGGCGAGCAGCTCGTCGCGGCGCGGGGTGAAGCGGTGGTGCAGGGCGGCGAGGAAGGCGAGGGCCTCGTCGGTCAGCACTTCCTCCTGCCGTGCCACGTGCGGGGCGCGGGTGACTGCCAGCGGGGACGGCGCTGGTGCGGGCATGGGGCGCTCACTCCTTGATGGTCTTTCGACCGGTGCAACCTCCCACCGGTGCAACGGATCTGTGGAGAATAGATTTCTCATCGTGGAAGTTCAATGGCGCATCGGGCCGTTCCGGCCGCCGGGACGGTCCAGGAGGGCGAGGTCGGCCGGGGTGTCCACGTCGTCCGGCGCCGCGACGTCCCCGCACTCCACGAGCCGTACGGCGGCGGCGTGCCGGTGCAGGTACGCCCGCGCCCCGCGGTCCGCCTCCGCGGCCGCCGCCACGCCCGGCCAGTGCTCGCGCCCGAGCAGCACCGGGTGCCCGCGCCCGCCGTCGTACGCGGCCGCCGCCAGGCTCGCCCCCGCGCGGTGCGCGGCCAGGACGCGGGCCACCGCGGCGGGGCCGACGTACGGCTGGTCGACGAGCGTCACCAGCGCCGCGCCGGCGTCCGTCGCGGCCAGGGCCGCGAGGCCGGCGCGCAGCGAGGTGCCCATGCCGCGTGCCCAGTCGGGGTTGTCGACGCACCGGGTCGTCCCCGGTGCGGGGGCGAGGCGGGCCCGTACCTCGTCCGCGCCGGCGCCCAGCACCACCAGCACCGGGGAGCAGCCGCCGGCGTGCAGCACCCGCACCGCGTGGTCCACCAGGAGCCCGTCGCCGTACGGCAGCAGCGCCTTGGGGCGGCCGCCGAGCCGGCGGCCGCCGCCCGCGGCCAGCAGGAGCCCCGCGACCGCGGGAACGGGGGGTGCCGTCATGGCTCCTGCATACCGCACACACGGCCGGATGTGCGCTGTACGTCAGTTCGTCACCCGCACGCGAACGCGCAGCCTCAATTTCGCTGTGCGTGTGGCGCGGCGCACGGAAAGTGGCGTTAACTGATCCGGCGGGTGGGCGAGCGCACGGGAGGGGGGCAGTCGTGGCGGAAGGCGCCGTAGTGGTGGACGCGCAACGGACGGGCCGGTCCGGCGGGGAGCCGGATCCGAGGGTGGACCAGCTGGGCGCCGCGGTGTCCCGGATGCGCCGGGAACTCGCGGGCCACCCCGCCGCCCTGCCCGACCGGGACGCCGCCGAGGACGAACTCGCCGCTCTGGACGCGATGGTGCGCACCGGCGACCCCGACGTCTCCCGGTTGCGCCGCTCGCTGCTGCTGGTGGCAGGGGCCGTCGGATCCGTCAGCGCGCTCGCGCCGGCGCTGGGCGAGGTACGGGCCGCGGTCGAGCGCTTCGGCTCCGCCGCGCCGCAAACGGGCGCGGCGGACGGGGCGGAGCCGGCCGCGGGTGCCGAGGTACCCAGGCCGCGCGAGGGGGAGTAGGCGCGCGGTCCCGGTCCGGCCGGCCCGTTCCCGCCGTCAGGTGCCGGGTGCCAGGGGGCAGGTGTCAGGCGCCGGAGCCGGCCAGTGCGGCCGACAGTTCCGCGGCCGCCTGCCGCAGCAGCGGCACGATCCGGTCCGTCGCCGCCTCGGTGACCCGGCCCGAGGGGCCGGAGATGGAGATGGCCGCGGAGGTGGGCGAGTCCGGCACCGGCACGGCCAGGCAGCGCACGCCGATCTCCTGCTCGTTGTCGTCGACGGCGAAGCCGGCCTCGCGCACCCGGGCGAGCTCCTCCAGGAAGGTGTCCGGCGTGGTGATGGTCCGCTCGGTCGCCGCCGGCATGCCGGTGCGGGCCAGCAGGGCGCGCACCTCCGCGTCCGGGGACTGGGCCAGCAGCGCCTTGCCCACGCCCGTGGTGTGCGGCAGCACCCGGCGCCCCACCTCGGTGAACATGCGCACCGAGTGCCGGGAGGGCACCTGGGCGACGTAGACGACCTCGTCGCCGTCGAGCAGGGCCATGTTCGCCGTCTCGCCGGTCTCGTCCACCAGCCGGGCCAGGTGCGGGCGGGCCCAGGTGCCCAGCAGCCGGGAGGAGCTCTCGCCGAGCCGGATCAGCCGGGGGCCGAGCGCGTAGCGCCGGTTGGGCTGCTGCCGGACGTATCCGCAGGCCACCAGCGTGCGCATCAGCCGGTGGATGGTCGGCAGCGGCAGGCCGCTGCTCGCGGACAGCTCGCTCAGCCCGACCACGCCACCGGCGTCGGCCATCCGCTCGAGCAGGTCGAAGGCTCGCTCGAGGGATTGGACTCCACCGCTGCTGGCTGCGGTTCGGGGCTCGGCGGACGGGGGCACGGCGCTCCTTCCGGGGGAATGGGGGCAGAAGCCTACCGGCCGTCCGAGGCGTCGCCGACCGGTTTCTGGCTCGTGGAATATAGCTTCCATGTCCCGGAAAAGCCTGCCGGGAAAGCCTTGACGGAGCGGAAGGGGCCCTGGAGACTGCGGGCGAGCGGCGTGCAACGAAATGTTGAACCCCATCCCCCGGCTTGTCGAGAGGCGGACCGTGGAGCTCCTGCTGCGATCGACCCGCGTGGTGACGCCGGACGGCACCGGCCCCGCCGCCGTCGCCGTCACCGGCGGCCGCATCGAGGCCGTCCTGCCGTACGCGACCCCGCCCGGCGGCGCCGCCCGCGTCGAGGACTTCGGGGACGACGTGCTGCTGCCCGGGCTCGTCGACACCCACGTGCACGTGAACGACCCCGGGCGCAGCGAGTGGGAGGGCTTCCCCACCGCCACCCGGGCCGCCGCCGCGGGCGGCATCACCACCCTGGTCGACATGCCCCTCAACAGCCTGCCGCCCACCACCACCGTGGCCCACCTGCGCTGCAAGCAGGCCGCCGCGCGCGGCCGGGTGCACGTGGACGTCGGCTTCTGGGGCGGGGCGCTGCCCGGCAACCGCGGTGACCTGCGGCCGCTGCACGACGCGGGCGTCCTCGGCTTCAAGTCCTTCCTCTCCCCGTCGGGCGTGGAGGAGTTCCCGCACCTGGCGCCCGGCGACCTCGACGCCGTCGCCCCCGAGGTCGCCGGCTTCGGCGGGCTGCTGATCGTGCACGCCGAGGACCCCGGCCGCCTGGCCGGCGCCCCGCAGCCCGGCGGCCCCCGGTACGCCGACTTCCTCGCCTCCCGGCCGCACGACGCCGAACGCGACGCCGTCACCTCGTTGTTGGCGGCCGTCCGGCGGCACGGCACGCGCGTGCACGTGCTGCACGTGTCCTCGGCCCGGGTGCTGCCCGTGCTCGCCGGGGCACGGGCGGCGGGCCTGCCCGTGAGCGCCGAGACCTGCCCGCACTTCCTCACCCTCACCGCCGAGGAAGTCCCCGACGGCGCCACCGAGTTCAAGTGCTGCCCGCCCATCCGCGAGGCCGCCAACCGCGACGCGTTGTGGAGCGCTCTGGCCACCGGCACGCTCGACTGCGTCGTCTCCGACCACTCACCGTGCACCGCCGACCTCAAGGTGCCCGACTTCGCCCGCGCCTGGGGCGGCATCTCCTCCCTGCAACTGGGCCTGCCCGCCGTGTGGACCGAGGCCCGGCGCCGCGGGCACGGCCCCGGCGACCTCGCCCGCTGGATGGCCACCGCGCCCGCCGCCCTCGCGGGCCTGCACACCAAGGGAGCCATCGCCCCGGGCCGCGACGCGGACTTCGCCGTCCTCGCCCCCGACGAGACCTTCACCGTCGAGGCGGCCGGGCTCCACCACCGCAACCCCGTCACCGCCTACGCGGGGCGCACGCTGCACGGGGTGGTCCGCTCCACCTGGCTGCGCGGGCGCCGGATCGCCGATCACGGCACCCCCCTGACCGAACCCACCGGCCGACTCCTGGAGCGTGCATGAGCAGCGCACCGCGCCACCTCCCGCCGTTCACCGGCAACGCCCGCCCGTACGCCGGCGGCGACCCGTACGCCGACTACCGCGGCGCCGACGCCGACTTCGGCTTCACCCACCTGCCCGACCTCGCCGACCGGCGGCTCGGGGCGTCCGTCGTCGCCGCCAGCGACGAGTTCTTCGCCGACCGCGAGAACCTGCTCCTGCCCGGCCCCGCACGGTTCGACCCCGCCGCGTACGGGCCCAAGGGCAAGGTGATGGACGGCTGGGAGACCCGCCGCCGGCGCGGCGCGTCCGCCACCGCCCCGCACCCCGCGGACGACGACCACGACTGGGCGCTCGTCCGGCTCGGTGTGCCCGGCACGGTGCACGGCGTCGTCGTCGACACGGCCCACTTCCGCGGCAACCACCCGCAGGCGGTCGCCCTGGAGGGCACCGAACTGCCCGGCACGCCGAGCGTGGCCGACCTCCTCGCCGACGACGTGAAGTGGACGGAGCTGGTGCCGCGCACGCCGGTCGGCGGACACGCGGCCCACGGCTTCCCGCTCGGCGGGCGGCAGCGCCTCACCCACCTGCGCCTGAAGCAGTATCCCGACGGCGGCATCGCCCGGCTGCGGGTGCACGGCGAACCGGTGCCCGATCCCGCCTGGCTCGCGGCCCTGGGCACCTTCGACCTCGTCGCGCTGGAGAACGGCGGCATGGTGGAGGACGCGTCCGACCGCTTCTTCTCGGACCCGGTCGGCACCGTCCTGCCCGGCCGCTCGCGCGCGATGGGCGAGGGCTGGGAGACCCGCCGCCGCCGGGACGACGGACACGACTGGGTGCGCTACCGGCTGACGGGGCGTGCACGGATACGGGCAGTGGAGATCGACACGGGCCACTACAAGGGCAATGCGGCGGGATGGGCCGATCTGTCGGTCCTCGACGCCGCCACCGGCACGGCCTGGCGGCAGATCGTGCCACGGACGCGGCTGGAGCCCGACGCGGTGCACAGGATCGTGCTGGAGGACGCCCCGGTGGGCACGCACGTCCGCCTGGACATCCACCCGGACGGCGGCATCGCACGCCTGCGGGTGCACGGTTCCCTGACACAGGGCTGAGGCAGTGCCCCGAAGGGGCGCGGGGAACTGCGCGACAAGCCACGACGCGTCCGCAGATGAAGTGCCGTGCTGCGCCCGGGCCCCGAGGTGGTACGTCCACTGCAGGCCGTCGGTGGCTGATCGCGCAGTTCCCCGCGCCCCTACGGGGCGCTGCCCGAGCCGCCGACAGGCGCTAGTGGCAGATGGGCCGGCGCGCGCCGTCCCTCATCTCGAAGACGGGGGAGGAGCACCCCGCAGGACACGGCGGCGGGAACGCAGCCGCGTTGACCTTGCGCTCCGGCGGATGGTTGCACACCGAGCAGTACCAGCAGGTCGGCTGCCCCGGCGTCATGTCCCACCACAGGGGGTTGTGGCACCGGTTGCACCGCACCGGTGCGGGCTGGCTGTACGGCTCTCCCGACATGGCCGACATCGTTGCGCGGCGCCCCGCGCGGCGTCCGCGCTTCGGCGATCTTGCACTCGCCCGTGTGGTGGAGCAGACCCGCACGGCGTCAGCGCGCCGGCCGGGCGGCCTCCTCCAGGGTGTGCCAGAACAGGGCCTCGTACTCCTGCAGCAGCCGCCCGTAGCGGTGCGCCCGGCCTTCCGACAGGTGGTCGTCGACCAGCCCCGTGCCCACGGCCGCGAGGGCCCGTTCGGCCGCCTCGGGGTCGGGGGTGCCGAAGAGGTCGAAGAAGCCGCACGCCTCGTCCTCGAAGCCGTAGTGCTCCCGCAGGGCGAGGGACACGGTGGCGCAGTAGCCGCCCCAGGCGGCGAAGTTCGCGGTCAGCGCGAGGGCCGCGTCCACGGGTTCGGCGTTCAGGGCGAGCCAGGCCACGTACGCCGGGTACGCCTGGCAGCCGGCCCGTGGCTCGTGGGCCCGCAGGGCCGTCTCGTCCAGGCCGCACGCGCGGGCGAGCGGGGCGAGGCGGGCGTACGCGGCGTCCTCGCCGCGGACGAGGTGGTCGAAGAAGGCGACGACGGCCGGCTCGCCCAGCGGGGTGGCCCGCAGGGCGAGGTGCGCGAAGCTGCGGCGGTCGGCGGGGACGACGTGGTGCTGTTCGAGCGCGAGGGCGGCCACGGCCGCCAGCGGCGCCCGGCCCGCGGCGATCCGGGCGACCAGGCGGTTGTCCTCCGCCCGGGGCGCGAGCGCGCGGACCGCTTCGTCGACGGCTTCCCGGGCGGTACGGGCCATGGCACCCAGCGTAGCGAGGCCTATACGGCGCCGCCCAGATAGAACAGCAGGAACATGAAGGCGGCGATGAAGTGGACGGCGACGAGGTAGATGAAGACCCGGACCGTCATGCCCATGGGGGCGCGGTCCTCCTCGTGGAAGCTCATGGCAGTGCCCTCCGGTCGGATGCGGCCTCGCCCAGGCACAGCCCGGCGACGCCGCTCTGCATCAGCGTGTGCACGAACAACAGGTCCGCCCCGCCGGGCGAGTCGGCGGCGATGCGGTGGGGGGTCAGCGAGTCGAAGTGGGCGGCGTCGCCCACCTCCAGCAGGTGCGTGGCGTCGCCCAGCACCAGCCGCAGCCGGCCGTGGGTGACGTGGAGCCACTCCTCGCCGGGGTGGACGCGCACCAGTTCCTCCTGGCCACCGCCGTGGTACGGCACGTGCAGCCGCAGCGCCTGCATGGCGCGCCCGGAGCCGCCGGCCCGCCAGTAGGTCCAGCCGCCGGCCTCCTGGGGTGCCATGCGGTCCGCGCGTACGATCGGATCGGACGCGGGGGTGACCTCGCCCAGCAGGTCGGAGACGGTGGTGCCGTAGGCGCGGGCCAGGGAGAGCAGCACCGGCAGCGACGGCGTGCGCTGCCCGGTCTCCAGCCGGGAGAGGTGGGCGGGGGACAGGCCCACCCGGGCGGCGGCCCCCTCCAGGGTCAGCCCGCTGCGCCGGCGCAGCTCGCGCAGGTGCGGGGCGACGAAGGGCAGGACGTGCCCGGTCCCGGGTTCGCCGGGTGAGGCGGGTGGTGGCGACATGCTTCCGGTATAGCCACCAAGTTGTCCGTTGGGCAAAATCTTTGCCTCTGAGGCAAACATTCCGCCGGTGTCCGGTGAATGCCGAGGTAACTTTCCGGCCATCTCTTGACGTGGCATGTGCACGCAGAGAGATGCTGTGCCCATGTCAACCCCCCATCGTTTTGCGCGCCTCGGCGCCGTTGCCGCCCTCGCCGCCGCGCTGCTGACCGCCACGCCCGCCCTCGCCGCGCCCGCCCAGGTCACCCGGGTCGCTGCCGCCAGCAGCGTCGGGGACGTCTGCTACTCCGAGCTGCCCTCGCAGGCCCACGACACCCTGCGCCTGATCGACAACGGCGGACCGTTCCCGTACCCCAAGGACGGTGTCGTCTTCTCCAACCGCGAGGGCGTCCTGCCGTCCCAGAACAGCGGCTACTACCACGAGTACACCGTGATCACCCCGGGCTCCCGTGACCGCGGCGCCCGCCGCATCGTCACCGGCCGCGGTGCGCACGAGGACTACTACACCGGCGACCACTACGAGACCTTCGACCTGGTCGACTTCGGCTGCTGAGGCATCGCGGCCGCCGTCCGGCCGCCGCCCGCTCCGGGCGGCGGCTTTTCGTGGCCCCAGCTGTACCTACTGGTATGTACAATACGATCATGAGTACCTCGGAACGCCTCATCGAGAGCACCCGCGAGCTGCTGTGGGAGCGCGGGTACGTCGGGACGAGCCCCAAGGCCATCCAGCAGCGCGCCGGTGCCGGCCAGGGCAGCATGTACCACCACTTCTCCGGCAAGCCCGACCTCGCCCTGGCCGCCATCCGGCGCACCGCCGACGAGATGCGCGCCGCCGTCGAGACGTGGCTGGGCGGGCCGGGCACGGCCCTGGAGCGGATCACCGCGTACCTGCGGCGCGAGCGCGACGTGCTCAAGGGCTGCCCGATCGGACGCCTCACCCAGGACCCCGACGTCATGGCCGATCCCGTGCTGCGCGTCCCCGTCGACGAGATGTTCGCGTGGGTGCGCGAGCGGCTGGCCGAGGTGCTGGCGCAGGGGCGGGACGCGGGGGAGTTCCCCGCCACGCTCGATCCGCAGGCCACCGCCTCGACCGTGATGGCGGTGCTCCAGGGCGGCTACGTCCTCGCCCGGGCCGCGGGCTCCCCCGAGCCGTTCACCCGCGCCGTCGACGGCGTGCTCGGCCTGCTGGCCGCGCAGGCCACGGCCTGAAGCGGTCCAGCACGCACAACGACAAGGAGAACGCGTCCCGTGTACGCGATGCAGTACGAGATCGCCCTGCCCGCCGACTACGACATGGGCATCATCCGGCACCGGGTCGCCACCCGCGGCCACGCGCTCGACGAGCGGGCCGGCCTGGGGCTGAAGGCCTACCTCGTCCGCGAACGCGGCGCCGACGGGTCCCCGGTCAACGCGTACGCCCCCTTCTACCTGTGGCAGGACACCGGCGCGATGAGCGACTTCCTGGTCGGCGGGGGCGGATTCCAGGGCATCGTGCGCGACTTCGGCCGCCCCGCCGTCCGGCACTGGACGGGTGTGGCCTGTGCGGCCGGCCCCGCCCGCGGCTGCGCGCCGAAGGCCGCCTCGCGGCAGCTCACGCCCCTGCCGGCCGACGCCGACCCCGCCGAGGCGGTCGCCGAGGCGCTGGCCGGGCTGGCCGGAGCGGCCCGTACGGCGGGGGTGCACACGGCCGCCGTCGGCGTCGACCCCCGCGAGTGGCAGCTGCTGCGGTTCGTGCTGTGGCAGGAGGGCGTGCCCGACGGCGAGGCCGGCGAGCGTTACCGGGTGCTGCACCTGTCCGATCCCCACCTCCAGGAGATCACCGACCGCTGACACCTGCTCAACTCCCCCTACCGGCGCGTAAGGTGAACGCTGAACGGATGTTCGTGCGAACAAAGACGCGCAGGGGGATGGCATGGTGTCGACATTGCTGGAGGAGCGGGACGGCGTCGTCGATCTGGCGGCAATGGGCGCGGCGTTCGCCCGCGACCCGTACCCCGTGTACGCCGCGCTGCGCGAGCGCGGCCCCGTGCACCGGGTGCGGATGCCGGAGGGGCCGGTGTGCTGGCTGGTCGTCGGCTACGACGAGGTGCGCACCACCCTCAACGACCCGCGGCTCTCCAAGCGGTGGGACAACCGCTCGCCCGGCCTGGGCATCGAGATGGTGGCGGCCGGCCCGCACATGCTCGGTTCCGACCAGCCGGACCACACCCGGCTGCGCAAGCTGGTCGCCAA
Organism: Streptomyces luteosporeus; assembly: GCF_039532865.1. NCBI lineage: Bacteria > Bacillati > Actinomycetota > Actinomycetes > Kitasatosporales > Streptomycetaceae > Streptomyces > Streptomyces luteosporeus. Next base: position 102,134 of record NZ_BAAASL010000017.1, read on the forward strand.
GGAGTTCACCCCGCGCCGGGTGGAGGCGATGGCGCCGCGCGTGCAGGAGATGACCGACGAGCTCCTCGACGCGATGCTCGCCTCCCCGGGCCGCCGCGCCGACCTGGTCGACGCGCTGTCCTTCCCGCTGCCCATGGGCGTCATCTGCGAGCTGCTGGGCGTGCCGGACCTCGACCGCGAGGCGTTCCGCGTGTGGACGTCCACGGCCGTGGGCTCGGCGCCGCCGGCCGAGAAGGCCGCCTCCGCCCGGGAGGTCGCCGCCTACCTCACCCGGCTGGTCGCCGCCAAGCAGGCCCGGCCGGGGGAGGACCTGCTGAGCGCGCTGATCCGCACCACGGCCGAGGACGGCGACCGGCTCTCCTCCGAGGAGCTGATCGGCATGGCCTGGATCCTGCTGGTCGCCGGTCACGAGACGACGGTCAACCTGCTGACCAACGGCGTGTTCGCCCTGCTCACCCACCCCGAGCAGCTGGCGGCCCTGCGGGCCGACGCCGGTCTGTACGAGAGCGCGGTCGAGGAGATGCTGCGCTACGACGGACCGGTGGAGACCTCCACGTACCGCTTCACCACCGAGCCCGTCGAGATCGGCGGCACCGTCGTGCCCGGCGGCGGCGAGCTGGTGCTCGTCGCGCTCGCCGACGCCGACCGGGACCCGGCCCGCTTCCCCGAACCCGGCGGCTTCGACATACGCCGCGACGCGCGCGGGCACGTGGCCTTCGGGCACGGCATCCACTACTGCCTGGGCGCGCCGCTGGCCCGCCTGGAGGCCCGGATCGCCCTGCGCTCGCTGCTGGAGCGCTGCCCGGACCTCGCCCTGGACTGCCACCCGGACGCACTGACCTGGCGCGAGGGCCTGCTGATGCGCGGCCCCCTGCGCCTGCCGGTCCGCTTCTAGGGCCGATCCGGCGGTGCAGTGCCCCGCAGGGGCGCGGGGAACTGCGCGACAAGCCACGACGCGCCCGCAGACGGAGTGCCGTGCTTCGCCCGGACCCCGCCGGTGGCGCCTCGGCCGGCAGGCCGCCGGTGGGCGATCGCGCCCACCGGCGGCAGCCGCAGATCGACACTGCCCCGCGCCCTGCGGGGCGCCGCGTGCGGTCGCCATGTCCGGACATCCTGACCTCACGACTTCCCGTCATCAGGTCCTGGGGCTACGCTCCCTCCGTGGCGAAGCAGCATCCCCTCCGGTTCACCCTCGACCGCGGCAGCCCGGTCCCCCTGTACTTCCAGCTCTCCCAGCAGCTGGAGGCCGCCATCGAGCGCGGCGAGCTCGCGCCCGGGAGCCTGCTCGGCAACGAGATCGAGCTCGCCGGGCGGCTGGGCCTGTCCCGGCCCACCGTCCGGCAGGCCATCCAGTCGCTCGTCGACAAGGGCCTGCTGGTGCGCCGCCGCGGCGTGGGCACCCAGGTCGTCCACAGTCAGGTCAAGCGCCCGCTGGAGCTCAGCAGCCTCTACGACGACCTGGAGGAGGCCGGCCAGAAGCCCGCCACGCAGGTCCTGCGCCACACCCTCGAACCCGCCTGCGCCCGTGTCGCCTCCGCCCTCGGGGTCGCCGAGGGCACCGAGGTGGTGGTGATCGAGCGGCTGCGGCTGGCCCATAGCGAGCCGATGGCCCACCTGCGCAACCACCTGCCCGCCGGGCTGCTCGACCTGGACGACGAGAGCCTCGCCGCCACCGGCCTGTACCGCCTGATGCGCGGCGCCGGCATCACCTTGCACAGTGCCCGGCAGACCGTCGGCGCCCGGGCGGCCACCGCCGCCGAGGGCGCGCTGCTGGCCGAGCCCGCCGGTGCGCCGCTGCTGACCATGGAGCGCACCACCTTCGACGACACCGGGCGGGCCGTGGAATTCGGCTCGCACCTGTACCGCGCCTCGCGCTACGCCTTCGACTTCCAGCTCCTGGCCCGTTCCTGAGCCACCCGGCCGCGCTGTCGGGCCACGTTGTCAGTCAGTAAGAATGTTCTGACAAAGTATTGACGCCGTGTGGCCTGCGCCACTACAACTCCACGGACAGGAAGCGGCCCGCACGCCGCCGCCGACGCCCCGGCCGACAGCGGTGACGGATGGTGACGGATACTTGGGCGGTTGGGTCCGTGGAACGAGGGGCCCGGCCGCACCGTGACAGACAGTGAGAAGGGCAAGTCCTCGTGGCAAGGGTTCGGACAGGCGTACGCGCGGTGAGTGCCGTGCTGGCAGCGGTGCTCGGCGCCACTCTGACGGGGTGCAGCAGTACGGGCGGCAAGCGCGCCGAGGAGCGGGCGGCCAAGGCGGCCCAGGGCCGCGCGGCGGTCGACACTCCCCGGTGGACCTTCGCAATGGTCACCCACTCGGGCGATGGCGACACGTTCTGGGACATCGTGCAGAACGGTGCCAAGCAGGCGGCGGCCAAGGACAACATCAAGTTCCTCTACGCCCATGACGTCGAGGGCAACAAGCAGGCGCAGAGCGTGCAGGCCATGATCGACCAGAAGGTCGACGGCCTGATCGTCACCCTCGCCAAGCCCGACGCCATGAAGGACGTCGTGGCCAAGGCGGAGAAGGCCGGCATCCCCGTGATCACGGTGAACTCGGGCTCCGACAAGTCCAAGGAGTTCGGTGCCCTGACCCACATCGGCCAGGACGAGGTCATCGCCGGCGAGGCCGTCGGCGAGCAGCTGAACCAGCGTGGCAGGAAGAAGGCGGTCTGCGTCCTGCACGAGCAGGGCAACGTCGGCCACGAGCAGCGCTGCGAGGGTGTGAAGAAGACCTTCAAGGGCCAGGTGGACAACCTCTACGTCGAGGGCACCAACATGCCCGCCGTCCAGTCCTCGCTGGAGGCCAAGCTGCAGTCCGACAAGGACGTCGACGCCGTGGTCACCCTGGGCGCCCCCTTCGCGCCGACCGCGGTCAAGGCGGCCCAGCAGGCCGGCAGCAAGGCCGAGGTCGACACCTTCGACCTCAACGCCAAGGTCGCCGGCGGCCTGCAGGACGGCTCCCTCGGCTTCGCCGTCGACCAGGACCCGTACCTCCAGGGCTACGAGGCCGTCGACCTGCTGTGGCTGTACAAGTACAACCGCGACATGCTCGGCGGCGGCCGCCCGGTGCTGACCGGTCCGCAGATCGTCACCAAGGACGACGCGAAGACCCTGGCCGAGTACACGAAGCGGGGCACCCGATGACGACGGCGACCACCACCGGGGCGGACGAACGCCTGATGACCCGGGGCTTCGCGCGCCGCCTGATCGGCCGCCCGGAGCTCGGCGCGGTCGTGGGCGCGGCGGCGGTCTTCGTCTTCTTCTCGTTCGCGGCCGAAACGTTTCTCAAGGCCTCCAGCCTCTCCACCGTCCTGTACGCGTCCTCGACGATCGGGATCATGGCGGTGCCCGTCGCGCTGCTGATGATCGGCGGCGAGTTCGACCTGTCGGCCGGTGTCATGGTCACCAGCTCGGCCCTGGTCTCGTCGATGTTCAGCTACCAGATGACGGCCAACGTCTGGGTCGGCACCGGGGTCTCGCTGCTGGTCACCCTGGCCATCGGCTTCTTCAACGGCTTCATGCTCACCCGCACCAAGCTGCCCAGCTTCATCATCACGCTGGGCACCTTCCTGATGCTCACGGGCCTGAACCTGGGCTTCACCAAGCTCATCAGCGGCACGGTCTCCACCAAGACCATCGGCGACATGGAGGGCTTCCCCTCCGCCCGCGCCGTCTTCGCCTCCCACTTCACGATCGCCGGCGTCGACCTGCAGGTCACCGTCCTGTGGTGGCTCGGCCTGGTGGCCCTCGCCACCTGGATCCTGCTGCGCACCCGCGCCGGCAACTGGATCTTCGCGGTCGGCGGCGGCGCCGACGCCGCCCGCGCGGTCGGCGTCCCCGTCAACCGCACCAAGATCGGCCTGTACATGGCCGTGGCCTTCTGCGCCTGGATCTCCGGCCAGCACCTGCTGATGTCGTACGACGTCGTGCAGTCCGGCGAGGGCGTGGGCAACGAGTTCCTCTACATCATCGCGGCCGTCATCGGCGGCTGCCTGATGACCGGCGGCTACGGCTCGGCCATCGGCTCCGCGGTCGGTGCGTTCATCTTCGGCATGACCAGCAAGGGCATCGTGTACGCGCAGTGGAACCCCGACTGGTTCAAGTTCTTCCTGGGCGCGATGCTGCTCCTGGCGACCCTGCTCAACGCGTGGGTCCGCAGGCGCGCGGAGGCGAGCAAATGACGGCGCTGATCAAGCTGGCCGACGTCAGCAAGTACTACGGCAACGTCCGCGCGCTCGAAGGCGTCTCCCTGGAGGTCCACCCCGGCGAGATCACCTGCGTCCTGGGCGACAACGGTGCCGGCAAGTCGACCCTCATCAAGATCATCGCGGGTCTGCACCGGCACGACGCCGGCACCTTCGAGATCGAGGGCGAGCCGGCCGCCCTCGCCTCCCCCCGCGAGGCCCTCGACCGCGGCATCGCCACCGTCTACCAGGACCTCGCCGTCGTCCCCCTGATGCCGGTCTGGCGCAACTTCTTCCTCGGCTCCGAGCCCGTCAAGGGCGCCGGGCCCTTCAAGCGCCTGGACGTGCGCACCATGCGCGAGACCACCCGGGCCGAGCTGCTGCGCATGGGCATCGACCTGCGCGACGTCGACCAGCCCATCGGCACCCTCTCCGGCGGCGAGCGGCAGTGCGTGGCCATCGCCCGCGCCGTGTACTTCGGCGCCAAGGTCCTCGTCCTGGACGAGCCGACCGCCGCGCTCGGCGTCAAGCAGTCCGGCGTCGTCCTGAAGTACGTGGCCGCCGCCCGTGACGCCGGCCTCGGCGTGGTCCTCATCACGCACAACCCCCACCACGCCTACCTCGTCGGCGACCGGTTCGTGCTGCTCAAGCGCGGGGCCATGGCCGGCAGCCACACCAAGGCGGAGATCGCCCTCGACGAGCTCACCCGGCAGATGGCCGGCGGCAGCGAGCTGGAGCAGCTCAGCCACGAGCTGGAGCGGGCCCCCGTGCCCGACGTCATCGGCGGCAAGCGCTTCGACGCGGCGCAGGCGGCCGAGAAGGACGCCTGAGGCTCCCCTTCCGCAGCGGGGGTGACCTCCCGGCCACGGGCCCGGAGGTCACCCCCGCTGTTTGGCGGGGCACCTCGCCGGTGAGGCACAATCGGCCAGGACCGACGAAAAGACCGAGGCCACGGCCTCACGAGAGCATTCCAGGGGCGACAGTCGCGATGAGCATGTACCGGGAGCGGGTCCACCGGGGCACCGGCAGAGCGACCGTGCTCCGCACGGTCGGCACGCGCGAGCGGCGCTCGCACCTCACCGCCCCCCGCGTCCCCACCGTCGGCATCGACATCGGCGGCACCAAGGTCATGGCCGGGGTCGTCGACGCCGACGGCAACATCCTCGAGAAGCTGCGCACCGAGACCCCGGACAAGTCCAAGAGCCCCAAGGTCGTCGAGGACACCATCGTCGAGCTCGTCCTCGACCTCTCCGACCGCCACGACGTGCACGCCGTGGGCATCGGCGCCGCCGGCTGGGTCGACGCCGACCGCAACCGCGTCCTGTTCGCCCCCCACCTGTCCTGGCGCAACGAGCCCCTGCGCGACCGCATCGCCGGCCGGCTCGCCGTGCCCGTCATGGTCGACAACGACGCCAACACCGCCGCCTGGGCCGAATGGCGCTTCGGCGCCGGCCGGGGCGAGGACCACCTCGTCATGATCACCCTCGGCACCGGCATCGGCGGCGCCATCCTGGAGGACGGCCAGGTCAAGCGCGGCAAGTTCGGCGTCGCCGGCGAATTCGGCCACATGCAGGTCGTCCCCGGCGGCCACCGCTGCCCCTGCGGCAACCGCGGCTGCTGGGAGCAGTACTCCTCCGGCAACGCCCTCGTGCGCGAAGCCCGCGAACTGGCCGCCGCCGAATCCCCCGTCGCCTACGGGATCATCGACCGCGTCGGCGGGCACGTCCCCGACATCACCGGCCCCCTGATCACCGAGCTCGCCCGCGAGGGCGACGCCATGTGCGTCGAGCTCCTGCAGGACATCGGCCAGTGGCTCGGCGTCGGCATCGCCAACCTCGCCGCCGCCCTCGACCCCTCCTGCTTCGTCATCGGCGGCGGCGTCAGCGCCGCCGACGACCTGCTCATCGGCCCCGCCCGCGACGCCTTCCGCCGCCACCTCACCGGCCGCGGCTACCGGCCCGAGGCCCGCATCGTCAAGGCGCAGCTCGGCCCCGAGGCCGGCATGGTCGGCGCCGCCGACCTCGCCCGCCTCGTCGCCCGCCGCTTCCGCCGTGCCAACCGGCGCCGCGCCGAACGCTACGAGCGCTACTCCCGGGCGGGCCGGGGGTGAGCGCCGTGCACCATACCGAGCAGCCCGTACCCTGGCGCGGCCCGCGCTGGGTCAAACCCGTCGTCGTCTTCCTGCTGATCGCCATCCCCGCCGGCTACCTCTACATCTCCGCGATGCAGAGCCGCAGCGGCAGCGAGTCCAAGCGGGAGGAGGCCGCGGCCACCGGCCTGGAACCGGGCTGGCCCTCCCGCCTGCAGCGCCGCATCTACGGGATGACCGTGCCGCCCTACGCCCAGCACGTCGCCTCCTTCGAGACCAACTCGTGGAAGGCCAGCTCGCTGTACCTGCGCTTCACCACCACCCGCAGCGCCTTCGACACCTGGCTGCAGCAGATCGGCACCGACGCCTCCGCCCTGCGCGACGGCGAGGTGCCCATCGACGAGGACGAGGCCGCCGTGGTCGGCTGGAAGTTCACCGGCGCCCACCACTGGAAGGGTGCCGTGCACACCCAGGACAAGCCCAAGCCCAACTTCGAGATCGTCGCCAACATGGACGACCCCCAGCGCCCCCGCGTCTACGTCGTCTCCACCACCACCCCCTGACACCACCGCCGAGCGGTCACTGCGCGGGGGGCGTACGGGAGAGGTGCTCGCGGTACCAGGGCGCCCAGCCCCCGACGCGTTCCAGGGGGCTCGGCCCCGGGGCGGTGCCGGTGAGCCGCCAGATGCTGTCGCTGCGGAACCAGTTGTCCTGGGCCAGCAGGGCGAACTGCCGCGGGGAGATCCGTCCCGGAGTCGCGGCGAGCCGTTCCAGGCAGCGGGGCCAGGGCCAGTCGTCCGCCGGGGTGGGCGGCAGGACGTGATGGTCGGCCAAGACGTCCATGAGGTCCCGGGCGAGCACCGGCTCGGGGTGGCTGGCATGGTGGACGCCCCGGGGGAGGGGCCGGGGGGCCAGCGCGGTCCTGGCGATCAGCCGGGCCAGGTCCTCCACGGCGACCAGGGAGAGCCGTGCCGCGCCGGACGCCCAGCGGGCGGGTACCCGGCGGCGCAGCTCGGCCAGGGCGGGCACCACCCAGCGGTCCCCCTCGCCGAGGACCAGGCCGGGGCGCAGCACCGTGCCCCCGGCGTTCAGGGCGTACTGTTCGGCCGCCAGCCGTGTCGAGCTGGCGGCGGAAACCGGGGCGGGCTCGGCCTCTGCCACGTCCGCTCCCCGGTGCGGGCCGTGGCCGTACACCGCGGCGGTCGACAGATAGGTCACGCGCGCGACGCCGCCCCGGGCGGCTTCGGCCATGAGGTGCGCCGAGCCGTCGGTGTTCACCGCGGCGCACTGCTCCGGGTCGCCGCTGACGCGCGAGGCCAGGTGCAGCAGCACGTCGGCGTCCGTGCAGACGCCGCGCAGGGTGTGCGGCCTCGTCAGGTCCGCCTCGGCCCACTCCGCCCCTGCCGCGATCAGCTGGTGCGGGGCCGAGCGCCCGACGACGCGGACGTGCGGCTGTGCGGCATCCCGCAGCAGTTCGGCCGCCACTCTGCTGCCGATGAAGCCGGTGGCGCCGGTGAGGACGATGCGCAGGGGCCTCACTCCCATGGCAGGCGCCGTTCGCTGTCCAGGGTGATCCGCGCCGCGGCCTCGGGCGTCGCGATGCCGGGCAGCAGATAGCGCCACAGGGACATGATGCGCAGCGGCAGATCGGCCCAGCCGGTCGAGAACTGCGACTTCAGCTGTGTCCCGGTGAAGGCTGCCACCAGCACGTTGGCGAACTCCGCGTCGTCGACGGAAGCCAGCAGTTCGCCTTCCCGCCGTGCCGCCACGAGCTCCTCGCGGAAGCGCTCCGCCCACCACATGTACACCGTGTCGTCCTGGACGGCCGGGCCGCCCTGGTCCACGGCGAGCCGCACGCCCGCCCGCAGCAGGGTGTTGCTCTGCAGCTCCCTGGCCAGGGCCAGTGTCACGTCCACGAGTTGCTGGAGGCCTTGGGGCTGCTGCGGCAGCGTGACGTCGGTCGCCTGCTCCAGCATGACTGCTCGCGCCAAGGACTCCTTGGACTTGAAGTGGAAGTACATCGCGCCGGCCGTCACGCCCGCTTTGGTCAGGATCCTGTTGATCCCGGCTCCGTGGTACCCGCACTCCTCGAACACCTCGGCCGCCGCGCGGATGAGCGTTGCCCGGGTGTGCAGGGCCCGCTCATGCATACGTCTTCCTGTCATCAGTCCTTCAACCAACTGCTCGACAAACAAACGGAACGACCTCTATGTTACCTGTACACGTACTTTCGTGGCCGGGGGTTCCGCCCCTGGTCGCAGCACCAAGGGGGAAGAGTGGTTGCGTCGTCATGCCTGAACAGAAAGAGCGTCGTAGAGCCGATACACACCCATAAGCAACGCGCCGCCGAGGTCTACCTCACGCACTGGGAGCAGACCGGCGAGGACCGATTCCGGATCGACGCGCGCCGGCCCCTGGCGCATGCCTTCTACCGGGTGGGTGCGCAAGGGGACCCGCTGCTGATCTGCGAGACCGTCCGCCAGGCTCTTCCGATGCTGTGTCACGCCGCGTACGACGTACCGCTGGGCCACCAGCTGATCTGGGACACCTTGCGCTACACCATCGAGGACAGCGCCCACGCGGGCGCCGGCCGGGGCCCGCACGCCGAGCTGCACATCGAGTGCTTCGACCTTGCGTACCGAGGTGCTCGCCCCGCGGCCCTGTCCCTGCGGGCGGTCTATTACTGGGACGGTGTGCGCGTGGCCACCGTCGAGACCCGCTTCGCCCTGCTCTCTCCCGGCGCGTACGGGCGGCTTCGCGGCGCGCGTGCGGACGCCGGGGCCGCCATGGCGTCGGCCGTGCCCCCCGGGCGGCCGGTGCCGTGTGCCACCACAGGCCGTTCCCGGCCCCAGGACGTGGTCCTCTCGGCGCTCGACGAGAACCAGTGGCTCCTGCGGACGGACACGAGCCACCCCGTCCTGTTCGACCACCCCGTCGACCACGTCCCGGGAATCGTGCTGCTGGAAGCGGCCCACCAGGCAGTGGGAGGCGCCCAGGTCACCCGCCTCGACTGCGAGTTCCAGCAGTATGTCGAACTGGACGCACCGTGCACGATCACCGCCACTCCACTGCGGACGGTCACGGACACCGACGGGCCCGGGGAACATCAGGTGCGGGTCACGGCTGTGCAACACGACCGGCTCTGCTTCTCCGCGTCCGTCACCTGCCGGCCCCCCGCCGCACTCCCGGAAGAGGGCAGCCGGGGTACACGATGAGCGGTGGGCTGCCGTCGGGGGACTCCCAGGAGGAGAAAAGAAGCCCGTCCATGCGCATATGGGATGTCAATTTCAAGCACCTCCAGGCCTTCCTGGCGGTCGCGGACACCCTCAGCTTCACTCATGCCGCAGCCCGGCTCGACAGCAACCAGCCGACGCTGACGCGCTCCATCCGGCGCCTGGAGGAACAGCTCGACGTTCCTCTCTTCCACCGCACCACGCGACAGGTGACGCTGAGCCCGGCCGGAGTCAAACTCCGCGATCATCTGCAGACGCTGCTCCCGCACTTGGAGCGGGCCCTGTTCCCGGTCTCCGAACGGCCGGTACTGCGGCTGGGGTTCTCCTGGCTCCTGCCGGACGCGTGGATGCAGGAAGCCATTGTCCGTTTCGAGAAGGAGACCGGGGCAGGGGTCGAGCTGCGCCGCCGGGACGACCGCTGTGCGGGCGTCGACCAGGGCATCGTGGATCTCGCTCTGCTGCGCGGACGCACGACGGTCGAGGGAATGAGAGCCACCGAACTCGACACGGAGGAATGCGTTGCCGCCGTTCCCCAAGGGCACCCATGGAGCGGACGCCCATGGGCGGACTGGGCCGAACTGGCCGACTATCCCCTCGTGTTCAATTCGGTCAGCGGTGTCGTCGGGGAGAACGACTGGCCGGCGGGCAGCAGGCCCGTCTTCACCGTGCAGTGCCACAACTTCGACGAGTGCCTGGAATCGGTGGCCACCGGGCGGGGGATCAGCGTGCTGCCCGACCTCGTACTGCGGCGCAATCTGCACCCGTCGGTGCGGTTCGTGCCCCTGCGCGGGGCCCCGAAGGTCCCCATCTCGCTGGTCCGCCCCGCACAGGGCGCCCATCCACTGGCCGACCGCTTCACCGCGGTGGCCCGCCGGGTGATCTCGGCGCGCCGGTCCCTGCGCCTGCCCCCTCAGGCGGCGCGCCACCACACGGAACGGGAACTGGCCACCCGCTGAGGCCGTGGTTGCGGCGTCCTGCGAAGTGGCCGTCGTGGCAGGGCCCTTGCCGGTAAGGCCGTTGTTGCTGCGGCCGTACCTCACCCGGCTCCCGGCCGGGCGCCCCACCCCGTGCGGCGCCCGGCCGGGAGCACCGTTCAGGCCAGGGCCCCGGCGAGCCTGCGCGGCAGGCCGGCGCGCTCCCAGACCCCGTCCAGTGCCCGGGCGAAGCCCACGATCTCGTCCTCGGAGTGCTGCGGGGTCGGGGTGACCCGCAGCCGCTCGGAACCCGTGGGGACGCTCGGCGCGTTGATCGGCTGGACGTAGTAGCCGTGCCGTTCCAGCAGTTCGCTCGCCACCTCACGGCACTTGACGGCATCGCCGATCAGGACCGGGACGATGTGCGCGGCCTCGGACACCACCGGTATGCCGCGTTCCCGCAGCAGTTCCTGCAGCAGGCCGGCCTTGGCCTGCAGCTGCTTGCGCTCCTGGTCCGAGCGCTTGAGATGGCGGACGGCCGCCAGCGCTCCGGCGGCGACCGCCGGGGGCAGCGACGTGGTGAAGATGAACGCCGAGGCGAAGCTGCGGATCGCGTCCACGACCGCCGCGGGGCCCGCCACGTACCCGCCGGCCGTGCCGAACGCCTTGGCCAGCGTGCCCTGCACCACGTCGAACCGTCCGTCGAGGCCCAGTTCGGCGGCCTTGCCCGCACCGTGCGGTCCGTACATGCCGACCGCGTGCACCTCGTCGAGGTAGGTGAAGGCGTTGTAGGTACGGGCCAGCTCCGCGACCCGTTCCAGCGGGGCCACGTCGCTTTCCATGGAATAGACGCTTTCCAGCGCAATGATCTTGGGCAGGGCCGGGTCGGTGCCCGCCAGCAATTCCTCCAGGTGCTCCATGTCGTTGTGGCGGAAGACGTGCTTCTCCGCGCCACTGTGCCGGATGCCGGCAATCATCGAGGCGTGGTTGAGCTCGTCGGAGAAGACCACGCAGCCGGGCAGACGACCGGCCAGGACGGTGAGTGCGGCGTCGTTCGCCACATAGCCCGAGGGAAAGATCAGTGCCGACTCCATGCCGTGCAGGTCGGCCAGCTCACGTTCCAGCTCCACGTGGTAGCGGTGGTTGCCGGAAATGTTGCGCGAACCGCCACTGCCCGCCCCGGTTTCGTCGACGGCCTGTTTCATGGCCGCGAGGACGAGGGGGTGCTGCCCCATGCCCAGGTAGTCGTTACTGCACCAGACACTGATCCTGCGCCCGTCGCCGGGACCGTGCTTGAGGGCGGCCGGGAATTCCCCGGCCATGCGCGCGACCTCGAGGAATGTCCGGTAGCCGCCGCGTTCCTTCAGCTTTTCGATCTCGGCGGAGAAGAAGTCGATGTACCCGAACATGGGACCTCCGGTGGGAGAATCAGCAGTACTGGACGCCACGAACGTAGCCATGCCGCATCCCGAAGAGAAATACCGTTGCGGCCGATTGATCGACCGGCCGGATAAGCCGAGGTGGCGGCGTCACCGCGGCCAGTTATTCAGTTCCTGTATAGGCCGCGCACCGAATTCATTTCACTTGCGGCGCGAACGGCCATAGAGTCCGGTCCCGTGATTGCCCAGCCAGACTTACGGCCCCGGCCGGCGACCACCGAGGACATCGACGAGCTGGTCCGGTTGCGCGGGTATCTGCTCAGCGCCGGCGACGGCCACTACGTGGCGCGTGACCCGGCGGAGGACGCGGCCTGGCGGCACGCCTATCGCGCATGGCTCCACCGGCACCTGACCGGGCCCGGCGAGCGGGTGCACGTCGCGGTCATCGGCGAGGCAGAGGCGCTGGCCGCCTGCGCGATCGCCGTGCTGGACGAGCGGGCACCCACGGCCCACAGCCTCAACGGGCGGGTGGGGTGGGTGCAGACGGTCGTGGTCGAACCCCGGTGGCGACGCCACGGCCTGGGCGCCCGGGTGATGGACCACGTCCTTGCCTGGTTGCGCGGCCAGGGAGCGTCCGGCGTCGTGCTGCAGACCACGGCCGACGGGGCGCCGCTCTACCGGAAACTCGGATTCCTGCCGACCGGCGAGGATCTGCTGGCCCTTGATGTGCGAGGTGGATAGACCGTGAAAATTCTGATCGTAGGGCTCGGATACGCCGGCACCCGTTTCCGCATGGCCTTCCGGAACACCGGGCTGCCGGTGGAGTTCGCCCACGTGGGGCGGCGCCGACGGGACCCGCGGATTCCGTACTACGCCTCCGTGCGGGAAGGGCTCGACGATTTCCGGCCGGACGTGGTCGTCGTCACCGTCCCGGACGAGGCCCACGCCGACGTGCTCACCCAGCTGGCCGGCTACGAGGGTTTCGTGGTGGCCGAGAAGCCGCTTATCACCTCGCGCGACGACCTGACGGCGGTGGATGCCGCGCTCGCACGGACCCACGGGTTCTGCATGGATCTCGTGGAACGTTACTCCGAGGCCACGGTGTGGTTGCGCGACCATGTGCGGGAGCACGATCTGCAGCTGGTGCGGGCGCACTTCACCTGGGGCAAGGACCGCATCAACGACCACCGGCCCACCAGCGGGGTCCCCAGCGAGATCATCCACCCGCTGGACCTCGTCGGCTGGATCGCCGGTCACGGCCACGAGCTGGAGCTGGACACCGTACTCGGCACCCGCTCCGACTTCTCGGTCTCGGGACCCGAGGTGCTCGACAGCGTCGCGCTGTCGGCCCGCCTCGGCCCCGGTACCGTCACCGGCTACAGCAGTTTCGTGAACATCACCCGCAAACGCGAGGTCGACTTCGTCTTCCGTTCCCCGGCCGGTGAGCTGGAGTACGCCGGCCTCGTTTTCGACACGCCCGAGTGGGATGCCGACCGGTTGCGCGTGTGGCGCCGCACCTCCGAGGGCGACGTCGTGATCCACGAACTCGACACCAGCTCCCGGCCGGTGCCCGAAGAGGCCGCCACCGTGGTCAAGCTGGGCCGGATGGCGGCGGACGTGGCGCGCTTCGTGGCCCGGGGCGAGAAGCCCGCGCAGCCGTTCCCCGGCCTGCAGGACGCCCTGGCCCTGCAGCGGCTGCTGAACACCATGGAGCAACAGGCCCGCACCACCGCTCCGGTGACGTATTTCCCGGCCGGTCGCACCGTTCTCCAGGAAACCGACTGGGAACGCCTGGGCTGACCGGGCCTTCGACTCATTTCCACAACTCACCGACCATCAGCGTTATTCACCGAGGAGAACCACATGTGCGGAATAGCCGGCTGGGTGGACTTCGCCCGCGACGTTCGTCAGGAACGCGGGACCCTTGAAGCCGTCACGCGGACCATGGCCTGCCGTGGCCCGGACGCCGAGGGCATGTGGGCCGACGAGCATGCCGCGCTCGGTCATCGCAGGCTTTCCATCATCGACCTCGACGGCGGCCGCCAGCCCATGGTCGCCGAGGAGGACGGCCGTGTGCTGGCCTGCCTCACCTACAGCGGTGAGGTCTACAACTTCCAGGAACTGCGCACCGAACTCGTCGCCCGCGGACACCGCTTCCGCACCCGCAGCGACACCGAGGTCGTGCTGCGCGGGTACCTGGAGTGGGGAGAGGGTCTCGCGGACCGGCTCAACGGCATGTACGCCTTCGCCGTGTGGGACACCCGCGAGCAGGCACTCCTGCTGATCCGCGACCGGATGGGCGTCAAGCCGCTCTACTACTTCCCGACGCCGGACGGTGTCGTCTTCGGCTCCGAGCCGAAGGCGATCCTCGCCCATCCGGCAGTGCCGCGGAAGGTGAGCGCCGAGGGGCTGCGCGAGATCCTGGAAATGGTCAAGACGCCGGAACAGGGCATCTTCTCCGGCATGTTCGAGGTGCGTCCCGGTCAGCTGGTGCGCATCTCCCGGTCGGGCCTGGCCAAGCGGACGTACTGGGCCCTGGAGGCGCGCGAGCACACGGACGATCTGGACACCACCGTCTCCACGGTGCGCGGGCTGCTCGACGACATCGTCGGCCGCCAGGTCGTCGCCGACGTCCCGCTGTGCTCGCTGCTCTCCGGAGGACTGGACTCCTCGATCATCACCGCCCTGGCGCACCGGAAGCTGGGCGAGCGGGGCGAGGGACCCGTCCGGTCCTTCTCCGTGGACTTCGCCGACCACGGCGCGGGCTTCGTCGAGGACCCCGTACGCGGCACCTCCGACGCGCCGTTCGTGCGTGACCTGGTGCAGCACATCGGTGCCGACCACAGCGAGATCGTGCTCAACAGCGCGGAACTGGCGGATCCGGAGCTGCGCGCCAAGGTGCTCAGGGCCCTGGACCTGCCGCCGGCCTACTGGGGCGACATGTGGCCGTCGCTGTACCGGCTGTTCCAGGCCGTACGGGCCCGTTCGACCGTGGCCCTGTCCGGGGAATCGGCCGACGAGGTGTTCGGCGGGTACCGCTGGTTCTTCGACTCCGAAGCGGTGGAGGCGCAGACGTTCCCCTGGCTCACCTCCGCGACCGGCAAGTACTTCGACGGCAAGACGCTGTTCGACCCCGGGCTGATGCAGAAGCTCGGCATGCAGGAGTTCCTGCGGGACAGCTACGCGCAGGCGGTCGGCGAGACGCCGCGACTGC
This sequence comes from Streptomyces luteosporeus, assembly GCF_039532865.1. Classification (NCBI taxonomy): domain Bacteria; kingdom Bacillati; phylum Actinomycetota; class Actinomycetes; order Kitasatosporales; family Streptomycetaceae; genus Streptomyces; species Streptomyces luteosporeus. The sequence goes on from NZ_BAAASL010000017.1 coordinate 117,158, forward strand.
CGGGCGAGAATGCGGTGGACCGGCGGATGCGCGAGATGAGCTACGTCAACCTCACGCGTTTCGTCCAGACCCTCCTGGACCGCAAGGACCGGATGAGCATGGCCGTCGGCCTGGAGGTCCGGGTTCCGTTCTGCGACCACCGGCTCGTCGAGTACGTGTTCAACGTGCCGTGGGAGATGAAGTCCTTCGACGGCCGCGAGAAGAGCCTGCTGCGGGCGGCGGGGAAGGACCTGCTGCCGGAGTCGATCGTGCAGCGGGTCAAGAGCCCCTACCCGACGACGCAGGACCCGGCGTACGAGCGGGGACTGCGCCAGGAGCTGACCGCGGTGATGGAGGACTCCTCGTCGCCGGTGCTGCCGCTGCTCGACCAGGCCACCGTCCGCGGGCTGCTGGCCAGCCCGATGGGCGAGATGAGTGCGCAGTACGACCGCTCGGGGCTGGAGATGGCGCTCGGTGTGAACGCGTGGCTGTCCGCCTACGACGTCGCACTGGATCTGTGAGCGCCGGATCCGTGAGCACTGCATCTGTGAGCACTGCACCGGTGGACCGCCCCGCACGCTGAGCGGTTCACCGCTGTGCGCGGCCGGCGCCCGTCGTCACACCTCGCCCCGGCGGCGGGCGTCGGCCGGAGCGTAGCCGTCCTTGACGGCCAGACCCAGCAACTGCCGGAGCAGTCCCGGGAACCGGCTCTCCAGGTCGGCCAGCCGCAGCGAGTTGTAGCAGCGGGTCCCCTCCGAGCGGACGTACAGGACCCCTGCTTCCCGGAGGATCTTCAAGTGGTGGGTCATCGTCGACTTGGCGATGCCGCTGCCCAGTTCCCCGGCGGTGCGCTCACTGCCGTCCGCCAGCGCGACCGCGATGCCGAGCCGGGTCGCGTCGCTCAGCGCGAACAGCACGGCGGGCAGGGCGATGGCGTCGATGTCCGGGTGGAAGTAGTGGCGCATTGCCCAACAATCGCACACCCGGGCAGGACGGAGAACGGCTGAAAACGCTCCGCCGCAGTTGCCGCCGCAGCCGTGCACGCACTAGGTATGAATGTCCCACGACCATCGAACAATGGGGACCCAGTGAAACTCGTTTATCTCCTGGGGCTCGGAGCCTTCGCGCTCGGCCTCGACGCCTACGTCACCGCAGGCCTCCTGCCGGTCATCGCGGACGACTTCCACGCCTCCGTGTCGGCCACGGGGCAGATGGTCACCACCTTCACCCTCGCCTACGCCATCGCGTCCCCGATCTTCGCCACCCTCCTGTCCGCATCACGCGTCCGGCTGGGTCTGCTCGCCTCCCTCGCCGTCTTCGCCCTGGCCAACGCGGGCAGCGCCCTCGCCGGCACGCTCGGCGTCCTGCTGCTCACCCGTGCCCTCGCCGGCGTGGGAGCCGGCCTCTACCTGGCACTCGCCGCCTCCGCGGCCGCCTCGCTCGTCGACGACAAGCGCCGCGGCCGAGCCCTCGCGGTGATCATGGGAGGTATGAGCTCCGGCACCGTCATCGGCGTGCCCATCGGCGTTCTGATCGCCGAGCACGTCGGATGGCGTTCGACGCTGTGGCTGGTGTCCGCCATCGGCCTCGTCTCCTTCGCCGGACTCGCGGTGCGCCTCCCGGCCCTGCCCGCCGCCACCTCGGTCACCCTGCGCCAGCGCGTCCAGGTCGTCACCGACCGCCGGGTCGCCTCCATCGTCGGGGTCTCGTTCCTGGCCGCCGTCGCCAGCCTCGGCCTGTACACGTACATCGCGCCGGTCATGGCCACCGGTGCCATGGGCAGCGTCGACAGCATCACCCCCTACCTGTGGGCATGGGGCATCGGCGGCGTCATCGGCAGCTTCCTCATCGGACCGCTCGTCGACCGGGTGCGCCGCCCCTACACGCTGGTCGTCGGCATCCTGGCGCTGCTCACCGTGGCCCTGCTGGTCCTGCGCCCCGCCGCCTCGCTGCACCCGCTCCTCGCCCTGCTGCCCATCGCCGTCTGGGGCGCCGTGGGCTGGGCCCTGCAGGTCCCGCAGCAGAACGACCTGCTGGTGGCGCGGGGGGAGCGCGGCGGCCCTGTCGCCGTGGCCCTCAACGAATCGGCGCTCTACCTGGGAAGCGCGGTGGGGTCGGGACTCGGCGGTCTCGCCTTCTCCGTCGGATGGAGCGGGGCCGTCCTGCCGCTGTGCGCGGCCGGGGTCGGCTTCCTCGCCCTGCTGCTCCAGGTCACCGCCGTACGCTCCAGCACCAAGGACGCCGTTCTGCCGGCCTCGCCCGCGCCCGTTCTGCAGGACGCCACCGACTGACACCCTGCCGACCCCCACGAACTGCCTGCGCCGGAGACCCCCGCTCCGGCGCAGGCCGCGTACGTCAGCGCTCAGGGCACGACGACGATGTTGCCGAACTGCGTTCCTGCCACCATCTGTTCGTACGCCTCCGCCACGTTCTCCAGCGTGTACACGCTGTCCACCACCGGACGGATGCGGTGCTGCTCGACGAAAGCGAGCATCTGCCGGAACTCCTCGGCGCTGCCCATGGACGTACCCAGCAGGCTGAACTGGTGGAAGAAGAGCTCCCTCAGGGGCACATGGAGGTCCGTGCCGGTCGTGGCGCCGAAGAGGACGACGCGCCCGCCGGGGCGCAACACCTTGGGGTACTGGCCGAAGACCGCGGGACCCACCCCGTCCACCACCAGGTCCACCGATGCGCCGCCGAGCTCGGCGGCCCAGTCCGCCGCAGTGTCCAGCGCCCGGTCGGCCCCGAGGCGCACGGCATGGTCCCGCTTGTCCGCCTTCCGCGACGTCACGGTGACCCGCGCGCCGGCGGCCTTGCCCAGGAGCAGCGCCCATCCTCCGACGCCGCCTCCCACGCCGGGCACGAGCAGATGCTCCCCGCGCCTGAGCCCGCCTCGTGTGAACACCGCCCGGTAGGCGGTGAGCGCCCCCATGGGGAGCGCCGCAGCTTCCGGCCATGACAGATGGGCCGGCTTGCGGGCGAGGTTGCAGGCGGGCACCACGACACATTCGGCGAGAGTGCCGTCGGCCGGCCCGCCCAGGATCTCCGGTACAACGGGAGTGTCGTGGGCGTGCTCCCAGCCCAGTGCCGGGTTGATCAGGACCTCGTCGCCTTCCCGGACCCCGCTCACCCCCTCCCCGACCGCGTCGACGATCCCGGCACCGTCGGAACCGGGGACGAACGGGGCTTCGGCGCCGGTGCGCTCGTCCATGAGGAACAGGTCACGGTGGTTCAGTCCGGCGGCACGCAGGCGCACCCTCACCCAACCCGTGCGTGGTTCCGGATCGGCGACCTCCGCCGGCCGTAGTCCGCTCGTCCCCGGCTGCCCGTGGTGAATGACTGCCCGCATCGTCCGCCTTTCGTCCGGCCCTGACCGTCAGGGAAGGGGATGTTGCTGTCAGTGATCACCAACGCGCGAGCGGAGCAACGCATTCCGACGAACGCATTCCGACGAACGCATTCCGACGTGCAAGGGCAACCGTGGCGGGCGGTGTCGCCGGGTGCTGGCGTACGTTTCAACGTTCAGCCAGTACGCGGTGTGCTCCCGCTCGTGGCTGCGGCGCGACATCAGCCGGAACGGCGGGGCCCGGCGGAAGGACCGCGAGGCGGTGTGCCTACAGGCAGGTCCGTACTTTGCCGACATCTAGTGCTTGCTCGGCGAGGACGCGGGCGCCTTTCGGCCGGGAGGGGCGAACTTCATCGAGTGGGGGCAGTACCTTTCCGGAGGTCTGGCCCCCGCTGCCGGGCGCCGACGGTGACACCGACTGCTGGGCCGGTGTCTGCCGGCGCCGCGTGGTGCGCGTCGGCAGCACGTCGTGCATGCTGATTCCCGCGCGGGCACGTGTGGCGGACCTGACCGGTGACAGCAGGCGGGTGTGACAACCCCCTCACGGTGATCCGAGTAGGCCCACCCACGGGAAGGCTTGTCCAAGCCCCTCCCGTCGGGGCGCTGCCGCACCGAACCGGCGCCGACGGGAACTGCCGAGATGTGGCGTCCGTACGGCGGCCGGGCTGCTCAGTGCGGAGGCGAACTCACTGGATCAGGGACGTGTGCGGGTGATCCGGGGACTCCGGGCAGACGTAGAGCTGCAGGTGGTTTCCCCTGGAGACCTGGACCTTGGGCGGGTTCGCCACCCGGGCGTCGTCGAGGGAGGTGAGGGCTTGATCCTCGTACGGGACCCAACCCGTGTTGCTGCTGTCCCATTCCTTCGAGGCGATGGTCAGCAGCGGGGCCATCTTGGCGCCACAGGCGATGCAGGAGCAGGCGATCGGATCGGTGAGGCCCCACGGGGGCCAGCCGCCGGCCTTCCAGCCCGGGGCGACGGACAGCTGGCTGTCGTAGAACGAATCGGGGTAGGGGGCCCAGGAGCTGTCCACGGCGGATCCGGCTGCCTGCCAGTTGCTCCAGTCCTTCAGCTGCTGTTGCAGCTCCTTGCTCAGTTCCATGGGGTTGGGGTACTCGGTGATCGGCTCCGGTGCGAGCACGCACGGTCGGGGTATATAGCCGTCGTACTCCACGGCGAAGGGGCCGGGTGGGGCGGCGAGGTGGCCGGTGACCTCGGTGGAGGACCGCCAGAACAGTGCAGTCGGAGGTTTGTTGTCCGGCTCATGTTCGAATGGGCACCAGAGCACTTGGAGCAGGTCGGCCTGTCCGGGCGGTCGCAGCAGCGGTATGTCGCGCACGTACAGCTGGGCCACGGGCACCATGGGGTTTGGGCCGTCGTGCCACTCGTAGTCCTGGCTGGCGTACACCTCGTACGCCTCGTACAGGTCGTCCATCTGGTTGTGTGACTCGTTGCAGTGCGGCCACGGCTCGTCGGCGGGCCACAGCAGCGGCCCGCCGACCGAACTGTCGTGCGGTGACGGGGACCCGGGGCGGGGATGCAACCGGATCGCCGGACGTGCCAGCGGGGCCAGTTGAGGGAGGATCGCGGTGACGTCAACCGGCCGCGGCGGGGTGGTACGGCTCATTCTGGCTCCCGATGGCGCGAATCAGGTGGGGTTAGTTTCCGAGGTTCAGCAGGCCCGTGTTCTTCTGGGTATTGGTGATGTAGACGTCGGGGAACAGCGGCTGCGACGTTCCGTCCGACCGCTCGACCCTAGCGCTCATCGTGACCCCCTGCGGAATCGTGCTGTCGCTGCTCCGGTAGTCCGGCGTCACCTGGTAGAAGATCGCGTCATTCGGCCCGAGGATGCCGCCGTCCTTGACCTTTCTCACCGCCTTTTGGACCACGGCCTCGTAGGTTCGCATGCTGGGCGTTCCGGTGTTCGTCCCCGACTGCCAGCAGGGGAAGAGATTGTCCGGTCCGCCGTCATTCGTTCCACCCTTGCCACCGAGGATGTTGGGGATCAGGTGACACCGGGCGAGTCCCGCTGTGGTCGAGTTGGCCTGGCGGAACAGTTCGGCGTCCGCCCAGCCGGTGATGTCTCCCTTCGCATCGGAACCGTCTCCAAGCGTGGTGCCCAAGCAAGCCTGCGCCGTGGACGCCCGAGTACCGGCCGGCCCCTGTGGGGTGGTGGTCTTGTTGACGTGCGGGACCGGTTCGGTGGTGTTCTTGATCCACCCGTTGCCGGAAGGGACCGATCCGGCGGGAGCGCTCTGGCGGCAGACGGCCTGTGGCTCGGCGATGGAGCCGGATATCTCTACCTTGAACTGGTCGTCCTCCACCACTCGCTGGCTCGCGAAGCCTTCGGCGAGCTGAGCATCGGCAGCCTGCTTGTCCGCAAGCGGGACGTGGGCGCGCACGCAAGGGCTGCTCGTGCCGCCGTCCAGCACATCGGTGACCCAGCCCCCGCGGGTGCTGTGACGGGGGAGGATCTCGGCGCACTGAGCGCCGTCGATTCCTCCTTCACGGGTTTCCGCGAAGGGGAACTCGCCGCAAATGTCGGTCGCGACGAGGTCCGTGCGGGTCTGGAAAGTTCCGCAGGTCCGAGCGCTCCGGCCGGCTACGTCACCCTTTGCCCGGGTCAGCGGCTTGTCGCGTCCCCAGCCGGCGAGGTTGCTCTGGGCCCACAGGTAGCCGGCCGCCGCGGCGCCCGCGCCCTGCGGGTTCGGCTGGTCGCTCATCCTGACGACCGGCATGATGCTGGGCACGACGCAGCCGGGGTCGGACGCGCCGGTGGTCGTGTCCCGCACGGCGTCGTCGCAGCGGATCTTCTCCGGGTTGCTCCAGGAGGCGCTCGGGTCGACGATCTGGGCGCCGGGAGACGTCACGTACAACTCGTACGACGTCGTGAAGTCGACCTTCGCGCCAGGAGCCGGGGTGGATTCGTAGCCCACATCGCCGGAGAGGACCTGGTCCTTGATTATGGTCTTACCCGTCCACCGGGGAGACTTGGTGACCTTGCAACCGGCCGAGCAGGCAGGCTTGAACCTCACATTCAGGGCTTTGACGGCACCGGTCGCATCGGTCATGGTCACCCTGACGAATTCGCTCCAAGTCGTGCCCTGGGCGGGCAGGACGGCGCTGCTCGAAATGTCCAGCGTTCCAGTGCCGATCACCTTGCCGTTGCTGTCCTTGAGCGTGTACAGCACGGTCAGGCCTTGGACGCAGTAGGTGAACCGGTTGTAATACCACGTCCTGGGGGGCGCGATCGCACAGCTGCCCGTGTCGGCGGCGGCAGCTGCGGCCATCGGCTGCGCTGCGGCGCGGGCCTGCCGCCCGGCCGGGGGCGCCGGCGTGGCGATCGTGGTGACGCAGGCCTGCGCGGCTCCCGCCTTGCGCTCCTGGGAGCCGGCGGGCGTGGGCTCACACTTCTCCCGGGGAGTCACCGTAGCGGGCCGGGTCTTGCTTGGGCCGGGGACACCGGTCAGACGGTTCGGGTCGACACTGCTCGACTTGCGGGGGGACGCCTCCGCCGCCGGTGCCTTGCCGGCGGAGGCCGGGGCGAGGACCTGGCCGTCGGCGGCGGCGGTGCCGGTCGCGGTGAGGCCCAGAACGAGGAGGAGACCGGGAAGTATTCGTCTCCTGCGTGGTGAAATCATGTCTTCTCTCTGTAGGGAGTCGCCCCGAGCGGTATCCGACTTACTGCGCGATCAATTGACCTGGATCGCCTCTGTCGCCCGGGGTGAGAAGATGTACCCAGTGAAATGTCCCTGGCAATTAGCCCATTACTGACTATCTGCCGCAATTGCAATCCAGCGGTGATTGCCATGATCTGACGGAACGATTTGTCAGCGGCCGATCCGTTGGACCTGATCCGTGGTCGGGGACTGGAGGCTGAGGGATCGGCGGTCAGGAGACGAGCTCGTAGAGCATCTTGGATGCAGCCCCGGCGGCCTTTTCCACGGTTCGGACGACGGGCTTGGCCACAGCGGTGGCTGCCCGTCCGCCGCCGCGGGTGAGGAGCCCCAGTGCCGCGCGGCCGGCGGAGTAAGCGAATTCGCCGCTGGTGAAGCCGTATTCGATTCCGGTGGCGATTGCGCTGACTCCAGCGGCGGCGACAGAGACGCCGAGGCAGACGGCGGCGATGCCGCCGAGAACGGGTGCTGCCGGGAAGAAGACGCACGACACGGCGAACCCTGTCGCCAGGAGTCCTGCGGCGGTGCTCACCTTGTCGGCGGTGTCAGCCCACGACTTGGCATCTTTCCACCCTTCGTCCTTGCCGGGTTGGCTTCCCCTGGGGTTGACCGTGTCGTTGTTCGTCGTGTCGGAGGGGTTGCGGTTGGCGTCCCGGTCCTTCTGTGCCTGCTCGGCGGCGAGGCGCGCGGCTTCCTTCACTTCCGCCGTTCGCTTGTCCGCTGCGATCTGGCGCGCCTCGGCGGCAGCCTTGGCAGCGGTCTTGGCGTCCCGGCCTGCGGCGAGTTCGGCTTGGTGGGCGTCGGCGGCGGAGGCTTGGGCACTGTAGGCGGAGGCCTGTGCGCTGCGGGCCGCGTCGATGGCGCGGTTCGCGGAGTGGTTCGCCGCGCGGGAGGCGCTTTGAGCGGTGGCGGCGGCGTCCTTGGCCTTGTTCGCCGAGGCCTGGGCGTCGGCGGCGGACTTGTCCGCCGCGTCCGCGTGCTGGCGGGCCTGCTCCTTGTAGTCAGCGGCCCGTTTCGCTGAGTCCAACGCCTTCTGCGCCCACTCCTGAGCCTGCTGGCCGGCATCCCGGGCCACTGCTGCGACCTGGGAGGCGAGCGCCGCGTCTCGCTGCGCCTCCTGGGCGATCTTGGCCGCCGCCGCGATGGTCGCCTGCATGGCGGCAGCGTGGCTGAGGGAGTCGTAGTCGAGCTGGGCGGCTCGATGCCGGACTGATTGGACGAAGTTCCGGCGCATCCATGCGGGGCCCTCCATGGCCACCTCGGCGTAGGCCTTGGAGTAGGCGTCACCGTTGGCGATGACATTCATGGTCGCGACGGCGTCGTCCTCTTCGACGGCCTTGGCCAGATCCTCGTCGAAGAACTTCTGGAGGGCTTCCGGCGTGTTGGTGTTGAGCGCGTTGTTGGCGGCTTTGGTGACGGCCTTGCCGGGCTTTTCGTTCAGGATCTTCAGGATGTTGACTCTGTTGTCCTCGGAACGTGACTTGATGACGCCGGAGGTGTTGAAGTCCCCTTCCGCGGGGACGCCGCCGGCGAGGGCCTGAACCGCGGCCTTCGCGACGGCCGGCTCGGAGACCTGGGCGATGAAGAGGATGGTCTCGCGGTTGTCCTGGGACTCGGCGACCTGCCGGTCGATGTCGATCCAGGTGTGGACGTCGTAGTCGGATCCGGCGAGTGCGAAGCGGGCGGCCTGACGGGTCCAGATGCCCTTGGAGTCCAGCAGCGCGACGGCCGCTCGGCGGCCGAGGGCGGCGGCGACGGTGAGTTCGCCGTTACCGAGGGCCTGCTCCGCCCTGGCTATGAGGTCCTTGGTGGCCTGGGCGGTCTGCTGTGCCTGGGTCCGCTTGTTCAGGGCGGCCGCGCGTTCGCTCTTGTCCAGCTGGGCGAGCTGCGCGGCTTCCTTCATGCCCTCCAGCTTGTCGGCTGCCAGCGCGGCCGCCTCGGCTGCGCGGGCGTTCTTCTCCACGGTCAGCGCGTCGGCGACGGCCTGCGTCGCGAGGTTGGCCGCTTCGACCGCCTCGTTGGCATGGGCGGTCGACTTGTTCGCGAAGTCGATGGCTTGGCCGGCGTACTTGACGGCCTCTTCGGCGGCGTCGGCGGCCTTCTCGGCATGTCTGGCGGCGGACTTGGCCGAGGTGTTCGCGGCACGAGCGGCCCGCGCGGCGGTCGAGGCCAGTGCCTGGGCCGTGGAGGCGGCGTTGGTCGCCTGATTGGCAGCGGTGGAGGCAATCGCGGCCTGGCGCTGGGCTTCGGCCGCCTCGTCCTGGGCGACGCCGGAGGCCTCGGCCGCCTGGGCGGAGGCCTTGGCCGCGGCTGCGGCGTCACGGGCCGCGTCGGCGGCGGCCAGGCCGGCGTTCGCGGACTGCTCGGATGCGACGGCTGCGTCATCGGCCGCCTTGGCAGCGGAGTATGCCTTCGCGGCAGCGTCGCGGGCGGCGACGGCGGCATCCTTCGCCTCGCTGGTCCTCGTCGCGTCCTTCGACGCGGCGATCGCGGCGTTGTAGGCGCGGGTGGCCGCCGAACCAGCTGCTGCTGCTGCCTGGGAGGCCGCCGCGGCTGCCCAGGACGCCCGCTGGGACGCCTGGACCGCGGCGGAGGAGGCGCGAATGGCCGTTCGAGCGGCGGACGCGGCGCCGCTGGCTGCGGTGGCGGCCTGGCGGGCCGCCTCGGCGGACCTCCGGACATCATCCCGTGCCTTCTCGGCTTCGGCCGCAGCCGTTTCGGCCTTCTCCTTGGCCTTGCCGGCGGCTGTCGTCGCCCGCTCCGAGGCTTCGACGGCCAGATCGGTCTGCTCCCGGGCGCGCGTGCTCTCACGCTCCACGACGGCGACCAGCTGCGCGATGGTGGCGGCCTCCTGGTCTCGTGCCCGCGCGATGTGCTGCCCGGTGTCGAGGTACCACTGCACGTCGTCCGCAGTCCCGCTCAGGGCGCGGTTCGCGTACTTCTTGAGCTCCGGGCCGGCCGTGGCGAGGCTACGTATGATCTCTGCCCGCATATCCTCCAGCCTGGCGCTGTACTGGCCGGTGAGCAGGAACTGCTCCAGTGCCTGGTCGGTGCCGGCGCTCAGCGCGGCGTTGCCGTCTCGCTTGACGCTCTTTCCGCCGTTGGCCATGACGGAGAGGGTCGAGACCCGCATGTCCTCCGTGACCGACGAGCGGAAGCCGTCCTTGACGAACGCGGATATCGCCTCGTCCCCATTGCTGAGGGCGGCGCTCACGTCCCTTCGAACGCTCTTGCCTCCGAAGCCCAGGTAGGTGAACGCGGCGACACGGTTGTCGATCCGCGTGGCCTTCGGCAACTGCTCGGTGAGGAAGGTCGTCACCTCCTGGTCGGTGCCGGCGAGTGCGTAGGCAGCCGCCTCCTTGACCGCACGTCCTCCCAGAATCCATGCCTGGACGGCCTTGGCCCGGTCCGTGTCCGGTAGCGCCAGTGCGTCGCCGGCCGGGGCGGTGGCGCGGGTGGCTGCCCGTACGGGTGTGGTGAACAGCAGGGGGGCTGATACGGCGGCTGCACCCGCCGCGAGGGCGGTGGCGAAACGGCGCCGGCTCCAAAACGTTTCCTGCACGGAAGAACCTCTCTAGTTCCGATTCCTCGAGGTCGAGGCCGGATCTTTGCCCGGGAATATTTCACCGGAACGGCGATGTCCCGACCTTATGCAGCGCACACGCCCGGAACATACCTGGCCGGAACCCAACCGGCGCCGTGCCCGAAAGATGGCTGAATCCCGCCCTCAAGTTTTCGCAAAATCGCTGCAACCATTCCGCGATGTGACGCAAGTCACTTATTCGACGGGGAATATGTCCCGCATGTGGCTATTTGTTCTCTTGGTTGAATGACGCATGGCTTGATTTCATTTGAAAGATCGCCAGTAAGTGCCCGATGTCGCTGCATTTCCATCTCGATGGCATCGGGCGGTCGTGACCGGGGCTGAGAAGTCGGGTACACCCCTTCTTTCGCCGCGTGCTTACGCATGGTCGCGAAAACTTTGGCTCGACGCTAAGGATGAAAATGAAGGCACGTAGTGTAATCCGGCGAATCGCCGGTGCAGTTGTGGCTGCGGGAGCTCTGACCTGGATCGCAGCCGCGGGCGGTGTGGCTGGCGGATCCGCCACGAAACCCATCGCAGCAAAAGCAGTCGCCGATGAGGGTCCGCCTTACGCCGTCGAAACCTTCGAATACCCGAACGCCGAAAAAATCCTCGCCGAGCAGAAGATAAAGCTCAAGAAAGGAGACGGGCACATACTCCTGGCCGAATGCACAGGCGCGCCGGAGTTGATGGAGGTCTTCTCGCACCAGAACGAGAAGGTGTGCTTCCGCGTCACTGGGGACAAGGGATACCTGAGCTTGGAGATCCCGGCCGTCTTCGGAGTCAAGGGAAACAATTACGCTGCGCAGGTCGAGATGTCCACCGGTACCGAGCGCAAGACTTTCCCGGTCGACAAGAACGCCTGGACCGCCGTGGGTGAGACCGCCGACAAGCAGGGCCGCGACTTCATGCTGCTTGAGATCAAGACCTCCAAGTAGCGCACACGCGCCCCGGGCGCCCGCACCGCTGGCGAAACGCCTTCCTGGGGCGCCCGGTTTCACGAGCTCGGTCTTGAACAGCCCGGTGATCGATACCATCAGGGCGTTGCTGTGGGCGTCGCCCACGCTGCCGATCGAGGCTATGATGCCGGCGCCGTCCAAGCGCTCGGCGAGCCAGAAGATCCTGTATGACGACCCGGCGTCCGCGTGCTGTATCAACTTGCCACGCTGGTAGAGGCGCTGCCACAGGGCCATCCTCAGAGCGCCCAGCACGAGCCTGGACTTCCTTCGAGGTGGCGGGCTGGCCAGCCGGCGGTCCGGCGGGGAAAGGTGTCCACGACGAATGCGACGTGGGCGACTCCCGACCAGGCCTTCATGTGCGTGAAGTTGGGAACGCAGCAGCGGTTCGGTGCACTCGCGACGAAGTTCCGGTCCACCGGATCCTATGCCCGTTCGACCGATCCGTCCGGGATCGTGATGATCGCCCTCGAGTTCGACGGGGCGGAAGTCATCTGGGTCGATCGCCCCGTAACCCGACTGGACTGGCACACTCTCCACGTGCGCCGCGCAAGGATCGCGTTGCAGTCCCCGGTCGAATATCGCGCGCAACCTGGTCCAATCCGCGTTACCGGCTGACCGGTCACCACCTCCGGTCGTGTCGGCTCGTCAGCAACGACCGCGACCACGCAGACCAGGTACGCGCTCTCCCGAGAGACATTCCTTGATGCTTTCCCGTCGTTCCCGTCGCCTGCGGGTCCCGGCCGCCGCCGCAGTCGCTGCGGCCACCGCGATCGTGCTCACCGCAACGCCCGCCTCCTCCTCCACCGTTACCGTCGGCCGCGCGGATCCGACCACGGGCACCACCGGTGCCGTCGTCGAGGCCACTGATGTGATCGTCCACCCGGAGCGCAACGTCGCCCTGCTCAAGCTTTCGCCGGAGGGCTCGCCCCGGCCGACCGGCGTGCTGCGGTCGTACGGATCGACCTCCTTGCCGGCTCCGTCCGCCCGGCGGTCCGAGCCGAAGGGTGGGGTGAAGTAGCCCGCGGGGGCGCCGCAGCCGCCGTTGGTCATGTCGTACTTGTACGAGACGATCGAGAACGTGCCCGGCTTGGTGCTTACCTTGGAGGGGTCGTCCCAGCTCAGGACCAGCTCGCGTCGGACGATCGTGCGCACGATCTCGTCGTCGCCGCCCGTGTCCGCGCGAGTGACCGGGTAGACGAAGGTGACGTCGGCGGTCACTTGGAGCGCGCCGCGCTCGCCCTCCCGGTAGGTGAGCCGGCCCCGGATCTTCACGACGTCGCCGACCAGGCGGGTGCGGGAGGGCTGGAGGCGGCTGAAGAGGAGGAGGGGGTCGTTCTTCTCGCTCGGGGTGCGGAAAAGCGGTGTTCAAAAGGTCCTGGACATCTTTCTGGCGCGGGTTGATCAGTGCGATCGCTTGTCGGGGTGCTCGCCTCGCAGCACCCCGCGGTCCAGGCTGGCAGCGACGAGGAAGTCCCGGCTGCGGGCGAGGGCCCGCTCGACCTCGGCCGCGCTCATCCAGCCGACCGCCCGCGCCGTCGGCATGGTGATCCCCGTCGCTCGGTCCGCCCAGCTCGCCGCCGGCGAACCGCGGAACGGCTCGTCCGTAGTGGGGTGTTGGGATTCCCCTGCCGGGGGCGCCTGGGCCGGGCGGGCGGTCGCGGCCGCCAGGGGTGGGGAGTCGGGGCCGGCGAACAGGTCCATCAACTGCCCCGGCACGAGCGCCACAACCAGCAGCAGCGAGGCCAGCGCCCCGACCACGTACCAGCCCGTGCGCCGCCTGGGCGTGTAGCTGCGCCAGCCCTCCATGCCGCGGCAGGGATCCGTGCGCAGCCGCTTTGCCACGTCACGGGCCCGCGCCGACGGCTCCTTGGGCGCGTCGACGGTACCCGCCACCGACTCGCGCAGGAACCGGTCCCACTCCTCGCCGGACCTGGACGAACCGTCCGGCTCCGCACCCGCGCCCATCCCCAACCCCCTGGAAACAGTAGACCGCGGCCCACTCCCCTGGGACGCGTCTGCATCATGACCCAGGGCCCTGACAGCCAGGTCGGCCGGGCGGATGGTGTGGGCGCCACCGTTTCTCAACTGGTCAGCTGAAGGGTCCTGACCGACTCGACTATCCCGGTGGATACCACGTTGCGAACCGCTCGTGACGGCCATCCGGAGGGCATCGCGGTGTCCCTTTTCCCAGCCTGATTTCGGCCACGGACACGGTCCAGAGCGCACTATGTCTGGAGACAGCGCAGCATCTCTTCCACCAGCACAAGCCCGCCCGCATAGGGCGAGGTCGTCCTGGCGTGGACACGCACGGCAAGGTTCTGTGGCCGCAGCCGTCCGCCCGTTGGTCAAGGTCTTGGGCACCAAGTTTTTTGGCCGCGGCGGTCGGCTACCGCCCACTCCTCGTCTGGGACCGCAAGTCAGGGACGGGGCGGCAGGCCGGGGGGAGAGGGAAGGGACCGGTACCTTCGGCGCGGGCCTGTCGCGCTACCTGCTGGCACAGCAAGTCGCGGTGTTCGAGGTGAACCGGCCCGACCGCCCGGCCCGCCGTCTGCTCGGGAAGCCGGACCCGCTCGACGCACAGGCCGCCGCGCGGGCCGTGCTGAGCGGTCGCGCCCCCGCCCGCGCCAAGACCGGTGAGGTCCGGTGCAGAGCGCCCGGATGTTCAAACTCGCCAAGGATTCCGCGGTCAAGGCCCGCACCCAGGCGATCAACCAGCTCAAGGCCGTCCGGGTCGTAGCCGACCCGGCCCTGCGGGAGCGACTGTCCGGCCCGGACTCCGGCGTCACGCTCCTGATCACCATGGCCAACCATCCCGAGCGGCTGAGCACCGAGGCGTCTTTCGCCGCCCTGTGCGGAGTCAGCCCCATCGAGTACTCCTCGGGCGGCCGGAGCTCGCGCCGGCTCAACCGTGGTGGCGACCGGCAGGCGAATGCCGCTCTTCACCGCATCGTGTTCACCCGGCTGCGCCACGATCCGCGCACCCAGGCGTACTACGAACGCCGCACCCAGGAGGGGGAAACCCGTCGGAAGATCATCCGATGCCTCAAGCGATATGCCGCCCGCGAGGTCTTCAACCTGGCCAGCTCGGGCTCTGCCACCCCCCGTTATAGGGGCGCCTGTGACAGATGAGAGGGTCTGGCGGGTGAGCGAGACACCGGCGAACACCCTGCAATACCGCTGTGACGGGCCACACGACGCCCCGGTCCTGGTCCTGGGCCCGGCCCTCGGTACGACATGGCACATGTGGGACCGGCAGGTCCCCGAGCTGTCCCGCCGCTGGCGCGTCGTCCGCTTCGACCTGCCCGGCCACGGCGGCGCCCCCGCCGAACCCGCCGCCACCGTCGGCGACCTCACCGACCGGCTGCTCACCACCCTCGACACCCTCGGCGTCGGCCGCTTCTCCTACGCTGGCGCCTGTCTGTCCGGCGCCATCGGCACCGACCTCGCCCTGCGTCACCCGCACCGGCTGCACGCCCTGGCCCTGACCGGCTCCGCCGCCCGCTTCGAGGCGGCCCCCGACACCGGCCTGCGCGCCGCCGCCGTCCGCGACGGCGGACTCGAACCCGTCGCCCGCCAGGTGCCCGGCCTGTGGTTCACCCCCGTCTTCAGCGGCGCCCAGCCGGCGATCGTCGACTGGGCCGTGCAGATGGTGCGCACGACCGACCCCGTCAGCTTCGCGGCCGCCTGCGAGGCGCTCGCCGCGTACGACGCGCGCGACGCGCTCGCCCGCATCACGGTGCCCACCCTGGTCGTCGTCGGCGACCAGGACCCCGTCACCCCGACCGCCGAGGCCCGCACCCTGGTCGCCGGCATCCCCGATGCCCGCCTGGCCGTCGTCCCGGCGGCCCGCCACCTCGCCCCGGTCGAACAACCGGTCGCGGTGACGGACCTGCTGACGCGCCACTTCTCCGCGCAGCGCCGCCCGGCGCCGACCGGGCCGGGCGCGGCGGCCTCCCTACCCCCCGCGGGTCCTGCCGACGCGGGATCGCCCGGCGCTGCCCTGACCTTCTCCGGTCCTGCCGACGCCTCCGGCTCGACGCCGGCCCCGGCGGGCTTCGGACCGGCGCCCGCCGGCCGGGCGCGTGGCCCGGAGGGGGCGGCTCCGGCTCCGGTCGCCTCAGGGGCGGCCGCCGCCCCTGCCGGTTTCCCGGCCGCCGGCGTCGTGCCCGGGCCGTCCGGGACCGGGTTCCCCGGGGCGCAGGCGGGTCCGTCTGCGGACGGCTCCGCGACGGCTGCCGGCCGGGGGACGGACCGGGCCGAGGCGGCCGCCGGGCCGTTCGCCCGCCCCGGGGCGACGATCCCGCTCGGTCCGCCGGTGAGCGGGGAGCGTCCGCCGCAGGGCGGTGGCCCGGTCGCCGGACCGGAGCCGGTCCCGGCGGACCTCGGACCGGCGCCCGCCGGCCGGGACCGCCGCCCGGAGGGGGCGCCGCCGGCTCCGGTCGCCTCCCGAACGGGCGCCGGCGCCGGACCGGAGCCTGGGTCGGTGCCGCGGCAGGCGAGCGGCTCCCCGGTGGTGCCGGGGCCCGGGCCGGGGATGACGATCCCGCTCGGTCCGCCGGTGAGCGGGGCCGGGCGGGCCGGTGGCGCGGCCCCCGGTGATGACCGTGCCGTCCGGCGGCCGGAGCCGGATCGTGCAGCGCAGCCGCCGCAGGCTGCGCCCGGCGACCGCGGGGCCCTCCCGGACGCGGTCGGCGCGCGCCCGTTCGGGGCGGCGTACGAGGAGTTCGTCGAGCGGTTCGCCCGGGGCGGGCCGTGGGCGCGGCCCGGGCTGGACCGGCGCACGCGGTACCTCGTCACGCTCACCGCGCTCGCCGTGGGCGGGCACACCGGTGAGCTGGCGGCGTACGCGCGGGCGGCGCTGCGGGCCGGGGTGTCGGCCGAGGAGATCGAGGAAACGTTGCTGCAGGCCGCGCCCTACTGCGGCCTGCCCGCCGTCGGCGCGGCGTTCGACGCCGTGGGCCGCGTCATGGCCGAGGAGGCCGGCGCGTAGCAGGATGGGCGCCATGACGATCAAGCTGACGAAGTACGGTCACGCCTGCATCCGCCTGGAGAAGGGCGGCCGCACCCTGGTCATCGACCCGGGTGCCTTCACCGAGGAGGACGCGGCCGTGGGCGCGGACGCCGTCCTGGTCACCCACGAGCATCTCGACCACTTCGACGCCGGCCGGCTGCGCGCGGCCCTGGAGGCGAACCCCGCCGCCGAGCTGTGGACGCTGCGCAGCGTCGCCGAGCAGGTCTCGGCGGCGTTCCCGGGCCGGGTGCACACGGTCGGCGAGGGCGACGCCTTCACGGCCGCCGGCTTCGACATCCAGGTGCACGGCCAGCTGCACGCCGTGATCCACCCGGACATTCCGCGGGTCACCAACGTCGGGTACCTCCTCGACGGCTCCGTCTTCCACCCCGGGGACGCGCTGACGGTGCCGGGGCAGCCGGTGGACACGCTGATGGTTCCGGTCATGGCCCCCTGGAACAAGGTCTCCGAGGTCATCGACTACATCCGCGAGGTGAAGCCGCGCCGGGCCTACGACATCCACGACGCGCTGCTGACGGATCTGGCGCGGCCGGTGTACGACCGGATGCTGGGCCCCGACGGGCCGGGCGTCGCGGGGGCCGGGCACGCGCGGCTGGCGCCGGGCCACAGCGTCGAGCTCTGAGACGGTCCAGCCTCCGCGGGCGGGCCCGCCCCGTTGTCAGTGCCTCCCGTTAGGGTGGCCGCATGCGCATCGCCACCTGGAACGTGAACTCGATCACCGCCCGTCTGCCGCGGCTGCTGGCCTGGCTGGAGAGCAGCGGTACGGACGTGTTGTGCATCCAGGAGACCAAGTGCAGCGCCGAGCAGTTCCCCGCCGACGCGCTGCGCGAGCTCGGTTACGAGTCCGCGGTCCACGCGGACGGCCGGTGGAACGGTGTGGCGCTGGTCTCCCGGGTCGGCCTGGAGAACGTGGTGCGCGGCCTGCCCGGCGGCCCGGAGTACGACGGCGTGCAGGAGCCGCGGGCGGTCTCCGCGGACTGCGGCGGCGTGCGCCTGTGGTCGGTGTACGTGCCCAACGGCCGCGAGGTCGGCCACGCGCACTACAGCTACAAGCTCCACTGGCTGGAGACGCTGCGCGACGTGGTCGCCACGGACGCGGCGGGGGAGCGGCCGTTCGCGGTGCTGGGCGACTTCAACATCGCCCCGACCGACGAGGACGTCTACGACCGGTCCGTCTTCGAGGGCTCCACGCACGTGACGGCGGCCGAGCGTGCCGCACTGGGCGCCCTGCGCGACGCGGGTCTGAGCGACGTCGTCCCGCGCCCGCTGAAGTACGACCACCCGTACACGTACTGGGACTACCGCCAGCTGTGCTTCCCGAAGAACCGGGGCATGCGCATCGACCTCGTCTACGGCAACGCGTCCTTCGCCGCGGCGGCGAAGGACGCGTACGTCGACCGTGAGGAGCGCAAGGGCAAGGGCGCCTCCGACCACGCGCCCGTCGTCGTCGACCTGGACATCTGAGAGCCCGGCACCTGACGGCACCCGACAGCAGCTGACGTCAGGTCAGCTGACGCAGGTCGATGGAGTCGACGAACGCCCGCATCCCCGCGTTGCCGGGGTGCAGGTGGTCGCCGCCGTCGTAGCGCGGCAGCATCCGTTCGGGGTGCTCCGGGTCGCGCACCGCCGCGTCGAAGTCCAGCACCCCGTCGTACGGCCCGTCCCCGGCCCGCCCGGCCGCGCGGAGGTGGCGGTTGACGGCGGTGCGCCGGGCCTCGGCCTCGGCTGTGCAGTCCCAGAAGCCGCCGCAGGGCGCGATGGTGGCCACCAGCACCCGCAGGCCGCGGGCATGGGCGCGGGCCGCGAGGGACCGCAGCTCGTCGATGATCTCCTCCGCCGTGGTGTCGCCGCGCACGTCGTTGACGCCCTCGAAGACGATGACGGTACGGGCCGCGGTCTGCGCGAGCACGTCCCGCTCCAGGCGGTGACCGGCGCTGACGCCGCTCCTGACGGTGCTGACGCCGTCCCCGGGGTAGCGGTCGGTCACCACGCGGTTGCCGGAGATGCCCTGGTTGAGCACCCCGTAGGCCGGTACGGCGCGCTGGTCGCGCAGCCGCCGGGCCAGCAGGTCGGGCCAGCGTCCGTTGGCGCCCGGCGTGGAGCGCTCGCCGTCGGTGATCGAGTCGCCCAAAGTCACGATCGCGCCCGCCCCGCCGGCGACGTCCACGCCGGTCAGCAGGGGCCAGCCGTCGAGCGGTTGGTCGAACGCCGCGGCCTCGCGGTCGGCCGTGCGGTCGCCGCGGGCGTCGGCGGTGAGGTACGAGATCTGGTTGCTGTAGCTGTGCACGGGCAGCGTCCGCACCGTGCCGGGCAGGTGGATGCTCACCAGCAGGTTGCTGTCGGGCGGCACCCGGAAGCCCACCGGGTCGCTGAACTGCTGGGCCCCGGCGGGGATGTCCGCGCCCGCCCGGCCGCCGAAGGTCAGCGACACCGGCCGCCGGGCGGCCGCCGCGCCCCGCTCCTGGAGCGCGATGCTGGCGTGCCCGATGCGCACCGGTTGCCGGGCGAAGGTGTTCTCCAGCCGGATCCGGGCGCGCGGGCCGCCCACGCTGCTGTGCACGATGAGCCGGAGGGTGCGGTCCGTCCACGGGCCGACGGCGGAGTACCCGGACGTGGCGGTCGCCCAGCTGCCGGTCCACCCGTTCGAGGGAGAGCGCAGCGCCAGGGAGAAGACGTGCAGGCCGGGCGCTTCGGGCAGTTCGACGGAGGTGACCTCGCGGCCGCGCACGACCGGCACCGTCACCGCGTACAGCCGCACGGTCCCGGCGCGAGTGCCGTCGGCGGTGTTGCGGTGCGGCAGGGCCAGGGCCTTGGTGGCGAGCGGCCCGTGCCGCCAGTCGGGTGCGGCGAGGGCGTAGCGGCCGGCCGAGCCGTCGCGGTAGGCGATCGTGCCGGTGCCGCTCGCCCGTTCGTCCGTACCGGCGACGAGGAAGGTCAGGGCGTCGCCGCGCCCGGCGAGGCGCACCCGTTGCCCGTCGGCGCGCACGTTGTCGGGCCGGCCGGGGGCGGTGGCGGGCCAGCGCAGGACCGTACGGTCCAGGACGAGGGTGCGGCCGGGCGTCCAGCCGGCGGCCCGGAGGTCCTGGGCGGAGAGCGAGCCGCCGGAGCCGTCGAGGTCGGCCGCCTGCGGCCGGTCGTCGTCGCTGATGCCCCGGTTGTCGAAGAGCCGCTCCAGCGGCAGCGGGGCCGCGGCCCCGGCGGGGGCGGCCGGCGCGGGCGCGGAGGCCAGGGCGAGCGCGCAGGCCGCGCCCGCCGCCACCGTCCCGGCGAGCAGCGCCCGTCTGCGCCGCCGGGGGCGGTGTGTGGTGGGCGTCGGTGTCCGGAGCATGTGCGTCATGCCTCCCAGCGTTCCCCGCGCGTGCAAGTGGCGGGATGAAGCTAAGAAGACGCCAGGGGAACGTCAAGGAAGCCACGCGGTCACGCCGGGCGTCGCCGAGTCGGTGGTGGGGGCACCCGTGCCGGTGGGATCCTGTCCGGTATGAACATTCCCTTCCTGGACGGCTGGCGCAGGCGGCACGGCGCGCCGCTGCCCGAGCAGGCCGAGCGGGATCCGCAGGGTCTGGCGGAGCTGCTCTCGGAGTGCGAACTGCTGCGTGCCCACGCGCAGTCGGCCGGGGTCGTGCTCGACGACTCGCCGGCGTCCCTGGAGGGGCTGGACCAGCTGCAGCCGCGCTGGCGCGACGACGCGGAGCTGGTGCCCTGGCTCGGCAACGACGCCGGCCTGTACCTGGGCACGGTGGTCGTGCGCACGGTCGCCGGCGCCGGCTGGTCGATCCGTTCCGACGGGCAGCCCGTCGTACGGCTCGCCAACGGCCTGGAGGCGGACGTCGTGGAGACCGGCCGTGCCTGGGCCGAGGACGGCGCGCCGGAGCTGTCGCAGGTGTACGCCGAGCTCGCCGAGAGATGAGACCGCCGTGGGGGCGGGCTGACGCCCCCACGAAGCGTCAGCTGGTGAACGGGATGGTGTACTCCAGGCGCCAGCGGTCGGCGCGCACGACGATGTCGGAGGTCTCCACGGCCCGGTTCTCCCCGTCGAAGTGCGTGCGTTCGACGACGGTGACGCACTGGCCCGCGGCGCAGCCCAGGGCCTCGGCCTCGGGCGTGGTGGCCGGCCGGGAGCCCACGAGCTCCCGGGCGCGCACCACCCGGATGCCGATGGCGGCGAGGCGGCCGCGCACCCCGCGCCGGGCGTAGGGGCCGCGCTCGGGCAGCACGACGTCGGTGCCGCCGGTGATGGACAGCGGCTCCCAGCTGGTGGCGAGCTGCACCGGGTGCCGGTTGGCCAGGTACTCGTAGTGGGTGCACAGCACCGTCTCGCCCGGGGCGATGCCCAGCCGCTCGGCGATGGGCGCCGGTGCCGGGGTCTCGCTGGAGGACGCCTCCCAGGTGAGGGCGGCGCCGTAGCCGCGCAGGCCGCGCACCTCGGCGGCGAAGGGGGAGTCCACGGCGCCGGTGGAGCGCAGCAGCGCGCCCAACGGCGCCCGGTCGGTGACGAACACCCCCCGGCCGAACTGCCCCTCGGCGTAGCCGGCGGCCTTCAGCACCCGTACCGCCCGGTCCACCGTCTGGTCGCTCGCGCCGTAGGTGCGTTTGAGCTCGGAGCGGGAGGGAATGCGGTCGCCCACCTTCAGCCCGCCCTCGTCGATCCGTCGGCGCAGGTCGTCCGCGATGCGCAGATATACGGGCCTGCTGTCGCCCATGCGGGCTCCCTTCCCCCTCGAAGTCCCCCGGCCGGAGCACACAGGCTAGGTACCCAGGCTCGGTCTGTGTACCTAGGGCAAATGGCGGTCTGTCCGCCCCCGATCCGGGTCGATCCCGCGGCGCACGCGTGTCAGCGGGCACCGGCCCGGGCGCGCCGCGGTTACGGTGCGGCGACCGCGAGGTCCCGAGCGAGCGGGGAGGCCGGAAATGGCCGGCGAGCCATTGATCGAACTGCGCGACGTCAACAAGTACTACGGCAGGCTGCACGTGCTGCAGGACATCGATCTGACCGTCGGCCGCGGCGAGGTGGTCGTCGTCATCGGGCCCTCCGGCTCGGGCAAGTCGACGCTGTGCCGCACGATCAACCGTCTGGAGTCGGTGGACTCCGGCACCGTCACCATCGACGGCAAGCCCCTGCCGGAGGAGGGCAGGGAGCTCGCCCGGCTGCGTGCGGACGTCGGCATGGTCTTCCAGTCCTTCAACCTCTTCGCGCACCGGACGGTCCTCGCCAACGTCTCCCTCGCCCCGGTCAAGGTGCGCGGCCGCGGCCGCGAGGAGGCCGACCGGCGCTCGCGCGAACTGCTCGAACGCGTCGGCCTGCTCGCCCACGCCGACAAGTACCCCGCGCAGCTGTCGGGCGGCCAGCAGCAGCGCGTGGCCATCGCCCGGGCCCTGGCCATGGAGCCCAAGGCACTGCTCTTCGACGAGCCGACCTCGGCCCTCGACCCCGAGATGATCAACGAGGTGCTGGAGGTCATGCAGCAGCTGGCCCGCGACGGCATGACGATGGTCGTCGTCACCCACGAGATGGGCTTCGCCCGCTCGGCCGCCAACCGCGTCGTCTTCATGGCCGACGGCCGCATCGTCGAGGACCGCCCGCCGGAGGACTTCTTCACCGCGCCGAGCAGCGAGCGGGCCAGGGACTTCCTCTCCAAGATCCTCAAGCACTGAGGCGGTGAGCGAAGCCCATGCCACGCCCCCGCCCCCGCCTGCTGCCCGGCCTGACCCTCGCCGCCCTCCTCGCCCTCGCCGCCCTCTGCGCCGCTGGCTGCGGCAAGGAGGGCAGCCCGCCCGTCAAGGGCCCGAAGCCCGGGCAGCTGCCCGTCTACACCGTCGCCACCGGCTTCTCCCTGCCGGACTCCGCCACCTGGCGGCGCGCCCGCAGCCGCGGCCACCTCGTCGTGGGCGCCAAGGAGGACCAGCCGTACATGGGCGAGAAGGACCCCGCCACCGGCGCCTACTCCGGCTTCGACATCGAGATCGCCCGCATGATGGCCGCCTCCCTCGGCTTCGACCCGAAGACGATCACCTTCCGCACCATCGCCTCCGCCAACCGCGAGACGGCCCTGCAGAACGGCCAGATCGACTACTACGTGGGCACCTACACCATCAACGCCCTGCGCAAGAAGCAGGTCGGCTTCGCCGGGCCCTACTACACCGCCGGCCAGTCGCTGCTGGTCCGCAAGGACGAGAAGGGCATCGACGGCCCCGGCGACCTCGCCGGCAAACGCGTCTGCTCGGCCGCCGGCTCCACCCCCCTGCAGCGCATCGAGCGCGACTACCCCAAGGCCCGCGCCGTCGCCTACGACACGTACTCCATCTGCGTCGACAACCTCCTCAGCCTCCAGGTGGACGCCGTCACCACCGACGACACCATCCTCATGGGCTACGCGGCCAAGGCGCCGGACGAGCTGAAGCTGGCCGGCCGGCCCTTCTCCACCGAGCCGTACGGCATCGGGGTGCCCCGCGGCGACACCGCGCTGCGCCTGGCCCTGGACGACGCCATCGCCGCACACGAGCGCAACGGCGACTGGAAGAAGGCCTACGACGCCACCCTCGGGCTGTCCGGGGTGCCCGCACCGCAGCCGCCCGCCGTCGACCGCTACCCGGCGGGCTGAGGGGAGCACCGTTGAACGTCCTCACCGACAACCTCGCCCTCTACGGCCGCGGCCTGCTGGGCACCGTCGAACTGACCGTCTACGCCTCGCTGCTCGCACTCGCCCTCGGCTGCGTCATGGCCTCCTTCCGCGTCGCCCCCGTCGCCCCCCTGCGCGCCTTCGGCACCGCCTGGGTGGCCGTCCTGCGCAACACCCCGCTCACGCTGCTGTTCTTCGCCGTCATGCTGGGGCTGCCGCGCTTCGGTCTCGTCCTGCCCTTCCAGCTCTTCGCCGTCCTCGCCCTGGGCTGCTACACCTCGGCCTTCATCTGCGAGGTGCTGCGCTCGGGCATCAACACCGTGCCCACCGGGCAGGGCGAGGCCGCCCGCAGCCTGGGCATGACCTTCGGCCAGACCCTCGCCCTGGTCGTCCTGCCCCAGGCCTTCCGCACCGTCATCCCGCCGATCGGCTCGACGCTCATCGCGCTCGCGAAGAACTCCGCCATCGCCGGGGCGTTCAGCGTCACCGAGCTGCTCGGCACCTACAAACCCCTCAGCGAGCTCGGCTACAGCGTCGTGTGGTCGTTCGTCTGGATCGCCGTCGGCTACCTGATCGTCACCCTCACCATCAGCGCGCTGTTCAACGTGCTGGAGAAGCGCTGGGGAGTGCCCCGATGACCGCCTCCACCGCCCTGTACGACGTTCCCGGCCCGCACGCCCGGCGCCGCCACCGCCTCTACGGCACCCTGGCCTCGGCCGCCATCGTCCTGCTGCTGGCCTGGGTGGTGTACCTGCTGTTCGACACCGGGCAGTTCACGGCCGCCAAGTGGGAGCCGTTCACGTACAAGGGCATTCAGGAGATGCTCCTGGAGGGCCTGGCCAACACCCTGCGGGCGTTCGGCTTCGCCGCCGTGCTCTCCCTCGCCCTCGGCGGGCTGCTGGCCTGCGGGCGGCTGTCGGAGCACCGGGCGGTGCGCTGGGCCGCCACCGTCGTGGTCGAGTTCTTCCGGGCGATGCCGCTGCTGGTGATGATCTTCTTCATCTTCGTGGCCCTCAAGGTCCAGCCGCTGCCCGCCCTCGTCGCCGGGCTGACCCTCTACAACGGCTCCGTCCTCGCCGAGGTCTTCCGCACCGGCGTGGGCGCCGTCGACCGCGGGCAGCGCGAGGCGGCGTACTCCCTGGGCATGCGCAAGACGCAGGTGATGGCCTACGTCCTGGTGCCCCAGGCGCTGCGCGCGATGCTGCCGACCATCATCAGCCAGCTCGTGGTCGCTTTGAAGGACACCTCCCTGGGCTTCCTCATCACCTATGAGGAGTTCCTCCACGCCGGCAAGCTGATCGCCGGGAACCTCGACTACGACCTGCCGTTCATCCCCGTAGTGATGATCATCTCGCCGATCTACATCGGGATGTGCATGCTGCTCTCGCGCCTGGCCACCTGGGCGGCCGCGCGTCAGCGGCGCAGCGTCAAGACGGAGGCCGTGGAGGTGGCCCCGGCCGAACCGGGCACCCTCATGCCCGGCGCGGGGGCGCATCCGTAGGACGCGGCGGGCTCCACGGGCGCGGTGCGGACGCGCTCGTCATATCTTCGGGAAAACGCCCGGTATTCCCCCTTGCCCCGGGCCTACGATGACCGTAGGCAGGATGCGGAACCGCGGTGGGGCCGCCTCCTGCCGACGGGGGAGCCATGACCACGCCATGGACCGATCACCTGCAACTCGAAGCCTTCGTCAAGCAGTTCGAGCTGGCCGACCGCCTGGGGCACGACGCCTTCGGCGAGTACGCCGCCGTGGCCGACGAGCTCGACGAGCTCTACCTCACCCAGGCCCAGCAGTTCCTCCAGGAGCTGGACCCCGACGGCGCCGCCGAGCGCTTCGCCGAGGTCGTCCGCCTCAACGAGACCCTCCTCGCCCGCGCCGACCGCGAGCTCGCCCGCCCCGAGCGCGTCGCCCCGGACTACCGCACGGACCTCATCGCATGGCGCACCGAGGCCGCCGACCTCGCCGTGTACGCCCAGGGCGAGGCCCTGCTGGCCCAGGCCATGCAGCGCCGCCTGTCCGGCGACCTGCGCGGCGCCGTCGACCTGTACGAGCAGGCCCAGGAGCAGTTCGGCCAGCTGGCCGAGGAGTCGGAGGCCCGCGGCGGACTCGGCGAGCTCAAGGCCCTGCTGTCCGGCACCGACGCCGGCTTCTGCCAGGGCGTGCTCGCCATGGGCGCCGGCGCCTACCAGCAGGCGCGCGAGATCTTCCGCCAAGTGCGCGCCACCTACCAGGAGATCAGGCGCGAGCTCGCCGACGACGCCCCGGACGTCGGCGGCGGCCCGCCCGGTGCGGGCACCCCCGCCGGCCAGGTGGCCTGGGAGGTGGAGGCCCAGCTGGCGTACGCCGACATGATGTTCCAGCTGGCCAGCTTCTTCGACCACGTGCGCTCCGGCCACCCCGACCGCGCCGAGGAGTGCATCTGCGAGGCGGTCGGCCTGTACGAGGAGTGGATGAACCTCGTCATCGCCCAGGGCTGCGCCCCGCTCCAGCGGCGGGTGATGCTCATGGAGCTGTCCAACCTGCGGGGCTGGCAGGGCTGGGTGCGCGCCGACGTCGCCCGTGAGCGGCGCGACTGGCAGCGCTGCCGCGAGCACCTGACGCGCGCCGAACAGGCGTGGTCCGCCTGCGCCGACCTCAGCGCACGGCTGTCGGTGACCGGGCGGGCCTCGCTGCCGTTCGAGATGTCCAACATCGAGATGCTGCTGGAGACCAGCCGGCGGCGCTACCAGCGCGAGCGCGAACTGTGGCAGGAGATCGAGCGCCTGACCGCCCAGCTGCGTGCCCAGGGGCGGGTGGAGGTCCACTCGCACGGAGGGTACGGAGGCCACGGCGGCCGCGGCGGTGCGGGAGGGAGCATCGGCATGAGCGAGAACCAGGAGCACCACTACTCCACCTACAACTTCCCCGGCGCCAACGTGGGCGCGGCCGGGGACGGGGCGCGGGCCGAGCGGTTCCAGCAGTTCACCGGGCTGCGTCCGGGCGACTTCCGGCACCTCGCCGAGGAGCTGGAGGACCTCGCGGTCACCATGGGCGGGGCGGCCACCGACGAGACCCGGCGCGCTGCGGTACGCGCCGTGCGCGCCGCTGCCGAGGGCGCCCGTGCCCAGGACGAGAGCGCGGTGCGCCGGCACCTGCGCGCGGCCGGGGCGTGGGCGCTGGACATGGCGGCGCGGCTCGGGGTGAGCGCCGCGGAGGCCGCCGTGCGCGGCGCGCTCGGCGGCTGAGCGCGCCGTTGCCCGCGCCCGGGTCGGTCCTCGGCCCGGTCAGTCCTCGGCGCCCTGCCACAGGTCGGGGCCGAAGACCTCGTAGTGGACGGCGGACGCGGGCACGCCCGCCGCCAGCAGCTGCGCCCGGGCGCTGCGCAGGAAGGGCAGCGGGCCGCACAGGTAGGCCGTGGTGCCCGCGGGGACGGTGATGCGGGAGAGGTCGGCCAGGCCCGTGCGGTCGGCGGGGTGCGGGCCCTCCGGGTGCTCGTACCAGACGTGGGCCTCGGCGCCGGGCAGCTTGCCGACGAGCTGCTCCAGCTCGGACCGGAAGGCGTGCGTGGACTCGCTGCGGTCGGCGTGCACGACGACGATGCGGCGCTGCGCACCGGTGGCGGCGAGATGGTCGAGCATTCCGATCATGGGCGTGCAGCCGATGCCGGCCGACGCCAGCAGGACGGGGGAGTCGTCGTCGGCCAGGGTCACGTCGCCGAAGGGGACGCTCACCACGAGCTCGTCGCCCACCTCGACGGCCGTGTGCAGGTGGCCGGAGACCTCGCCGGCCGGGTCGCCGGCCACGCGCTTGACGGAGAACTGCAGGGCGTCCTCCGGGAAGCCGGAGATGCTGTACTGGCGTATCTGCCGCGCCCCGTCGGGGAGGGCGACGCGGACGGAGACGTACTGCCCCGGCCGGGCCGCGGGCACCGGGCGGTCGCCGAGGGGCCGCACGACGAAGGTGGTCACGTCGGCCGTCTCGGTGTGCCGGGCGACGACGCGGCAGGGCAGCCACACGTCGCCGGCCTCCCGCCCGGCCTCCTCGTACAGCCGGGCCTCGAGCGCGATGAGGGCGCGTGCCATCAGCCAGTACACCTCGTCCCACGCGGCCGCGACCTCCTCGGTGACGGCCTCGCCCAGGACGTCGACGATGGCGGCGAAGAGGTGGTGGTGGACGACCTCGTACTGCTCGGCGGTGATGCCCAGCGACGCGTGCTTGTGCGCGATGCGCGAGAGCATCGCGTCGGGACGCTCGTCGGGGTGCTCCAGAAGCGCGGTGGCGAAGCCGGCCACGGCTCCGGCGAGGGCCTGCTGCTGACTGCCGACGGCCTGGTTGCCCCGGTTGAACAGGTCGCGCTGCAGCTCGGGGTGCGCGGTGAACAGGCCGGTGTAGAAGCGCGAGGTGATCTCGCCGAGGGCGCCCGCGACCGCGGGCAGCGTGGCACGGACGGTGCCGGCCGACTTCGGGGACAGCATGGAGGCTCCTTTGACGCCGTTGAAGTGGTATTCAAGAGTCGTATTTAAGGGTGAGTGCAACTCCCGCCCCGGGGAGGGTGCTTCAGGAGGTGCTTTGGGAGGCGTTTCAGGGGGCGTTTCAGTGGGCGGGGCCCGTGCCCAGGGTCAGCAGGACCGGTCCGGTCGGCGGGCCCGTCAGCTCCTCGACCGTGATCGGGTCGAGGGTCGCGAAGAACGCCTCCTGCGCCGCCCGCAGGGCGCCGCGCAGCCGGCACGCCCCGCGCAGGGGGCACGGGGGTTCGTCCTCGCAGCCGACGACGTCCCCGGTGCCCTCCAGCTCCCGTACCAGCCGCCCCACCGAGCCCAGGCGCCCGGCCGTGGTCAGGCTCAGACCGCCGCCGCGGCCCCGGCGGGCCTCGACGACGCCCAGGTGCTGCAGCCGGCTGACGACCTTGGCCGCGTGGGTGTACGGCACGTCGATCGCAGCCGCCACCTCGCGGGTGGTCGGCGCCTCGTCGTCCCGGGCCACGGCCAGGCGCATGGCGATGCGCAGGGCGATGTCCGTGCTCTTGGTCAGTCGCACGCCGACGATTCTACCTAATTGGTATCTGGGAGTCGGATTAGGGAGTGGTGGGGGGTGAGGCCCCGAAAGTGGGGTGTCCACCCCGTACTGATCGGTAGCCGGATTGACAGGCGGTAACCCGGCGGGGAGTCTGAACCCCCGCATGATCGGTTCGATCATCAACCAAGCATGATTCCCTCACCTTTGGAGCAATTTGTGGCACAGCGCGAACGCAGTGCGCGAAACGGGAGAGTACTGGCGGCGCTCGGTGCGGCAGCGGCCCTGACGGCGGTGGCGACCGGCCCCGCGACGGCGGCCGATGCGACCGGGTACGCCAGTGGCGCGCGCTACGTCGCCCTCGGCGACTCCTACACCTCCGGCCCCGGCATCCCCCAGCAGAGCGGCGGCGACTGCGCCCGCTCCAGCGTCAACTACCCCTCCCTGACGGCCGCCGCCCTGAAGGTCTCCGCCTTCAAGGACGTCAGCTGCAGCGGCGCGACGACCGACGACATGTGGCGCACCCAGGGGGAGAACGCCCCCCAGCTCGACGCCCTCGGCAAGCGGACCCGCCTGGTCACCGTGGGCATCGGCGGCAACGACATCGGCTTCGGCACGATCATCGGCACCTGCGCCCAGCTGTCGGCGAGCGACCCCGCCGGAGCGCCCTGCAAGAAGCAGTACACCGCGCCCGACGGCGGCGACCGGCTCGCGCAGCGCATCAACGACGCCGCCCCCAGGATCGCCCGCGTGCTGCAGGCCGTGCACCAGCGCGCCCCCTACGCCGACGTCGTCCTGGTCGGCTACCCGTCGATCATGCCCGACAGCGGCACCTCCTGCTTCCCGGCCGTGCCCATCGCCGCCGGCGACGCCCCCTACCTGCGCGACACCGAGCAGCGCCTGAACACCATGCTCCAGGAGCAGGCCCGCGCGGCGCACGTCCACTACGCCGACACCTACGGCCCCACCGTCGGCCACGACGTGTGCACCCCGGCAGCGGATCGCTGGATCGAGGGCGCGAACCCCGAGAGCCCCGCCGCCCCCTTCCACCCCAACGCCAAGGGCGAACAGGCCATGGCCGGCGCGGTGCTGAAGGAGCTGCGCGGCCACTGAGCCGATGACCTGTCGGCGGACGGGCCGTGCCGGTAGGCTCCGGGGCCCGTCCGCCCCACCGGGCGTGATGCCGACGAAGATGCCGACGAAACGGAGGCAGACATGGCAGATCCGGCCCTCGCAAGACCGGCCGCCCGCCGGCCCGGACCCCTCGTCCGGCGCCGGAGACTGCCGGTCCTCATCGCGACCGTCGCACTGATCGCCGGCGCGGCGGTGCCCGCCGCCGCGGGCACCGCCCCCGCACCCGACCGCACGCCCGCCAAGACCCCCGTCGCCGTCGGCTACGGCGGCGCGGTGGCCAGCGTGGACGCCGACGCCTCCGCCGCCGGCATCGAGGTGCTGCGCAAGGGCGGCAACGCCGTCGACGCGGCCGTGGCCACCGCCGCCGCCCTCGGGGTGACCGAGCCGTACTCGGCCGGCATCGGCGGGGGCGGCTATTTCGTCCACTACGACGCCCGCACCCACAAGGTCGCGACCATCGACGGCCGCGAGCGCGCCCCGCTGAGCGCGACCGACAAGCTGTTCCTGGAGAACGGCCGGCCCCTGCCGTTCGCCGACGCGGTCACCAGCGGCCTGAGCGTCGGCACCCCGGGCACGCCCGCCACCTGGCAGGCCGCCCTGCGCAGCTGGGGCAGCCGCCCGCTCGCCCAGCTCCTCGAACCCGCCCGGCGCCTGGCCCGCGACGGCTTCACCGTCGACGCCACCTTCGCCCGGCAGACCGCCGACAACCAGGACCGCTTCAAGGACTTCCCCGACACGGCCCGGATCTTCCTGCCCGGCGGCCGGCCCCCGGCCGTCGGCTCGACCCTGCGCAACCCCGACCTCGCCCGCACCTACCAGGAGCTCCAGCAGCAGGGCGTGGACGCGCTTTACAAGGGCGCCATCGGCCGCGACCTCGTGCGCACCGTGCGCAAGCCCCCCGTCGCCCCCGGCTCCGGGCGCGTCGCGCGCCCCGGCGACCTGACGGAGAAGGACCTGCGCTCCTACGCCGTCGAGCGGCGCAGCCCCACCCGGGCCTCCTACCGCGGCCTGGACGTCTACGGCATGCCGCCCTCCTCCTCCGGTGGCACCACCGTCGCCGAGGCGCTGAACATCCTTCAGAACGACGACCTCCAGGACGCGGACCAGGCCACCTACCTGCACCGCTACCTCGAAGCCAGCCGCATCGCCTTCGCCGACCGCAACCGGTGGGTGGGCGACCCCGCCTTCGAGGACGTCCCCGTGCGGGGCCTGACCTCCCAGCGGTTCGCCGACGCGCGCGCCTGCCTCATCCGCGACGACGCCGTGCTCACCAGCCCGCTCGCCCCCGGCGACCCCCGCCGGCCGGACGCGGGCTGCGACGCGCACGGCACGGCCGCGCCCACGCCGTACGAGGGGGAGAACACCACCCACCTGACGACGGCCGACAAGTGGGGCAACGTCGTCTCCTACACCCTCACCCTGGAGCAGACCGGCGGCAGCGGCATCACCGTGCCCGGGCGCGGCTTCCTCCTCAACAACGAGCTGACGGACTTCTCCTTCACCCCCGTCAGCCCCGGCACCCACGACCCCAACCTGCCCGGGCCCGGCAAGCGGCCCCGCTCCTCGATGGCGCCCACGATCGTCCTGGACGACGGCAGGCCGGCCTTCGCCCTCGGCTCACCGGGCGGCGCCACGATCATCACCACCGTGCTGCAGACCCTGCTGAACCACGTCGACCGCGGCATGCCGCTCGTCGACGCCATCGCCGCGCCGCGCGCCAGCCAGCGCAACGCTGCGGCGACCGAGCTGGAGCCGGGACTGTGGAACAGCCCGCTGCGCGGCCGGCTGGAGGCCAAGGGGCACGTCTTCAAGGAGAATCCGGAGATCGGCGCCGCCACCGGCATCCAGCGGCTGCCCGACGGCCGCTGGCTCGCCGCGGCCGAGCGCACCCGCCGGGGCGGCGGCTCGGCCATGGTGGTGCGGCCGGCCGGCTGACCGGCGGGCACGCGAGGTCCATCCCCCACACGGGCGAACCGGCCGGCGGTACCGGTTCCTCCGCTCCGGTCCGGGAGAGACGACAGGCATATGGCTGCCGTCTCACCCGGACCGACCCGCCGGAGGGGCCCCGGGCGCCCGGGCAGGGCGGCCGTCCTGGCCCTGCTGGCTGTGTGCGTGATGTGGCTCGCGGCTGGTGCCCACAGCGCACATGCGCGTACGGTGCGTCCGGGTGCCGCGCGCTCGGGTGCCGCGCGCTCGGATCCCGTGCGCTGCTCCCTCGGGGCCTACCTCAGTGACTTGTACGACCTGGACGCCGTCAAGAACCGGTTCTCAGCGCGGCTGTGGCTGTGGTCGGAGTGCGCCGACAAAAGCCAGGACCCTTTGCCCACCGCGTCCTTCACCAACGCCGACGACCCCAAGAAGAGCGACCCCCTCCTGTCCACCCGGGCGGGCCGCGCCAGGGACCTGGTCCGCATCGAGGGCTCCTTCCGGCAGAGGTGGGACGAGCGGGCCTTCCCCTTCGACAAGCACCGCCTCCAGATGCTGGTCACCGCCGGGGACGACATGCGGCACTTCGCGTTCACCGTGGGCGACGACTCGGCGTACAACCCCGCCATCGCCCCGCCCGGCTGGCGGGTCACGGGCTACCGGGTGGTCGCCGCCCCGCACCGCTATCCCACGGGCTTCGGCGAGTTCGGCAGCGCGTCGGACGGCGGCAGCACCTTCAGCCGCGTGCGCGTCGAGGTCGACGTCGTGCGCACGGACCCCACCGTCTTCTGGAAGCTGACCGGACCGCTCTACCTCGTCCTGCTCATGGCCACGGCCACCTTCCTGCTGCCTTCGCACAGCAATGAGCTGGGCATGGCCGAGCGGCTGGACGCGCTGCAGAGCCGCCTGGGCGTGCTCGGCGGCGGTCTGCTGGTCGTCATGCTCAACATGCAGCAAGTTAACTCGGTGGTCACCAGCGCGGACGGGCTCACGCTCGTCGACGGCCTGCACCTGCTCACCCTCATCTACCTGCTGGTCGCCGTGATCGGAACCGTGCTCGCCTGGCGGTGGACGGTGCACGGCGGCGACCCGGCCGTGGCCGAGCGGTTCCACCACCGCGGCGCACTGGTGGCGTTCGTGCTCTACGTCCTGACGGCCGGGGCGATGGTGGGTTACGTGGCCCTCACCGGTTGACGGGCCGGCAGCGAAGGTTTTCCACAGGTTCTGCGACGGTCTTGCCACGCGCTGTGACGGGTCCTACGGTCGCTTGCACACGCGGATCTTCGCTTGCCGCGTGCCCGCCCGGCTGACGCCCCGGCTGAGGAGCTGCTTGTGACCGACGTCCTCCGCGCAGCACTGGTCCAGGCGACCTGGACCGGCGACACCGAGTCCATGATCGCCAAGCACGAGGAGCACGCCCGTGCCGCCGCGGCGCAGGGCGCCAACGTGATCGGCTTCCAGGAAGTCTTCAACGCCCCCTACTTCTGCCAGGTGCAGGAGAGCGAGCACTACCGGTGGGCCGAGCCGGTGCCCGACGGGCCGACCGTCCGCCGGATGCAGGACCTCGCCCGCGAGACCGGCATGGTGATCGTCGTGCCGGTCTTCGAGGTCGAGCAGCCGCACGTGTTCTACAACACCGCCGCCGTCATCGACGCCGACGGCACCTACCTCGGCAAGTACCGCAAGCACCACATCCCCCAGCTCAAGGGGTTCTGGGAGAAGTACTACTTCAGGCCCGGCAACCTCGGCTGGCCCGTCTTCGACACGGCCGTCGGCCGCATCGGGGTCTACATCTGCTACGACCGCCACTTCCCCGAGGGCTGGCGGGCCCTCGGCCTCGCCGGCGCCCAGCTCGTCTACAACCCCTCGGCCACCTCGCGCGGCCTGTCCGCCCACCTGTGGCAGCTGGAGCAGCCGGCCGCGGCCGTCGCCAACGAGTACTTCGTCGCCGCCATCAACCGCGTCGGCCGCGAGGAGTACGGGGACAACGACTTCTACGGCACCTCCTACTTCGTCGACCCGCGCGGACAGTTCGTCGGCGAGCCGGCCAGCGACACCAAGGAGGAGCTGGTCGTGCGCGACCTCGACCTGGGCCTGATCGACGAGGTCCGCCGGCAGTGGGCCTTCTACCAGGACCGCCGGCCCGACGCCTACGAAGGGCTGGTGCAGCCGTGACGCACTCCGCCGCCCCGCTCCACGACCGGCACCGGGCCGTCATGCCCCAGTGGCTCGCCCTGTACTACGCCGAGCCGCTCGAACTCACCCACGGCGAGGGCCGCCACGTCTGGGACGCCCACGGCCGGCGCTACCTGGACTTCTTCGGCGGCGTCCTGACCACCATGACCGCCCACGCCCTGCCCGAGGTCACCAAGGCCGTCGCCGAACAGGCCGGGCGCATCCTGCACACCTCCACCCTCTACCTCGACCGGCACATGGTCGAGCTGGCCGAGCGCATCGCCGCCCTGTCCGGCATCCCCGACGCCCGGGTCTTCTTCACCACCTCCGGCACCGAGGCGAACGACGCCGCCCTGCTCCTGGCCACCACGCACCGGCGCTCCAACCAGATCCTGGCCCTGCGCAACAGCTACCACGGCCGTTCCTTCTCCACCGTGGCCATCACCGGCAACAGCGCCTGGTCGCCCACCAGCCTCTCGCCGCTGCAGACGCTCTACGTCCACGGCGGCGTGCGCAGCCGCGGCCCCTACGCCCACCTGAGCGACGCCGGATTCATCGACGCCTGCGTCGCGGACCTGAAGGACGTCCTCGGGCAGGCGCACGGCACCGTCGCCGCGTTCGTCGCCGAACCGGTGCAGGGCGTCGGCGGGTTCACCGCCCCGCCCGACGGGCTGTACGCCGCCTTCCGCGAGGTGCTGGCCGAGCGGGGCATCCTGTGGATCAGCGACGAGGTCCAGACCGGCTGGGGCCGCACCGGGGACCACTTCTGGGGCTGGCAGGCCCATGGCGCGAGCGGCCCGCCCGACCTGCTCACCTTCGCCAAGGGCATCGGCAACGGCATGGCCATCGGCGGCGTCGTCGCCCGCGCCGAGGTCATGAACTGCCTGGGGGCCAACTCCATCTCCACCTTCGGCGGCAGCCCCGTCACCATGGCGGCCGGCCTCGCCAACCTCACCTACCTGCTGGAGCACGACCTCCAGGGCAACGCCCGCCGCGTCGGCGGCCTGCTGATCGAGCGGCTGCGCGCCCTGACCGCCGGCCTGCCCGTCGTCCGGGAGGTGCGCGGCCGCGGCCTGATGATCGGCATCGAGCTCGCCGGCCCGGACGGCACCCCCTCGGCCGAGGCCGCCTCCCTCGCCCTCGAACACACCCGTGAGCTGGGTCTGCTCGTCGGCCGGGGCGGGCGCGAGGGCAACGCCCTGCGCATCGCCCCGCCCCTGACCCTCACCGTGGCCGAGGCCGAGGAGGGCGCGACGGCCCTGGGCGAGGCCCTGCGCCGCACCCAGCAGGACCTCGACGGGAAGGCCGGATCATGACCCGCACCCTCATCCGCGGCGGGCTCGTCATCACCGCCGCCGAGGAGACGAGCGCCGACGTCCTCGTCGAGGACGGCCGCATCGCCGCCCTGGCGGCCCACGGCAGCGCCTGCGCCGAGAGCTGGACGGCCGAGCGCACCATCGACGCCACCGGCAAGTACGTCGTGCCGGGCGGCGTCGACGCCCACACCCACTTCGACCTCCCCTTCGGCGGCACCGCCTCGTCCGACACCTTCGCCACCGGCACCCGCGCCGCCGCCTGGGGCGGCACCACCACCGTCGTCGACTTCGCCGTGCAGCAGCGCGGCGGGGCCCTGCGCGAGGGGCTCGACACCTGGCACGCCAAGGCCGAGGGCCAGTGCGCGATCGACTACGCGTTCCACATGATCCTCTCCGACGTCAACGAGGCCACGCTCAAGGAGATGGACCACCTCGTCTCCGAAGGCTGCACCTCCTTCAAGCTGTTCATGGCCTACCCGGGGGTCTTCTACAGCGACGACGGGCAGATCCTGCGCGCCATGCAACGGGCCGCCGCCAACGGCGGGTTGATCATGATGCACGCCGAGAACGGCATCGCCATCGACGTCCTCGTCGAACAGGCCCTGGCCGCCGGCCGCACCGACCCCCGCTACCACGGCGAGGTGCGCAGGGCCCTGCTGGAGGCAGAGGCCACCCACCGGGCCATCGCCCTGGCCCGCGTCGCCGGCAGCCCCCTGTACGTCGTGCACGTCTCGGCCCAGGAGGCCGTCGCCGAGCTGGCCCGGGCCCGCGCGATGGACCTGCCCGTCTTCGGCGAGACCTGCCCGCAGTACTTGTTCCTCTCCTCCGACCGGCTCGCCGAGCCCGGCTTCGAGGGGGCCAAGTACGTCTGCTCCACCCCGCTGCGACCCGAGGAGCACCAGGCCGCGCTGTGGCGGGCCCTGCGCACCGACGATTTGCAGGTGGTCTCCACCGACCACTGCCCGTTCTGCTTCAGCGGGCAGAAGGAGCTCGGCCGCGGCGACTTCTCCAAGATCCCCAACGGCCTGCCCGGCGTGGAGCACCGGATGGACCTCCTGCACCAGGCCGTCGTCGAAGGCCGCATCACGCGCCGCCGCTGGATCGAGCTCGCCTGCGCCGCCCCCGCCCGCATGTTCGGCCTCGCCCCCCGCAAGGGCACCCTCGCCCCCGGCGCCGACGCCGACGTCGTCGTCTACGACCCGCACGCCCGCCAGACGCTCTCCGCCGCCACGCACCACATGAACGTCGACTACTCGGTCTACGAGGGCAAACAGATCACCGGACGGGTGGAGACCGTCCTCTCCCGCGGCGAGGTCGTCCTCGACCGCGGCACGTTCACCGGCCGCGCCGGACACGGGCGTTACCTGCCCCGCGCCACCTGCCAGTACGTCATGTAAGGAGCACACCGCACGTGGACTTCGGCCTCGTCCTGCAGACCGACCCGCCCGCCACCGCCGTCGTGGAGCTCATGCGCCGCGCCGAACGCGCCGGCTTCACGCACGGCTGGACGTTCGACTCGGCCGTGCTGTGGCAGGAGCCCTTCGTCATTCACAGCCGCATCCTGGAGCACACCGAGCGCCTGATCGTCGGCCCGATGGTGACCAACCCCTCCACCCGCACCCCGGAGGTCACCGCCTCCACCTTCGCCACCCTCAACGACATGTACGGCAACCGCACCGTGTGCGGCATCGGCCGCGGCGACTCCGCCATGCGCGTCGCCGGGCGCCGGCCCAACACCCTCGCCGTGCTCAGCACCTCCATGCGCATCATCCGCGACCTCGCCGAGGGGCGGGAGACCGACGTCGGCGGCAGCACCCTGCGCATCCCCTGGGTGCGCGACGGCAAGCTCCCCGTCTGGATGGCCGCTTACGGGCCCAAGGCGCTGGCCCTGGCCGGACGCGAGGCCGACGGCTTCATCCTCCAGCTCGCCGACCCCTACCTGACCGAGTGGATGATCAAGGCCGTGCGCACCGCCGCGGCGGACGCCGGCCGCGACCCGGCCTCCCTGACCATCTGCGTCGCCGCCCCCGCCTACATCGGTGACGACCTCGCCCACGCCCGCGAACAGTGCCGCTGGTTCGGCGGCATGGTCGGCAACCACGTCGCCGACCTCGTCGCCCGCTACGGCGAGCACTCGGCAGCGGTTCCGGAGGCGCTCACGGCGTACGTCAAGCAACGCCAGGGCTACGACTACAGCCACCACGGCCGCGCCGGGAACCCGTCGACGGACTTCGTCCCGGACGAGATCGTGGACCGCTTCTGCCTGCTGGGCCCGGCCGAGGCCCACATCGAACGCCTGAGCGCGCTGAGGGAGCTGGGAGTGGACCAGTTCGCGGTGTACGCGATGCACGATGCGAAGGAGGCGACGATCGACGCGTACGGCGAGCGCGTGCTGCCGGCGCTGCGGTGAGCCTGCGGCGGGCCGCGCGGTACCACGGCGCCCCGTAAGGGGCGCGGGGAACTGCGCGACCGGCCACCGACGGCCCGCAGGCGAGGCACCACCCCGGCGCCCGGGCGAAGCCCGGCACTCCGTCTGCGGGCGCGTCGTGGCTTGTCGCGCAGTTCCCCGCGCCCCTTACGGGGCGCCGTGGTACCGCGCGGCCCGCCGCAGGAGTCCGAGCTCCCGGCGCATCCGTGCAGAGCCGGTGTCCCGGGCGATCCGCGCCGCGTCCCGCGCGATGTCCACGGCACGGTCGGGGGCCCGGGCGATTGCCGCGGCGTCTACCTGGCCCGCCAGGCAACCGCCGCGGC